>NZ_JBCOMI010000009.1:0-151175 GCF_040924245.1 Ruminococcus sp. J1101004sp1_RTP21198st1_B9_RTP21198_201120 | reverse complement strand
TAGCAGTCATTTCTGGCTGTTATCCCCCAGTATAAGGCAGGTTACCCACGCGTTACTCACCCGTCCGCCACTAGAAATAAATTAAATCGACCGAAGTTTCAATAAAGTATTTCCCGTTCGACTTGCATGTGTTAAGCACGCCGCCAGCGTTCATCCTGAGCCAGGATCAAACTCTCTGATAAAATGTTTGATTCACTCAAGACAACCAACTAGCTTAGTTATCTCTCGTCATTACTGTTATAAAAAGTTCATTCATTTGAATGATGATTCGTTAAGAATTTTCGAGAATCATATGTGTTTCACTGTTTAGTTATCAAGGTTGTTTCGCTGTCATTTCTTTGCGACAGCTTGTTTATTTTACCTCATCTTGTTTTGTTTGTCAAGAACTTTTTAAGTTTTTTCAAAACTTTTTTCGATGAAGTTTTTTGTCTTTGTTGACGACTTGTCTACTTTATCACAAGTAGGAAGCTTTGTCAACCACTTTTTTAATTTTTTCAAATTTAAAATCTAAAAAAATTAAAAAACGGAGAAGGAGGGATTTGAACCCTCGCGCCGCGTTAACGACCTATACCCTTAGCAGGGGCACCTCTTCGGCCTCTTGAGTACTTCTCCAGTCTCCGAACTACTTAACCAATGTTAAATTGTGGAGTTGCGCATCTTTTGTAGCGCATTTGTTATTATACTTAAAAGATCACTTCTTGTCAACATCTTTTTTAAGTTTTTTATTTTTTTATACGAATTTCGGTGCGAAATTATGCGAATGCATGATTTCTGTGCATCGCGAAGCGGTTACTGGTTACGAAGTGAACAGTTACTATTTTCATTCGCCCGGATAGTCTCTTCAATTCTTCTTTTTACCTCTGCGGCAATCTCAGTTGATTTCATATCTTTATATTCTTCATATTCCATGGGCTTCAGAAAATGCACCTGAACATTCAGCATTTTTGCAGAACCGGTATCAAATGCTTTATAAGAATCAATCAATGCAACCGGTACAATCGGACATTTTGCTTTCATAGCAGCCTTAAAACTTCCGCCTTTAAATTCCTGAGGATGATTTCCATTTTTGCTTCTGGTCCCTTCTGCAAAAATAAGATAATTTCTTCCTGCTTTTACTTCTTTCGTTACATTAATGATCACCTGCATAGATTGTTTAATATCTTCCCTGTCAATCAAAAATGCTTTCATACATGAAAATACCTGCTTCAAAAACGGTACATTTCCAACTTCCTTCTTTGCAACTACTGAAAAAGGTACCGGGCAGACCTCCATTATGGCAAGCACGTCATATAATCCCTGATGATTCGGATAAAACATAAATCCATTTTGCGAAGGTATATTTTCTACTCCATGACCGTCTATATGAAGATTTCCTCCACGATTAGCTGCATGGTCAATTTTTTTCAACATGGCATAGCGCTGTTCCTCTGTGTATTTATCCACATGCGCAGCATACCAGTTCAGCATAATCCAATAATATGGTACGAATATAATATTCTTCAGTACCATTACAATGATTCTTTTCATTTCCAAGCTCCTTTCCTCTATGCAAAACTCCTCAGTGCGATAAAAATATTTTTCGGTTCCATATCAAATCACGATATGAAAAAGGGCCACTGCAAGATTCAATCATCCTGCAGCAGCCTCCCTTCTACTCTGCATCCAGCTTATTTGCAATTTTCTCCTCATACCCCGGGTTCTTTTTGATAAATACATTGTATGCTTTCGTATAAGTCTTATAAGAATCTGCAGTCATAAACTTGGCATAGTCATCCGCAGCCTGATTCCGCAGATCATCTGTGATCTCGGAAGGTGACATTACATAGTATTTACCATCTTTTTTCTCCGTCATATAGGTTCCTACGCATGGATACTCCTGGTCATTTTCCAATACCAGATTGTAAATAATGTACACGTAAGTATAGTCACCGTTTTCGGAAAGAATATCGCACTGTTCCACCTTTACTTTTGTTGGATTATGAGCAGCAAAATATTTTAAAGTAGCATCAATCTCATTCTGTAGAAGTTCATTGGTATCCTTTTCCTGAGAATAACACTGCTTCACCTTCTTCTCACTTCCGCTTACATAATTCTTTATGAGGGCTTCCACTACTCCCTCCGGCGATTTATGATTTACGCCGCATCCGGACATTGCCATGATAAACATCATGGCAATACCCAGGATTAAAATTCTGGTTCTTTTTTTCATACTTCACAGATTCCTTTATTCTGCATCATTTGTATCCTGTGAATCCTCTTCTTCAAAAACTTCCTCAGTCTCCTCAGTCGGCTCCTCACTGCTGCCGTTCTCCGTATTTCCCTCTGCTTTCTCGCGAACCTTGGCAAGACTTGCCACTGTTACACCCTCATCCAGATTGATCAGCTTCACTCCGGAAGTGATTCTTCCAAGAATAGAAATTCCGGCACAGGTAATACGAATAATGATTCCTTCTGTAGTGATCATCATAATCTCGTTTTCTTCATTGACAGCTTTAGCACCAATCACATTACCGGTTTTCTCGGTGATCTTGTAACACTTCACACCCTTACCTCCACGGTTCTGGCAGGTAAATTCACTCATAGCTGTACGTTTGCCCATACCATTTTCAGATACTACAAGCAGGTAATCTCCCTGAGAATTCAGCTGCATTGCCACAACCTCATCTCCAGGATCAAGATTCATACCACGAACACCCATGGAGCTTCTTCCGGTACTTCTTACATCAGTCTCCTTGAAACGGATGCACATACCGTCTTTCGTTACAAGCATAATATCTTTTGTATCGTCTGTAGCCTTAACTTCAATAAGCTCATCATCATCACGAAGTGTGATTGCCACAAGACCTGTCTTACGTACATTTGCATATTCTTCCATAGGTGTCTTCTTCACAAGACCAGCCTTAGTTGCCATAACCAGATACTTGCCTTCTTCGAATTTACGCATAGGAATAACAGATGTAATGCGCTCACCTGGCATAAGCTGCAGAAGATTGACAATTGCAGTACCTCTTGCAGTTCTTCCTGCCTCAGGGATCTCGTATGCTTTCAGCCTGTATACACGTCCTGTATTGGTAAAGAACATCAGATAATGGTGAGTAGTAGTCATAAGCAGTTCTTCAATGTAATCGTCATCGATGGTCTGCATTCCCTTGATTCCACGTCCACCTCTGTTCTGGCTGCGGAAATTATCTACAGTCATTCTCTTGATATAACCAAGTTTTGTCATAGTAATGACAGTATTTTCCCTTGGAATCAGATCCTCTGTGGAAAGATCATAGACATCATATCCGATGGCAGTTCTTCTCTCATCGCCGTATTTGTCAGCGATTGCAAGGATTTCTTCCCTTACAACACGAAGAAGGAGATTTCTGTCTGCAAGAATTGCCAGGAATTTGCGGATTTTCTCCTCTAATTCTGCATATTCTGCTTCCAGCTTCTCTCTTTCCAAACCGGTGAGAGCTCTCAGACGCATATCTACAATAGCCTGAGCCTGCACATCCGTCAGTTCGAATCTGTCCATCAATTCCTGCTTCGCAATCTGAACGTTGCGGGCAGCACGAATGATCCTGATAACTTCGTCGATATTATCCAGGGCTTTCAGCAAGCCTTCCAAAATGTGGGCACGTTCCTGCGCTTTATTCAGATCATATTTGGTTCTTCTGGTAACAACGTCCTCCTGATGAGCCAGATAATGCTCCAGAAGCTCTTTCAGATTCAGTACCTTTGGTACAAGACTGTCTCCCTGAGGTACCACACAAAGCATGATAACGCCAAAAGTATCCTGCAGCTGGGTATGCTTGTACAACTGATTCAGAACAACATTTGCATTGGCATCTTTACGAAGGTCAATACAAATACGCATTCCCTCACGGCTGGAATGATCATTCAGGTCGGTAATTCCATCAATCTTTTTATCACGGACAAGCTCTGCGATCTTCTCGATCAGCCGGGCTTTATTTACCAGATATGGAAGCTCCGTAACGATAATACGTGATTTTCCATTTGGTAAGGTCTCAATATTTGATACTGCACGTACACGGATCTTGCCGCGGCCTGTGCGGTATGCCTCCTCGATTCCCCTTCTTCCGAGAATAGTGGCTCCTGTAGGGAAATCTGGGCCTTTTACAACGTCAAGAAGCTCTTCAATTGTGGTTTCTCTCTGCTCCTCGATGGTATTGTCAATAATTTTTACAACAGCATTAATAACCTCACGAAGATTGTGAGGCGGAATATTGGTAGCCATACCAACAGCAATACCTGTAGTACCATTGACCAGCAGGTTCGGGAACCTGGAAGGAAGCACCTTTGGCTCTCTCTCAGTTTCATCAAAGTTTGGCTGGAAGTCTACAGTATCTTTATTAATGTCAGCAAGCATCTCCATGGAAATTTTGCTCAGGCGGGCCTCAGTGTATCGCATAGCAGCTGCGCCGTCGCCGTCAACAGAACCGAAGTTTCCATGTCCGTCAACAAGAGTATAGCGGAAAGACCAGTCCTGTGCCATATTTACAAGTGCTCCGTAAATAGAGCTGTCACCATGAGGATGATACTTACCCATGGTATCACCAACGATACGGGCACATTTACGATGTGGCTTATCCGGACCGTTGTTCAATTCGATCATAGAATACAGCACTCTACGCTGTACCGGTTTCAAACCATCTCTTACATCAGGAAGCGCTCTTGAAGCAATAACGCTCATAGCATATTCGATGTAAGATTCTTTCATGGTTTTCTCCAGATCCACATCATGGACCTGGTCAAAAATCTTGTCATCCATATTGTTCTATCTCCCCTAGATATCCAGATTCTTTACAAAGCGTGCATTCTCTTCGATAAATTCACGTCTTGGTTCTACCTTGTCACCCATAAGTGTGGTAAATACAAGGTCAATTTCGGAGGTAGCTGCCTCATCCATTGTAACGCGGAGAAGAATACGCTTCTCCGGATCCATGGTAGTCTCCCAAAGCTGCTCTGCATCCATCTCTCCCAGACCTTTGTAACGCTGGATCTTATTGTTGGAGTCTCGTCCTATCTCTGTAAGGATGGCGTTCAGCTCATCGTCATCGTAAGCGTACCATACCTTCTTGTTCTTCTCGATCTTGTACAGCGGCGGCTGTGCCAGATATACATAGCCCTGCTTGATCAGTTCCGGCATAAATCTGTACAGGAATGTAAGAAGCAGTGTGGCAATGTGGGCACCGTCAACATCGGCATCAGTCATAATGATGATCTTGTGATATCTCAGTTTGGAAATATCGAAATCATCATGAATACCGGTGCCAAAGGCTGTGATCATAGCCTTGATCTCTTTGTTTGCATAAATCTTGTCCAGACGGGCTTTCTCTACGTTCAGTATTTTTCCACGAAGAGGAAGGATAGCCTGTGTAGCACGGTTACGAGCTGTCTTCGCAGAGCCACCCGCGGAATCACCCTCTACGATATAGATTTCGCAATTCTCCGGATTCTTGTCCGAGCAATCGGCAAGCTTGCCTGGAAGGGACATACTGTCAAGGGCAGACTTCCTTCTGGTAAGATCTCGGGCCTTACGCGCTGCCTCTCTGGCTCTCTGGGCAAGTACAGACTTCTCTACAGTTGCCTTGGCTACAGCAGGATTCTGTTCCAGAAAAATCTCCAGCTGTTTGCTTACAACACTGTCTACAGCTCCTCTGGCCTCACTGTTGCCAAGTTTCTGCTTCGTCTGGCCTTCAAACTGCGGATTGCCAATTTTAACGCTGACAATGGCTGTCAGGCCTTCTCGGATATCATCACCGGAAAGGTTTGGCTCGCTGTCCTTGAGAAGCTTATTCTTTCTGGCGTAATCGTTAAATGTGTTTGTAATGGCATTTCTGAAACCAGTAATATGGGTACCGCCTTCAGGAGTATTAATATTGTTTACAAATCCGTAAGTATTCTCTGTATAAGAATCATTGTGCTGCATGGCAACTTCAACCGCCACACCGTCCTTCTCACCCTCGCAGTAAATGATCTCCGGATAAAGAGCTTCTTTACTTCTGTTCAGATAAGTTACAAATTCACGGATACCACCTTCATAGTGGAAAGTTTTCTCCCTTTCCATACCTTCCCGCTTGTCAGTAAGAATGATCTTCAGACCTTTGGTAAGAAAAGCCATTTCACGGAGACGCTGTTTCAGGATATCGTAATCGTATACAGTCTCCTCGAATATCTGCTTGTCCGGGAGGAAAGTAACAGTAGTTCCGGTAGAATCACCACATTCTCCAACTTCCTTAAGCGGATACATTGTCTTACCACGCTCGTAACGCTGCTCATATCTCTTTCCATCTCTGCAGATTGATACTTCAAGCCATTCAGAAAGTGCATTAACAACGGATGCACCTACTCCGTGAAGACCTCCTGATACCTTGTATCCTCCACCGCCAAACTTACCGCCGGCATGAAGAATGGTAAATACCACCTCTACAGCTGGAATGCCGGCTTTATGATTGATTCCTACCGGAATGCCTCGTCCATTATCTACAACTGTGATGGAGTTATCAGGATTGATCGCTACATTTATTTCTGTACAGTAACCAGCCAGTGCCTCATCTACGGCATTGTCCACGATTTCGTATACAAGATGATGGAGACCACGGCTGGATGTACTTCCAATGTACATACCAGGTCTCTTACGTACGGCTTCCAGACCCTCCAGAATCTGGATTTGGTCCGCTCCGTATTCTGTATTTGTTTCGCCCATGATATTCCTCCTGTTATGATCTATTAAAAAGTTACAGGAATTTACGGCTCATTTCTGCTGCCAGATCTCATTCCTGTTTTTGCGCATAAAAATACAGATTTATTATAGCACAAAATCCCCGTTTTTGCCAGTTAAAAGCCATTTCAAGATGTAAAAAAAACGGCGTATTTTCAACGGATATCCGTCAAAAATACGCCTTATCTCCCCCTATATGTCTGCTTGTCAGGAATAACACCTGCCAGAACAGTTTCTTCTCTATTTTTGCAGCAAAAGCGCCTGGTAAATATCTCTTTTTGTCACACCTCGATCCTTTGCAACCATCTTCATTGCCTCTTTGCGTGCGATCCCCTGATTCTCATAAATCGCCATATGTTCCTCAATGGAGATGTCTCTCCAGGATTCCTGTGACTCCTGTTCCATTTCCTTTCGGCTTCTGCCCTCGATCACCAGGACACACTCTCCAAGGGGCTTCTGATCTTTGTAAAAAGCAATCAGATCTTCGATTGTTGTCCGAAATGCCGTTTCATACTTCTTGGTAAGCTCACGGCAAAGAGTCATTCTGCGG
Source organism: Ruminococcus sp. J1101004sp1_RTP21198st1_B9_RTP21198_201120 (assembly GCF_040924245.1). NCBI lineage: Bacteria > Bacillati > Bacillota > Clostridia > Eubacteriales > Oscillospiraceae > Ruminococcus > Ruminococcus sp. J1101004sp1_RTP21198st1_B9_RTP21198_201120. The sequence goes on along the minus strand of NZ_JBCOMI010000009.1, from coordinate 143,895 downwards.
TTTCCAAGAGCCTGGTACAATTCCTGCAGGGTACCAACCAAGTGATGGGGTGCCTCATAAAGGATGATGGTGCGGGTTTCGTTTTTCAACTCTTCCAGAATGGCTTTCCTCTCTTTTTTATCCGGAGGTAAAAAGGCCTCGAATGCAAATCTGCGGGTGGAAAGTCCGGACAGGGTAAGAGCCGTGATGCATGCTGCCGGGCCTGGAAGCGAAGTTACTTCAATTCCGGCATCGTAACACATAGCAGCCAATACTTCCCCTGGGTCAGAAATTCCAGGTGTTCCCGCATCTGTGATCAGAGCCACATTCAGACCCTCCTGCATTTTCTCAATGAGGGTGTAGGCTTTCTCCACTTTGTTGTACTCATGGTAACTGGTCATTGGAGTTTTTATGTCAAAATGATTGAGAAGCTTGATACTGTTGCGGGTGTCTTCCGCAGCGATCAGATCCACTTCCTTCAGAACACGGAGCACGCGAAGCGTAATATCCTCCAGATTTCCGATTGGCGTGGCACATAGATATAATTTACCACTCATATTTTTCTCCCTTCTGCAATCATCTGTTTTTCATTTTTTATTTGCGATCTTTTTAAATCATATCGTACATTTCCAGAATTTCCTTCGTATAAACTCCCGGCTTCTCATACACGATCAGCGGTCTTTCCACAGTAATCCGGGAATTGCCGCCTTTCAGGGCTTCTATGAGCACCATATTAGGCTCCCTGTCAATGTATGGATAAACAAGCTGCATACGCTTAGGCTCCAGCTTATATTTCGTCAAAACCTGCATAATTTCTGTCAGTCTGAACGGTCTGTGTACCATGTAAAAACGTCCTCTGTCTCCAAGAAGCTTCGAAGCCTGGCTTACCACATCCTCAAGAGTACAAAGGATCTCATGTCGGGCGATTGCCTTTGGCATATGCGGATTGGTCAGTCCATGCTGCCCGATCATATAGGGCGGATTGCAGGTGACAACATGAAAAGAAGCTGCCCCGAAAATACTGACAGCCTCCTTAATATCACCTTGTCTGATACTGACCCTGTCCTCCAGGTTATTGTATTTCACACTTCTTGCTGCCATTTCAGCACACTCTTCCTGGATTTCCAGACCTGTGAAATGCTCTCCCACAGTCTTGGAAGCAAGGAGTACCGGAATAATACCAGTTCCCGTTCCCATATCGAGAACCTTCTCTCCCTTCTTCACTCTGGCAAACCCAGATAAAAGAACAGCGTCCATACCGAAGCAGAATTTCCGGGGATCCTGAATGATATAATAGCCATTCTGCAGATCATCTATCCGCTCATTCTCCTTCACAAGATCATTAATCATCTAATTTGGAATCTCCCTTTTTATCTTCAAGATCCTTCAGTTCCTTTAATTCCTGTTCAGAGACTTTTACTTTCTTTTTTCTGGAACGGAATTTCAGTTCGCCTACAGGGAATTCCTGAATTTCTTTCTCATCACCAATTTCTACTACTACCTTTACAAGCTGGCGGAGTACATTTACACTCTGTACATTGCCCTGGATTCCGTCTGGAGTAGTTACCGTATCTCCGATTCCCGGAAGTCTGCGATTCAGCTCCTCATAGGTCTCCTGCTCATTCTTCAGACAGCACATCAGTCTTCCGCATACACCTGAAATCTTCGTCTGGTTCAGAGAGAGATTCTGTTCCTTGGCCATTCGGATGGATACAGGTGCAAACTCGGAAAGATAAGTATGACAGCAGAGACATCTGCCGCAGATACCGATTCCTCCAAGAATTTTTGTTTCATCTCTTACACCAATCTGGCGAAGTTCAATTCTTGTCTTAAAAATAGATGCAAGATCCTTTACCAGCTGGCGAAAATCAATTCTGCCGTCTGCTGTAAAGTAAAACAACACTTTATTGTTATCAAAAGTATACTCTGCGTCAATCAGCTTCATCTCAAGTCCATGCTCGCGAATCTTCTTCTGGCAGATCTTGAAAGCGTCCCTCTCACGCTCCCTGTTATACTTCTCTCTTTCATCATCGTCTTTGGTAGCCACACGAAGCACTTCCTTCAAAGGATGTACCACCTGGTCATCCACCACATCCTTAGGTGCAAGCACCACCTTTCCATACTCAACACCGCGGGCAGTCTCCACAATTACATGATCGCCCGGTTTCACTTTATAGTTCTTCGGATTGAAGTAATAGATCTTACCTACATTCCGAAATCTTACGCCTACTACTTTTGCCATTCTATTTCTCCCTGATTGTAAGGAACAGAAGCTCAAGAGCAAGTTCTGTATTTACATTGGCACGAAGACGTACTTTTGTTTTCTCCAGTGCATCCAGAATCTTCTCCAGGTTCTCATAGGAACGCTGGCTTGCCTGTTCCCTTATATAATTTATTTCCTGCTTAAATACAAGATTATCAACTTCCCGTGTAGCCTTAAACATCAGTACATCACGGAACCAGAACTGGAAAAGATCCAGATAGTCACTGATGTTCTGCTTGTCATTGGAAAGCTCCTTGATTGCTTCTGTAAGCTCATATACTTCCATTCCGTCTGCATTCTTCAGGATGCGGAGTGCATTCTGGGTCATATCTGCAAACTCCTGGGAAGTAGCTACCTGTTTCGCTCTGCCAATACTGCCATGAGCATAGGAAGCATCGATCTCAGCCTGATAATCCGGTATATGGAGATGTTCCATCAGGTACTTCTTTACCAGACCGTCATCTACAACCTTCAGATCCAGACGTACACATCTGGAACGAATGGTCGGCAGCAGAGCATCAATATTGCTTGTGAGAAGCATGATAACTGCATATTCCGGCGGCTCTTCAATGGTCTTCAGAAGAGCATTCTGTGCCTGGGGATTCATCAGCTCTGCATTTGCCACAATATAAACCTTGTATGGGCTGCAGTATGGCTTAATATCCACATCATTGATAATCTGTTCCCTGATTTCGTCAATTGTAATCACATTTGGCTTCTCATGGGTCACCATAATAATATCCGGGTGATTCTTACCAATCGCTTTCTTGCAGGAATCACAATGTCCGCAAGGCTCCGTACCGCCCTCTTCACACTGCAATGTCATCGCATAGGTTCCTGCCAGCAATTTCTTTCCAGAACCAGGGTCACCTGTAAAAATATACGAATGGGACACTTTCTCTGTCTGTATGGCATTCTTCAAATGTCTGATTATCTCTTCATGTCCTATAATGTCGTTAAACCCTAACATCGGAATCACCTCACCCTATCATTTTCGCTATTGTCAAAGGCTGCGTTCTGCAACCCTGCATAGCTTATTTTGTACAAATACACTCTAAATGTATTTACCCTTTAATTCTATCATGTACGACAAAATCATGCTATAGTTTTTTGTGAATTTATTCACTTATCAACAAAAAATGTGTTACTGTTCACTCCGTGACCAGTAACGCGCTTCGCGATGCACAGAAATCATGCATTCGCATGATTTCGCGCCGCAATTCTCGGGTTTTCTGTGAACTTTGTTCACAAAAAACACCTCGCGGAACGTTACCAGTGAACATTAATAAAAATGTTACTGCGCACTCCGTGACCAGCAACACGCTTCGCGATGCACATTATGCCTGTCTGATATATTCAGCAATTTCCTCTACACATTCCTCCAGATCAACATTCTGGAATTTTCTCGTAATCCCGGCAGCAGCAATTTTCTCTTCGGAAAAATCCTCCTGATCTGCAAGAAATCTTCTGCACATTTCCTCATAGCGGGGTATCTCCTGACCACGCTCTCTTTTCAATGCTCTTGCAAGACGCTCTCCATCCTCCACTTCGATATAAACAGGGCAAACAGTCTCTTTTCCATAGTATTCTCTCATTTTCACATAAGATTCAAGTGTACCGATTCCCAGATAGTCAGAATTTTTCAAATCCACCTGACCGTCATCTGCTGTAAAATAGTTCCAGATTCCATGTACTGTATGATAAGCTCTGGCCTCGATCAGATTTCCGCTGCTTCGAAATTCTTCCAGCTTTTTATCATCCACGAAATAGTACTGTTTACCATTCTCTTCCTCTGCACGGATTGGACGGGTCGTATAAAGAACCAGCTTCTTAAGTCCCAATCCCTCATGTGCTGCCAGCCTGGCATAAATATGATCCTTACCAGACGCGCTTTTTCCCATAATGTAAAATATTTTTCCCATAATGTATCAGGCAGGGGTTACACCTCTGCCTGCTCCTTTACTACGCTTATTGTTTCGTTATTTTCTCCGCAAAGACCGTGAATATTCAGACCCTGCTCCATATATCTTCTCACATTCCTTGTAAAAAGTCCAGTAATCTGTTCGCCTGGAACAATAATGGGAATCCCCGGCGGATAAAGATATACAAATTCTGCGGCAATTTTCCCTGCACTTTCTTCCAGAAGACAAGGCTGGGATGGGGCATCCATTGCCCTTGAAATGGACATAAGCTGCTTCATAGGACCACACTTGCAGGCATATTTTTCATTTCGTAAGCCACCGCTGCGGGTATCCTTTTCGTCACAGCTTTCACAATCTTCAGAATTACATTTAATACAATTCTGTCTTTCCACTTCCGGTACATAATCTGAATTTCCAACAGCTATTTTCTCTGTTATATTCCTGCTCTTCTCTGCCAGTTCAGCTTCCTGCCTGTCGATTTCTTCTATGGCTTTGCAAAGCCTCCGGAATCCTTCCCTGGTGTCTCCAACTGCTGCCAGTGCAAGCACATAATTCTCTGTAGTCATCTCAACTTCCAGATGATATTTTCTTCGAAGGATTCCCGCAAGTTCCGAACCATTTAAACTGCTGTGCAGTGTGGACAGGATCAGCTTGGAGCGGTCATAATCAAACAGTTCTTCTGTGCCCTGTACATCACTTTCTTCTCCTGTCTCTTCCGGTGTCTGTAACAGACGTATATACCTGCACTGACCAAGCTGTCTGCGGGCGGCTTCCAGATTTTCCGTAAATTCATCAAATAATCGTCCGCTGTCTTTTTCCAGCTTCGCCACACAGGCATCCAGACTGGACATGAGAATATAGGACGGACTGCTGGTCTCGTAAATTCCAAGAAATCTGCGAATCAGCTTCTCGCTTACACGTTCACTGCACAGATGAAGCACTGCGGTCTGTGTCATGGCCGGCAATGTTTTGTGAAAGCTCTGGATCACCACATCTGCTCCCAGATCTGTTGCTGAAACAGGAAAATAGTCAGAGAATCTGAAATGAGCACCGTGGGCTTCATCCACGATCAGCGGAATTCCATGTTTGTGGGCAGTTTCCGCAATCTTGCGCACATCTGAAACCACCCCATCATAAGTAGGCGATGTAATAAGGACTGCTTCGATTTTCGGATTTTCCTCAAGATATCTTTCCACACGGGATACGGAAATTGAGCCATTTATCCCCAAATTGTTATCAGATTGTGGATAAATATATGTGGGAACCAGTTCCCGGAGATAAATTGCGTGGTAAACAGCCTTATGACAGTTTCTGGCCACCAGAATCTGTCCACCCTTTTTCACAGATGCGGAAATGGCAGTAAGAATTCCTGCCGTACTTCCGTTGACACTAAAAAAACTTTTCCTGGTGCCGTACATTCTGGATAAGGCATTCTGCGCTTCAAGTAAAATTCCCTCAGAATGATGCAGATCGTCGAATCCGTCTATTTCCGTAATATCACGTTCAATGGGAAAATCTCCCTCTATGCACGCCTTATTCCGCTTGTGACCTGGCATGTGGAAAGGATAGAAGTCGGATTTGCCGTAGTTCTCCAATTCTTTATATAGTCTTCTCATTTTACCTCTCAATTTTCTCAGAAATTATGTCATCTTTTTCAAACACGCTCTAAAATAATATCATAACAGTATCTGAGCAAAATAATATCATTCACAGCAACCATTTTGTAATCAGAAATTATCACACTTTAAATCTGTATCCCACGCCCCAGATGGTCTCGATATACTGCGGCTTGGCATTATTATACTCAATTTTCTCACGGATTTTCTTGATATGGACTGTAACTGTGGCAATATCGCCTACCGATTCCATATCCCAGATTTCCCTGAAAAGCTCTTCCTTTGTAAAAACTCTGTTTGGATTCTGGGCCAGGAATGTGAGCAGATCAAATTCCTTGGTGGTAAAAGTTTTCTCCTCGCCATTTACCCAGACACGGCGGGCAGTCTTGTCGATCTTGATTCCACGAATCTCAATAATGTCGTTCTTCTGCGTGGTGGAACCGATCAGACGGTTATAGCGATCCATATGTGCCTTTACTCTGGCAACAAGCTCGCTTGGGCTAAATGGCTTGGTCATGTAATCGTCAGCCCCAAGTCCAAGACCGCGGATCTTGTCAATATCATCTTTCTTCGCGGAAACCATAATGATCGGAGTATTCTTAGCTTCTCTTACCTGGCGGCAGATTTCAAACCCGTCTATCTCCGGCAGCATCAGATCCAGAATAATCAGGTCAAAATCTTCTTTCAGTGCCATATTAAGCCCCAGATCGCCTCTGTTGCAGATTATAACTTCAAATCCTGAGAGCTCCAGATAGTCTTTCTCAAGCTCTGCAATTGCTTCTTCATCTTCAATGATCAGAATTCTGCTCATTTCATTGGTACCTCCTGGTATTTTCTAAGTACAAAATACATGATCGTGCCGATTCCAAGACGGCTTGTGGCCCATACCTTTCCCCCATGGTCCTCCAGAATTTTCTTTACAATGGAAAGACCGATTCCGCTTCCGCCTTTGGAAGAATTTCGTGAAACATCTGTACGGTAAAAACGGTCGAAAATATAAGGCAGATCCTTCGGGCCAATACCTTTCCCATTGTCCTCAATCTCAATCTGGATAAAATCACCCACATCCTTGATTCGGATCTGAATGATTCCTTTAGGCTTGTCCATATATTTGATAGCGTTGCTGATAATGTTATGGATAACACGGCGGATCTGCTCCCCATCGGCAATTACCATAACATCTTTTTCCACATAGTTGGCATAAACCAGCTCAATTCCCCTGGTCTCAAGTTCCAGACCAACTTCCTCTGAACAATCTTCAAAATAATCTTCCACATTTAGTTTGTTGAAAGTATAAGGAATGCGGTTGGTATCGATTTTGGAATAAAAAGTCAGCTCGTTGATCAGATGATCCATCTCATTTGTCTTGTTGTAGATGGTGCGGACATAGCGATCCATTTTCTCAGGGGTATCTGCCACTCCATCCATGATTCCCTCTACATATCCTTTCACTGCTGTGATCGGAGTTTTCAGATCATGGGAAATGTTGCTGATCAGCTCTCTGTTCTCTTTTTCTATAAGGCTTTTTTCTTCTGTAGATTCTTTCAGACGGCGGCGCATTTCCTCGAAATCCTGACAGAGCTCAGAAAATTCGTCTTTTCCTTCTACATCCAGAACGAAATCCAGGTTGCCCTCTTTTATATTCTGCGTCGCTTTTTTTAATTTAACCAATGGAACGGCAATGCTGCGATATACCCAAAGACCAACTACCAAAGCAACGGAGATCAGGATTACAAACGCACTGATAAACAAATCCTTGGCCATTACATGTACCCTGCCCTGACTGTCGGCTGAGTCTGTTATGGAAATATCATATACTGTTCCATCGCTCTCAGTCACTGCCTGTGCTTTCTGCGCCTGTGACTGGCTGAATCCATACAAAGTGGCGGCAAACAGAAGCAGAGGCATAAGAATGATCATGGTGAATCCCAGAATGATTCTTGTTTTTAGCTTCATAACAGTTCTATCCTTTTTCTTCTTTTTACGGAAATTTTCAACAGCTTCCCTGTCGTATGAAGCTGCTTCACCGGATTTATATAGATTATAGCATAAAGCTCTGATTTCATCTCTTAATTTTCTATAAAAAATAGCTCTATAATTTTCAGTTGATATTTCACTTATTTTAGGAAATTTAATAACTGTTATATTTGATTATCAAATTCCTCACAAACCCTTGAAAATACTAAGTTTGTAGCAAGTGAACTTTCCCTTACTCTTTCCCTTGTATTATATTCTCTCATTGGTTTTCATGAACCTTAATATGGGAAAAATTAAGGGAAAGAAAAATTCGTACATAGTATAACATATAACAATAACGACATGGTGAACTGAATGAAATGTTTTCGATATTTAACTCTGTAAATGATTATTAAAAAATGGAGATAAGATACAATGAGAACAATTTATGCAGAATACAACATAAACCACGATAGTATTGATGTTTACACAAGTGCCGGATATATGCTTCGCATTAATTGTTGGGAAGCTGAAAAAAATTTAAAAACCACATATGGATCAGAATGTGCGCTTACTTCATTGGCTGTGGATGAGCCTTTGGAATATGCAAGATTATATCTTGATGGCAATTTACAGATGTGGGTGGATGCAGAAGATTCACTTGAATTATAGGCAATTTAAACAAAAGTTTATATCTGATTTTCGATTATCCATATGAACACTTTACTTTCAAGCATTTTGAGAAATATAGAAAAACGCTAATTTTACCACTAATAAATGAGCCTTGATATGACACTAAAAACAATATGGGAGATAGCACAATATCTGTGTATCTCCCGTTTTTCATTTTTGTAATATAATTACTTCACTCTAATTTTTATATTTTCTTATTTTTCAATAATCATAGGACTTATTTCTAAATCTGCCATAGACTGCTTTGTTTGGTATGGCTTTCGGGATATGATTACACACATCATAGTGTGGATAGTAATAGAGCATAAAACATGTAGAGTAAGGTTGCTACAACTCATATTGCCATATATAATAACTAATGACATCGAAAATTAAAGAAATTGATTAGAAATAGATTTTTGTTTGATAATCTTAAATCAGATATTCACAATGGAGGCATATTTATGGCGCAGAGTATTTTAATTGTAGACGATGAAAAAGAAATTGTATCAATGCTGTATTGCTATTTCAGCAAACTTGGATATACGGTATATACTGCAACAGCAGGAAATGCTGCATTAAAAGAAGTAGAAAAAAAACCTGACATTATTTTGTTAGATGTCAATATGCCAGATATAGATGGATTTACTGTTTGCGAAAGGATACGGGATTATGTTTCATGCCCTATAATTTTTTTAACAGCACGCATTGAAGATAGTGATAAAATAAAAGGATTTTCTATTGGCGCAGACGACTATGTAATAAAACCATTTTCTGTTGATGAATTAGAAGCTCGCATTGCAGCACATCTTCGCAGAGAAAAAAGACACAATATATCTTCAAAGGTGCAATTTGATGAAGATATGGTTATAGATTATTCCTCACGTATTGTGTTTTATCATAATAAGGATATGGCTTTTACCAAAAAGGAATTTGATATAATATCTTTCCTTTCGCAAAACAAAGGAATTGTTTTTGACCGGGAAACTATTTATGAAAAAGTTTGGGGATTAGACGGCATTGGTGATAATACAGTTGTTACAGAACATATCAGACGTATTAGGGCAAAATTTTTATCTTTAGGCGATAGACCTTACATTGAAACTGTTTGGGGGTGCGGATATAGATGGAAAAATTAAAGAGAAGCAGATTGTTCAATCGGTTAAATAGCATGAGTATTAGAATGACCTTTGTTCTTTATGCTTTGTTTTCGTTGTTGATTGGAATAATTATTTGTATACTTTTAATTTCAATGGTTGACAGATACAGAATAAATTTAAACTATAAGTATGAAAATCTGTCAACGAGGTATGATATACCGGAAAATGGCTCATTTACCGCCACTTATAGTAATGACCAAACAAAATACACAATATTTGACACGAAAGGAAACGAGATATGCAAGTTCAATGTTGATTATCAAAAAGAACGCCCAGTACACGAATATGTCTATCCGAACCATGTTTCATATATCGAAGTTTTACCTAATTTTACAAACCGGGATAGGCTTATTGACAGTGCTTTAGGTTCATTAAATATTGCAATTATTCCTATCGTATTATCTATTAGTATGATATGTTGTGTAACATTTTTTTATAAAAAAAAATTATCGAAACCTATTAAGCTATTAACTAATGCGTATCATAAAATTGAAGCAAATGACTTAGATTTTACGTTATCATATCCATTAAATGATGAAATGGGGAAACTTTGTCATGCCTTTGAAAAAATGAAAGACTGTTTGTCGAAAAATAATGAAACTATGTTTCGACAATTTGCTGAACAGCGCCGTCTAAATGCTGCTTTTTCGCATGACTTACGCACTCCTTTGACTTTACTAAAGGGTCATGCTACTATGCTGCTTTCCTTTATTCCCAAAGGCTTAGTATCACAACAAGAAATATTAGATGAAATATCAGTAATGTCAAAAAATATTTCACGTCTTGAAAAATATGTAAATGCTATGACGAACTTATACAGGTTAGAGGATATTGATATTCCACGACAACAGATTACATTTCATTCACTTATTGATAATTTTAATAACACAGCAGAAGCACTTTGTTATGACAAACATTTTTCAATTACTACAAGCGGTAATAATATAACCTTGTTTATCAATTTAGATACAGTCATGCAGATTTATGAAAACTTACTCTCTAATAGTATTAGATACGCAAAAAGTGATATTGCTATTAGCGTAGTAATAGAGAATGATAATTTAGTTATATCTGTTTCAGACGATGGTTGCGGGTTTAAAAATATTGATATTGAAAAGGCGACATTACCATTTTATAAATCATCGAAAGATATAGCTACTGAACATTTGGGGTTAGGGCTGAATATTAGTAAGATTTTAAGTGAAAGACATGGCGGAAATATCCAAATTGCTAATAATAAAGCAGGGGGAGCATGTGTTACAGTGAAAATAAATTGCAATGAAAGTTGATTGAAAATAGACATTTTATTGCTATTATAAATTTAAAAGAAAGGAGATAAGGACAAATGAAAAAAATAATATGTATGTTTCTAACCTTATTGTTATTGGTGTGTATTGTTGGGTGTAGTCAAGCAAAGGACAGTGATAATCATGTAGTACAAGATTATTCCGAAGAATATGAGGTTTCTCCTTATGGAAGTGAAGAAGCGCTTGACACTTTGGGCGATTTGAAGATTTCAATGAGTACAGAAAAGGATTTAGACTTAAAGCACCTTTCATTTCTAATAGAAAATACTTCTGATAAAGAATACCAATATTCACCAGATTATTTTGAAATAGAAGCTGAACAATCCGGCACTTGGTATCAACTTAAACAGCTTGATGACCCCTCAAAGAGCAATGAAAAGGATTGCTTTATTAAGCCTAACGAACGATTAACATTAGAAATTGATGTTAAAAGTTTTTATGGAGAATTGCCTGCTGGACACTATCGTTTGATTAAACAATTTGCGTTCTTTGAAAGTGAAAGAGATTGGGATTACGATACATATAATTTATCTTGCGAATTTACGATAAGGTAAAAATTCTCTACTTCATAAGCATGAAAAAAAACCGCTTATGAAGTAGAAAGTTCTCATGCCATTTTAACGGCGGTTTTGAAATAACAATCAAAACCGCCGTTTTCTTTTGTAAAAATGAGAATACGGAGGGTGTGTTAAAGTCGCCCTTTTTCAAGGATACGGTGGTATCAAGGAGGTATTGCCATGTCCTTTTTTATGTACCATGTGGAGCATATTTATGTCTAGGAAGAAATACAGTAAAGCATTCAAACTAAGGCTTTTAAAAAAGCATAATGAAACAGGCATATCCTACTAGAAATTGGAAAAGGATAATATAATAGCAGGGGACGATGTGTGTTTTTATCCCCTGCTTTTATACGTTTTTTATCATATTTTGATCAATATAGCTTGGTATTTAACTGATTTTTCAAATAACATCTAAGTCCAACATATACTCCTTGCGAAAGTACAAAAAGCAATAGAAGATTTACTGACAGTGTTTTTTTGATGGATTCTCCAAAATAAATGATGACAGCAGCACTTGTCAGTATCATCAGTAGAGTAATAAAATCCCAACAGTTTTTCTTATATAATTCTATAACCTTTATTTCTATCAGTATCACCAGTATCCCTGTTCCTGCTACGCATATTCCGACAACCAATATCAGCAATAACCAATATATGATTTCGGCTATAAACGCATTTGGAATTTTGGTACTAATCTGTGCCGCAGAATGTCCGGCAGCAATCGTCCATCCGATAAAAGTTTGTATGAATGACGCTGCATCATGGAAGAATGATTTACAATCGGAAAGGAACACATCTGACTGTACTGCCTGAAAAAGAGTGGTTGTCAGCGAATACCATGCAAGAAGGAACAAGGTTGTTTGGAATATTACCGTTTTTGCTTTATACTGTCCTGCAAGTCGCTCTTTTTGTGTTTCGTATTTCGCTTTTTCATTCTGATAGGCTGTCCGGTCACAGGCTTCACATTTTTCATAGAGTACCGGCTTTTCTACCGGTATCTCTACGATTTTCTGATGTGTCCGGGCATAATCCCGTTGTTGTGTTAAGCATCGTATTTTATCTTGACATTCCCCTATCGTGACGTTTGCGCTTCGCAGCTTCTCTTTCTCGATCTGCAATGCTCTGTCTGCCAGCTTCAAGTCGTTCTTTAATGCTTGAATATTCCCGGCTCTGTTCTCTTTGTTTAATTTCTCGTTCAAGGTCAGAGATTCGCTGAGCTGCGTCTTCAGTTCCACGATAAGCTGGTCTTTCTGTTCCAGTTCTTCTTGTATCTCCTCGGTCAAGAGCAGAAGTTCTTCCAACTGTTCGGCGTTCTTTGATTCTCTGGATTCGTTCATCTATATCACGTCCTTTCCTTATTTGCTGTTCCAGTTCAGCAATTCGGTGTTCTGTTTCAGCAATAAACTGTTTTCGCTGTTCAGATTCTGTGCCAATTTCTGCCATTGCTGATTTTCGTTTTCCAAAAGTTCTATCTTCGTTTTCTGTTCTTCCATCTTGGAAAGCAGTTCCTCGGTATTTGGCAAAATGTTGAGCAGCTCGGATAACTCGCTGTTTAATTTTTGCAATTTCTGATTCTGTTCCTGCATAAGAGAGAGTTGGGTGTCCCGGTTCTGCATTTCCAGAATCATTTCTGTCATTAAGGTCTGCTGTTCTTCGATTTGCCCAATCATGGACTCCATTAAGGGTATAATTTCCCGGCTTTCTTCTAATGTCATTTAATCGCTCCTTCCATAATGATAATGCACCCGATACTTTTCCAAAGGTGTCCAGTATCTTTTGCAATAACGTGTTTTGTTGTTTTATGATTTGATTTTCCGCTACTTTCCACGAACCTTTTATTTCCTGCCCGACAAGAAACTTTTGTTCAATCTTTCTTGCGTCAGCACCTTCATGGATGGTAGGAATCTGGAGTTTTCCCTGTTTTTCATAAGAACGGTGATCGACCTGATTATGCAAAGAAAGATGTTCATTACACACCTTTGCCCACTCACTCCGCCATAGTTCACAATTTTTTGGATTGTTCCATCCAGTAGCATCGGTCAGCACCCGTTTCCATTGCAGGCGGTTTCTTGCACCAATCTTCTGAATTCCGTTTTCGTCTAATACAGGGATACGGATTCCATGACGGTCAGGGTTTTTCTTATCCTGCCACCAGTTCGGATGGGATTCATCAATCACGATATTTCCGTTTTTATCTCTGACAAAATCCCAATCCTTGACTTCTTTCTTTCCCCAAGAATGATCCGGGTTAAAAGGACGCATAGTCAGAAGCAGATGGACATGGGGGTTGCCATCCCCTTTATCGTGGATACTCCAATCAGCGCACATTCCTCTATCTACAAAAGTTTTTTGGATATAGTCAGTTGTACATTGAATTTGTTCCTGTCTGTTCCATTCTTTGGGAAGGGCAAATTCAAATGACCTGCCAAATTGGGCATCCGCACTTTTTTCAATCTTCAATACCTCATTCCATAACCTCTGTTTCTGAAATGTGATTTTAAATTTTTCTAAAGCAGCTTCTTTATCTGCTGACTTTTTGTATCGGACAGATTTCTGAAAGCGTTTTATATTTTCCTCTGGTACTATCTGCCATTCAGGAGGTGCGTTTTCGCACATCATCAGACTGGTGTAGACCACTTCTTTTTTAGAAGTGTAATAACTGATTCGCCCGGTTTCCTCATTTTTCATCACATCCCCATTGAGATATGCGGAAGCGGAGATAACAGATTTCCCTTTACTACGTCCGACTATTTTGACTGTGTAATGAAAAATCGCCATGTCTGGATGCCTCCTTTCTGCACATCCGGCATAGATTTCCGGCGACATTGCTTTCGGTTTTAGGAAAAGCAGCATTGCCGGAACGCCCTCTGCGTAAGAGTGCCCTGCGCATAGCAGCCTGCATGGAATGCGCCCCTCTGGCGAAGAGTGCCTCCTGCGGCATGAGCAGGTCTGGCTGAAAGCCCCGCCGACGGAACGAGCCCGGCAAGCGTGAGCGCAGACCGGTTGCCACTTGTGGCAAACTTATTGGGACGACCTCTGGTTGTCCATAAGTGCGCCCTTCATAAAAAAGCAATGAAGGGAATGAAAACCTCATCCCCTCCGCCATTACACTTCCTCCATATCGGTATTTGTTTCTTTCTGCATTGCCTTTGAGAAAAATTTCCCGTTGGCTTCCTGCTTTTTCAGAAAACCAATCAGCTTTGGGATGTCTTCTTCCTCAATAGGCGAACCAAGAACGGATTCCACCGCACCGCCAACCTGACAGAGCCTATGGGTTCGTTTTTTACTTTCTTCGGCTTTCTTTCGCTTCAGAAGTTCTTTCTTCTGTGCTGCATATCGTTTCGCCTTTTCAAGGCTTTCCTGCTCTTTCTTTTCCATTTCAAGCATTCGTTCTTCATAACTTTTTGTTGATTTTGCCATTATTACATTCTCCTTTCTCTTGCAAACATAAGTTCTTGGTTGCGTATCAGAAGAAGCACATGGTATAATCTTCTTGCGTGTAGGTATATCATGGCTTCGGTCTGATAGAACCTTTGGCGGTTTCTTTGGAAGCCGCCTTTTTAATTTGCCGCAGTTCTTGTTACGGCTTTTACATTTCCTCTATCCCTCAAATCACGACCTTCATTCGCTTCCATAAACATTTCCAGAATATCGGTTTTAATCAGGACTTTGCGACCAACCTTTAATACTGGAAGTTTCTTCCATTCTACAAGCTGTCTTAAGGTGTTTCTGCCGATTCCCGTATAGTCAGCAGCTTCTTCGATGGATAATGCAATTTTTCTTTGCGTCATATAATCACCTCCTTATAAATTGCATTATGCAATTCTTGTGATGTAAGTATATCCTTTTCACATCTTTTTGTCAAGCGTTACGAAATATTAAAAGCAAATATTATATTGCATATTGCAATTTTGAAAAAACAATGCTATAATTCATACATACCGAAAAAGGAGGCAGTCAGCATGAAAGATAAAGAATTACGCAAGCTGATAGGGAGCAGAATAAAACAGCGCCGTCTGGAATTGAATCTGACACAGCCTTATGTCGCAGAAAAGATGGGGGTTACCGCTTCTACAATCCTGCGTTATGAGAATGGTTCGATTGACAATACGAAAAAAATGGTGCTGGAAGGTCTTTCGGAAGCACTTCATGTATCTGTGGAATGGCTCAAAGGGGAAACAGATGAATATGAAACCGACATTACGGATAAGAGAGAGTTACAGATTCGTGATGCGATGGGAGATATTCTGGAACAGTTACCGCTTGCCCTTACCAAAGAAGAAGATGCTTTTTCAAAAGATTTATTACTGCTGATGTTAAAACAATATGGTCTGTTTTTGGATTCCTTTCAGTTCGCCTGCAAAAACTTCAAGGGGAATGATGGTCAGACGGATATTGCCAAAACAATAGGGTTTGAATCGAATGATGAATATAATGAGATTATGTTCTTAAGGGAAATCACTCCTACCATCAATGCTTTTAATGAGATGGCAGACGTTGTAAGGCTCTATTCCAAGAAACCAAAAACAGCAGAACAAAGGCTTGCAAATCTTTTATCAGAAGTCTTATACGAAGATTCCGAATCGGTATAGTAAGACAACCGGAGTTATGATATACTTACACGCACGAAGCATTTCATCAGTTCCGATTGTCTAATATCGAAAGGAGACATACGATTATGGCAAAAGGATCTGTAAGAAAAAAAGGAAAGAAATGGTACTACCGCTTCTATGTAGAGGACGCAAGCGGCAATCTTGTTCAGAAAGAATGCGTTGGAACAGAAAGCAAAAGTGAAACTGAAAAGCTGCTCCGTCAGGCAATGGATGATTATGAGAAAAAGAAATTTGTTGCCAAAGCGGAAAATCTCACAGTCGGACAACTTCTGGATGTGTGGGCAGAGGAGGAATTAAAAACAGGTACGCTCAGCAATGGTACTGTGGAGAATTACCTCGGAACAATCCGAAATATTAAGAAACATCCGCTGGCAGAACGGAAATTAAAAAATGTAACCTCTGAGCATTTGCAATCTTTCTTTGATTTGCTTTCCTTCGGGGGAGTTCATCCCGATGGAAAAGAGAGAAAGGGTTACAGCAAAGATTACATCCATTCTTTTTCCGCAGTCATGCAGCAGTCTTTCCGCTTTGCAGTATTTCCAAAACAGTATATTACGTTCAATCCCATGCAGTATATTAAACTGCGGTATCAGACGGACGAAGTTGATTTGTTTTCGGATGAGGACATGGACGGAAATATCCAACCAATTTCACGAGAAGATTATGAAAGACTGCTTGCGTATCTTCAAAAAAAGAACCCAGCCGCAATACTTCCAATCCAGATAGCCTATTATGCCGGGCTTCGTATTGGAGAAGCCTGTGGTTTGGCATGGCAGGACGTAAATCTGGAAGAACAATGCCTTACCATAAGACGCAGCATCCGATATGATGGCTCAAAGCGCAAATATATCATCGGACCAACCAAGCGGAAAAAAGTGAGGATTGTTGATTTTGGAGATACGCTGGTAGAGATTTTCCGCAATGCCCGGAAAGAGCAGTTAAAAAATCGAATGCAGTACGGAGAACTTTATCACACGAACTACTACAAAGAGGTCAAAGAGAAAAACAGAGTGTACTACGAATATTACTGCTTAGACAGAACAGAGGAAGTCCCGGCAGATTATAAAGAAATTTCTTTCGTCTGCTTAAGACCGGATGGTTGTCTGGAACTTCCGACTACTTTGGGGACGGTATGCAGAAAGGTGGCAAAAACATTAGAGGGATTTGAAGGCTTTCATTTCCACCAGTTACGTCACACCTATACAAGCAACCTTTTGGCAAATGGAGCTGCTCCAAAAGATGTGCAGGAATTATTAGGACACTCAGATGTAAGTACCACAATGAATGTCTATGCTCACTCCACAAGAGATGCGAAACGAAAATCGGTTCGGCTTCTTGATAAAGTGGTAGGCAATGATTAAAAAAAATTCCCTTATTTCCCTTGTGATTATCTCATAAGGGCAAAAATAAGGGAAACTACATATCATTTCACTAATGGACAGGCAGGAAAGCCTATAAAATGGGGAAAGTTAGAGGAATAATTATATAAAATTCAGTTTTTCAACATAAAAAACCTGGAAAAGACTTCTTCTGCTATATACCAGTCTCTTCCAGGCTCTAACTTTAATATGGAATTTTCAAGCAGGCTTCAATACAAGCCATTTTCTTTTAACCAAATTTTACGCAAGATATTTCTTCAGATCATCAACCTTGTCCAGATGCTCCCACGGAAGATCTACATCTGTACGGCCGAAATGTCCGTATGCAGAAGTCTGTTTGTAGATCGGGCGGCGGAGATCAAGCATTTTGATGATTCCAGCCGGACGAAGGTCAAAGTTCTCACGGATGATCTCTACCAGTTTCGCATCAGATACTTTACCTGTGCCAAATGTTTCTACATGAATAGAAGTCGGATGTGCAACACCAATTGCATAGGAAAGCTGGATCTCGCACTTGTCAGCAAGACCTGCTGCAACAATGTTCTTTGCAACATAACGTGCTGCATAAGCTGCAGAACGGTCAACCTTTGTGCAGTCTTTTCCGGAGAAAGCACCGCCGCCGTGACGTCCTGTTCCGCCATAAGTATCAACAATAATCTTACGTCCTGTAAGACCGCTGTCGCCGTTTGGTCCACCGATAACGAAACGTCCGGTCGGGTTGATAAAGTATTTCGTATCCTCATCTACCATGTCTGCCGGGATGATCTCATCAAATACATATTTCTTGATGTCCGCATGGATCTGCTCCTGTGTAACATCCGGGTCATGCTGAGTGGAGCAAACTACTGCATCAATACGGCTTGGTTTTCCATTCTTATCATACTCAACTGTTACCTGAGTTTTTCCATCTGGTCTTAAATATTTCAGAGTGCCATCTTTACGGACTTTTGTCAGCTGACGGGAAAGTTTGTGTGCCATGTTGATTGCGTATGGCATGTATTCTTCTGTCTCGTTGGAAGCATAACCAAACTGGATTCCCTGGTCACCAGCTCCAATAGAGTCAAGCTCGTCCTCATCCATCTGATTCTCTTTCTGCTCAAGTGCTTTATCAACACCCATTGCAATATCAGCAGACTGTTTATCAAGTGCTGTGATTACCGCACATGTATCAGCATCGAATCCGAATTTTCCACGAGTATAACCAATCTCGCGGATTGTCTCTCTTACGATTGACTGGATATCGATATTTGCCTTGGAAGTGATCTCACCCATAACCAGAACAAGACCTGTTGTAGTTGCAGTCTCGCAGGCTACACGGCTCATCGGATCCTGTGCGATCAGAGCATCCAGGATGGCATCAGAAATGGCATCACAGATTTTATCCGGATGACCTTCAGTTACAGATTCGGAAGTAAATAAGATTTTTTCTTTGTTTTCCATTCTTTTGTTTTTCCCTTTCTTCGATGGAGCGAAAATTTCCAAAACAGCTAATATCTATCGCTGCATTGTATGTTTTCCGCGAAAAAAAGAACAGCCCGGACAAGCGGACTGTCTTATAAATGACTTTTTATATAAACAATCCTCTTATTGTTCGATCACTCGCTCAGGTTGGCACCTTCCTCTCTTTCGAGGGGTTGCCGTGGCTTCATAGATCCTATGTATCTCCACCACTCTGAATAAAAGGCTATTCTTCAGTTTTCCTGTTGCAAGCAATACAATATACTGATTGCTTATAATTGTCAATAGACATTTAACGTCTTATGACTATTTTTCACCAGATTAAATCTGATACTCAACAGATCAAGGCTATCAGGCTGCGATCTGAAATTAACAATTCACCCTACACGCAGGCGGAATTTCTGGATATCCTTCTCACTGGAAACTCTCTCGATCTCTGCGCCAAGGCTGCGAAGCTTCTCTTCGAAGTTCTCATAGCCACGCTGGATGTAAACAATATCATCCACAATGGTGATTCCCTCTGCTGCCAGTCCTGCAATAACAAGAGCTGCCCCAGCACGAAGATCCGGTGCACTTACTCTTGCACCAGTAAGCTTATTCACGCCATCAATAATTGCAGAATTGCCTTCAACCTTAATACAGGCTCCCATTCTGGAAAGCTCATCGGCATATTTGAAGCGATTCTCAAAAATACTCTCAGTTACGATGCTGGTTCCCTCTGCAAGTGCAAGGGTAACCGCAATCTGCGGCTGCATATCAGTCGGATATCCCGGATATGGAAGGGTCTTCACATGAGTGCGATGAAGTCTGCCCACTGCACGTACACGTACGGCATCATCAAACTCCTGAACTTCACATCCGATTTCCTCAAGCTTAGCTGTAGTAGCTTCGAGATGCTTTGGAATTACATTCTTAACTGTGACATCCCCACCGGTAGCTGCTGCAGCGAACATAAAGGTTCCTGCCTCGATCTGGTCCGGAATGATGGAATACTCTGTGCGGTGAAGCTTCTCAACACCCTTGATACGGATCACATCTGTACCAGCACCTTTGATATTGGCTCCCATGCTGTTCAGGAAGTTGGCAACATCTACTACATGTGGCTCTCTGGCAGCATTCTCAATAATCGTACGTCCTGGTGCAAGAGATGCTGCCATCATAATATTGATGGTTGCTCCTACAGAAACTACATCCAGGAAAATATGGCTTCCATGAAGATTAGATGCCTCGGCAACAATGGCTCCATGAAGAATATCAACTTTCGCACCAAGGGCTCTGAAACCTTTCAGATGCTGGTCAATCGGACGGCTTCCGATATTGCAGCCACCTGGAAGAGGAACTTCTGCTCTTTTATATTTGCCAAGTAATGCGCCAAGAAGATAGTAAGATGCACGGATCTTCTTAATATACTCATAATCTACACTTACATCACCAATGGTAGAACCATTGATCTTAACAGTTGACTTATTGATTCTGTCAACCTGTGCTCCGATGCCAGCTATTGCCTCCAGTAAAACATTGATGTCTCTGACGTCAGGCAGATTCTCGATGAGAATTGTCTCATCCGTCATAATGGCTGCTGATAAAATAGCCAGCGCTGCATTCTTTGCACCTGCTATCTCTACTTCACCAACAAGCGGATTTCCACCTTTAATCACATACTGTTCCATAATACACCTCTATTATTCTTACTCCGCGAGCCAAAAAGGCTATTGTCAATTTCTCTCCAATAACCTGACAGCCCTCCTCTGATTCACAGTTACTGTTCACTTCGTTCATCGTAACACATTCCGCGAATAGTAACGATCTACAGTTACTTAATAACCCCTGTCTGTAGTGTTTCCAAAAGTGCCTGCAGACTTGCTTCCAAATCTTTCCCTTCTTCATCTACCACAATGTCTGCATATTTCTCGTATAAGGGAACTCGCTCCTCATATAAACTCTTCAAGGTCTGTCCTTCTTTCAGAAGAACTCCCCGCTTCTTAAGATTTCCAAGCCGTTTCTCAAGAGACTCCAGAGAAAGGCTGAGGTAAACTACCTTCCCAATTGATTTCAAGTGTTCCATGGCTTCACTGCAATATACCACACTTCCCCCAGTAGCAATTACAGTATTCTCTGTATCAATCGACGCATTTACGCGATTCTCAATAGCCTTGAAACCTTCTTCTCCTTCTTCATCAATGATCTGATAAAGACGTCTTTTTTCTTCTTTTTGTATTAAAAGGTCTGAATCTAAAAATTCGTATCCAAGTATTTTCGCAAGAACAACGCCCAGTGTGCTTTTACCTGCACCGGGCATTCCAATTAATGTTATATTATTCATTTTCATTCGATACTCCTTTAAATAATAACACATAAGAGCCATTATTGCAATCATATTAAAAAATTGTTACTGGGTTCGGTTTTTTAATGGATGATTTTTAAGTTTCTGATTATGCTTTTTTCCTTTTTTTACGCTATATCCAAAGGTGCCCAGTTTCTTTCCAAGTCCCAGATATTCTCCATGGGAATATACCATCAGTTTTGACTGATTCAGCTGAAATTTATTATTTTTATCCATATAGGCTTCGTCCGCATGCACTGCAACTACTTCCGCAAGGAACATGTGATGAGAACCAAGCTTCTCAATTTTCTTAACTTTACATTCAATATTTACAGGAGCTTCACCGATCATTGGTGCCTTCACTTGATCCGCCTTTTCTTTGGTAAGATGAAGCTCCTGAAATTTATCAACCTCTCTGCCGGACCGCACGCCACAATAATCGGTGGCGTATGCAAGCTCTTCTGTGGTAAGGTTCAGAACAAATTCCTTTGTCTTGCAGATCATATCGTAAGAAAATCTGGTGGGACGAACGGAGATGCTTACCATTGGCGGGTTGGTACACACGGTGCCAGCCCACGCTACTGTTATTATATTATCATTACCCTCGCCATCTGTAACGCTGACCATCACAGCAGGAAGCGGGTAAAGCATATTGCCTGGTTTCCAGGTCTGTTTTGCCATATTTTTGCTCCTCTTTTATGTGAAAATTTCCCATGCAAAGAACCATCTGCGTTACTTTTCACTTTGTGAGCAGTATCTTTTAACAGCCTCTTTGCCGGGAAAATCTTTATTATCAGTTAAAGTCATTTGCCATGATCTGTGCAGCTTCCATCATAGCCGGGATCATCTGTTTCTTACGGGAAACCACGCCTTTCAGGTGGAAGCACTTATCCTCCGGTTCCTGCTGGAATGCGATTTTTCCCATTTCCTCGCTGCCCTCGCCGTAATAAATTACATCTGAGGACTCGTCCATAATATTGGTTAACATAAAGTAAACACGGGTAATTCCATGGCGTCCGCACTCGCTTACCATAAATGGTTTCAGACGAACTTTGATCTCCTGAAGCTCTTCCTCGTCCATGGAACTGATCTGTCCAACACCAAAAGCCACATTTCCTTCTGCAATAAATTTCTTGTAATCCTGATAGAAAATTTCTTCAGGTGCTTTATCTTTCAGATTGCTTCCAGCCTTAAACATTTCTCTTGCGAAATCTTCAATCTTAATGTCCGCGATCAGTGCAAGCGCACTTGCTGCGATCTTGTCCTGCTGGGTGCAGGTTGGGGAACGGAACATTAAGGTATCGGAAATAATGGCTGCACAGAGAAGTCCTGCAATCTTAGGCGGAATCTCCAGTCGCTGCTCGTCATAAATCCGGTAAAGGATTGTCGCAGTACATCCAACTGGCTCATTTCTGAAATTAATCGGCTTCATAGTTTCCAGAGAACCAAGCTTATGATGATCAATGATCTCCAGAATCTCTGCTTTCTCAATATTATCAACAGCCTGGTCTTTCTCATTATGATCTACCAAAATTACCTGTTTCTTGTGCATGTCAAGGAAATTTCGTCTGGAAATGGTTCCCACACATTTTCCCCGCTTATTGATAACAGGGAATGCACGATGGCGGTGCTTGATCATAACATCCTGGATATCATCTGTGAAATCTTCAGTATTAAAAGTTACCAGATTATCTTTTTTCATCACATAATTTACCGGAATACTCTGGTTGATCATGCGGGCAATTGTGTAGGTATCATATGGAGAAGAGATAATGATGATCTGTCTCTCCTGAGCTTTCTTTATTACCTTCTCACTTACCTGAATACTCATTCCTACAATAATGCAGCTTACATTCAGTTCTATTGCCTTTAACTGATCTTCCTCACGGTTTCCAAGAATAACCATATCATTTTCTTCGATATAGTTCTTCATCACCTCCGGATCAGCAGTTCCAATAAGGATTTTCCCTTTGGTAAAATAGCCGTGACCATTTCCTTCTACAATTTCACCGTCAAGAGTATCCCTGATCTTGTTATACTGAGTTCTGGCATTTGAAAGAAGATAGCTGTCCTTGGTATCCATGTAAACATCAGCAATATCGCCGATTGTTACAATTCCCTCCAGCTCATCCTCGCTGTTACAGATGGGAAGGGTCACAATGCCTTTATTCTGCATCATATCCCAGGCATTTTTCAGGGACATGGTACGGTCTGCATCCGGTTTTGGACGGATATCCATATCTTTTACCTGCGTTCCGATATTTCCCAGATAAGCCGGTGGCTGTACCCCAAAACGATTCAGTACATACTGGGTCTCTTCATTGATCTGACCGGCACGTCTTGGAATATAACGCTTGGTCTGGGTGGTTCTGTTTTTGATATCTGCGTAAGCAATTGCCGAACAAATAGAATCCGTATCCGGATTCTTATGTCCCATTACAAATACTTTCTGATTCTTCATTCACATTCTTCCTTCCAAAATTCAGCTGACCTCTGCACACTTTTCATCTGTAAACAGAGTTTTTTATTTCGGGTCTACTTTTCAAACACGCTCTACAGAAGATTTTCATTTTGGGCGATTGTCTTAATCGTCCAAATCTGCACTTTATATTAATTCAGTTTAATATTTGCAAATAAAGCTCCCAGAGATGTGGTTGCCTCTTCTCCGGACTGTGGGATTTCTATTTTCTCTTCTTCCACTTCTTTTGCCATCATATCAATTGCTTCTTTGATACTCAGGCTCAGTTTTCCATCTTTCACTGCAGTTACTTTTACTTTCACCTTATCTCCAACTGCAAGAACTTCTGATGGTTTACGGATTCTCTTTTCGCAAATCTGGGAAATATGTACCAGTCCGGATACGCCGTTTCCAAGATCTACAAATGCGCCGTATGGCTGAAGGCTCTCTACAGTTCCTTCTGTTACAAAGCCTGGCTGGATATTGGAAATTTTATTCTTTCTTTCCTCTTCTGCTTTTTCCCTTAAAATTTCTTTCGCAGAAAGAATCAGTTTTTTGTCCTCTTTATTGACATCGATTACCTGAACCTGGATGTGTCTGTTCAGATATTCGTTGGTGTCTTCTACGTAATTCAAGGCCAGCTTGGAGGCCGGGATAAAGCCGCGCACACCTTCTACATAAGCAACTGCACCGCCGTTTACTACACCTTTTACCACTACATCAAGAACCTCTCCGGAGGCTTTCAGCTCTTCTAATTTGTCCCAAGCCAGGACGTCAGTAGCTTCAACTTTGGATAAAAGGATGTTGCCGTTTCCATCGTCTTTTCTTACGACTGTGGCGGAAACTTCATCTCCAGGGTGTACTTCTTCTTTAACGTTAAAGCCCGGCTCTCTACTGTAATCTTCTACCGGGATAATACCTTCTGCATAATATTTTAAATCTACAATAATTTCTTTATCATCTACACTCACAACTGTTCCTGTGAGAATGTCGCCTTCTTCAATTTTCTTAAAAGAAGCTTCAAGTTCTGCTTCGTAATCCTTCATTGTCTCTGCCATGACCTAGACTCCTTTGCCCCTGTTTTTGCTTCATTATAGCACACCGCTTATTCGTTGCAAATAAATTTTGGAATGTACATTCGAAAAAACACCGCTCTTTAAGCGTCAGAGTGTAATATCTGGCGTTTAAAGAGCGGCATATTCAGACAAATTTTCCAAAAAATTGTGACGCACATCTTGCAAAAAACCTTTTTCAAACACGCTCCAGAGCGTGCAGATTGCAGGAATACTTTTTCAAATACGCTCTAAAACGAGGAGTGCCCCGGCAGTAGCTGCCGGGGCGATTATTATGAAAAAATTTTATGTGTAATGGTGTCATTACAACGTCTTCTGTGTATGTTCTTTCGAACTGATTATATAGTATCAGATACTTATGAACAAAATACATGCAAATTGTTAACGAATAATGAACATTTGTTTTATTTGCACAATTTCTTCTTTCATTTTCCTCTTTTTTTATAAATTTACCACATTTGCATCTTTACTTTAATTTGGTAAAGTTATACATTTTGCACATTTTACATTTCTCATTCGAATAATCCTTTTACAAATTCGATTAACTTCGACACAAGACCTTTGGCATCATCCTTTGTAACACCCATATCCTGCAGCTTACTGTATACAGAATTTACATCGCTTCTAAGAGCATCTTCGTCAATTTTTGCATCCAGAACCTTGCGTACTACAGAAACAAGGGAATCTACCTCTGAATCAGAAAGAGATACCCCAAAATGGTCTGCTGCCTGAGTTACAGCACTTCGTACCTGGTCATCTGTGATGTTCTGCTGGTCTACAAGATCCTTGGCATACATAATAATGTCTACTGCTTTTCCAGGGTCAGAAGCAAGAAAATCAATTCCACTGTCCAGAAGACTTTCTACTACTTCTGTATCACTGGATGCCATAACCGGCATCGGCATGGAACATGCAAGAACTCCTGCAAGGATAAGTGCTGCTGATTTTTTCATTTTTATCATGATAATTACCTCCTGATTGAATGTTGCTGTTCAAGACTTGCCCAGTAACGATTAAATGTCATCTGTTCAAATCTCTCCAGTAACAATTAAATAGCTGCTGTTCATGGTCTGACCAGCAATAGTTAATATTCTGTTCACAAACTGCTGGAATCTGGTCATATTTATGATCTGATTTCCTCATATCAAGTAATTTTCTTCTGAAATTTAATCAATACCGGAAATAAATCTTCCTCCAGATTCCAGCCCATTATACTACACCTTTTCCTTTTATTTGTAAAATGTATCTAAAAACTTTATAATCTTTTTATAACTAATCTCCAAAAACAGCCCATTTTTCCAGGAAGTTACAAATCTTTTCAAATTCGTTCACTAATTTTTCATAAGATAAACACGATTCTTTCAAACTTTCCCGATATACTAACATCATAAAAATAATAACAGCCAACATTATTTTTATAAAATTTCTTTTTCATATGTCAGTCACCCAAAAGTGATTGACTCTCCTTCCTTTTAAAAAATATATTTGAGACAAAATAAAAATCACCCTTCTAGCCACCGGGTGATTTTTATTTGTATAAGATTTATGCAGTAAATCATTTCCGAACATGTGAAGGATCACGGGAGCCGCAACGCTGCGAAGCAATCCGAAGATATCAAGAACGGGGCTTACGCCCCGTTCTTGATATCTATCTCAATTTATTAAATGCGTTTGCAAGATCAGCAAATTCTGCTAAAGTAAGCGCTTCGCCTCTCACATTTACCGGAATTCCGGTCTCTGCCATAGCTTTCTCAATTTCCTCTTTTGAAAAATCAAGCTCCTGGGAGTTCTTCAGTCCATTTACCAATGTTTTTCTTCTCTGATTAAAAGATGCCCGGATCAGCCTGAACATCAGCTTCTCATTGTCCACCTGCACTGGCGGCTCTTCATATCTCACAAGCTGGATAACAGCACTTCCCACCTTCGGTCTTGGCATAAAACAGTTTGGCGGAACATTCGCAATGATCTGCGGTCTGGCATAATACTGAACAGCCAGAGACAAAGCACCGTAATCCTTTGTTCCAGGACCAACCTGCATTCTGTCTGCCACTTCCTTCTGTACCATAATGGTGATGGAAGAAATGGGAACATGGTTTTCAAAAAGTCCCATGATGATTGGCGTGGTAATATAATAAGGCAGATTGGCAACCACCTTGATAGGCTTGCCCCCATTTTTCTCCTGTGCCAGCGCCGCAATATCAACTTTCAGGATATCCTCGTTGATCACAGTCACATTATCCCAGTCTTTCAAAGTATCATTTTCCAGAATCGGGATCAATGTCTTATCAATCTCTACAGCCACCACTTCTCTGGCTGCCTCAGCCAGATACTGGGTCATGGTTCCAATACCCGGTCCGATTTCCAGAACAAAATCATCCTTGGTGATCTTGGAAGCCTCGATTATTTTTTCCAGAACATGGGTATCGATAAGAAAATTCTGACCAAACCTTTTCTGGAAAGCAAAATTATACTTTTGAAGAACTTCAATGGTATATTTCGGATTTCCTAAATAAGGTCTGGTCATATTAATTTCCTCTTTCTTTTAAATTATTTAATCATTATCTGCAAATCACACAATCTGGGCAGCTGTCTGCAATTCCCCTATTACTTATTTTGCAAAATCTTTCTCATAAAGAACCGTAAATCCATCACGGTCTACTCTCTTTTTCTTATTAAACTTCAGAAGTCCGCCCTGGGATTTCGCCATTGCTGCGTCAAGCATTTCCTTAACTGCGCCAATGTTCATAGGCTGGTCTTCTTTCTGGTTCACACCGATCAGATTATACAATGCAAGCATTCCCATCTGGTCGATCTTGTAACCATTTTCCTTGGTGTAAACTCTTGCAAAGTTTACAAGTTCATCATTGGTAAATACCGGAATGTTGATTATGGATGTAAACTTCTTGGCAAATTTCGGGAATCTTGCAATCAGCTTACGCATTCCGATCTTCTCATCCTCAATAATCACAGTAAGTCCGTCTGTGCGGAACTCCATAGCCTTATCCAGAATATCCACTGTTTCCTGTGTCAGTTGATTAGCATTCTCAATGACAAGGAAACCACCGCTAAGTTTACCAATCACTTTCGTAATATCCATCTCATTCAGCTGGTCGGCAAACACATAAGCCACCTTGGAAGCCGGCAGATTCAGCTCTTTACAGATTGCCGGAATCAGACTTGCGATCAGTCTTGTCTTACCAGTTTCTTTCCCACCCATGACGATCACGTTTCCAGTCTTGGAGGTCTTATCAGCCGCTGCCATCTGCACATCGCAAAGTGCACTGATCAGCTGTTCCCGCATTCCCGGAACCTTTACAAAATATGTAAACAGCTTCTTCTCATCATCGGTAAGTGATTTCTCTCTTGGCACAATGTCAGATGGATTTCTCTTATCCTTTGGCTGAATAGAATCAATAAACTGTTCCAGTTCTTCTTCCTCGGAAAGAGATTCAGAAGACTCTTCTTCCTCTTCATCCTCGTCAAAATCAAAGTTTTCGTCCTCAGAATCTTCCGGTTCTTCCTCTGCATCTTCAGTTTCAACCACATCATCAGCAGCTGGAGGCATATCCTCATCCTCTTCTTCTCCAATGCTCTCTCTGAGAAGCTTGGCAATAAATTCATCCTCAGACATGGAATCATCAGAAGGCTCTTCTTTCTCCTTATGTCCTGCCGGACCATTCATAAACTCATCCTCAGCAGCCTGAAGATCCTCTTCGGAAAGGAATTCCTCTTCCTCAAGTTCTACAACCGGCTTTTTCTGTTCTGGTTCTGGCTCGATTTCTTCCTCGTCCTCAGTGATAACTTCCTCTTCTTCCGGAATCTTCTCTACTTTTTCTTCTTTTACAGCTTTCTGAGGTTGTGTAGATATTTCTTTGGCGACTTCTACAATTTCTTTATTTTCTTCCTGAACTTTCTCTTCATCTACCTTCTCATCCGGAATCTCAATTCCCTGTGCAGAAGCAGCAGCAAGAATCGTATCCTCCAGATTGAAATTTGAAAAATCAAATGCAGGTTTCTCGTCTTTCATTTTCTCCGCAGCATCAGCCTCATCACTGAAAAGGTTATTCTGTACAGGTGCCTTGGGAACCTCAATCTCTTCCGGTACCATATTCTTCATAGAATCCGGAATATTCAGTGTAGGCATTTTCAGGTTCTCAACAGGTGTTTCTGTTTCTGTGGAAAATGCGTTCTTCTCTTCTGCAGACTCTGAACGATCTGCATTCTCTAAACCTTCTGTATTTTCTTCTGAAACTGCTTCCGCTGATTTCTCTGCAGTCTCATCTGCTGTATTCACAGATTCTTCAGCAACAGTCTCCTTGGTATTCTCCACTTTCACCTTGCCAGTTTCAGGCTCCAGCTCCGGTACACTTTCATATTCTTTCTCAGAAGCCGGATCACGAAGCATTTCTTCCTGAACCTCTTTCGTCTGCTCAGTGGAAACAATGCTGTCTTCCATTTCATCCATCTTACGGCTTCCAAAAATGTCACGAAGTCCTTTGGAAATTTTATCCTGAAGACTCTCTACGCCATCCAGATCCTCATTCTTGATCTGAATACTTTCAATAGATTCACTTCCCTGGTTCTCAGCTTCCGGTGCTTTCTCTTCTTCCTTAATGGTATCTGCTTCCTCAGGTTTCAGAAGCTTCGGTACAAACTGCTGTTCATACCGCTCTTTCTCCTCGCCGGTAAGAGCACCCATACGCTGTTTCAGGTCCATAGCCTTCATCACGTAGTTACCCTCGTTGAACCAGAGAATGATCTCGTTGCAAAGCTCCAGACATTTCTCTTTGTCACCATCCTGATAGTACAGTTTGGCAAGCTCGTAAGACCATTTTTCGGTAAATTCTTTCTCCTTATAATCCTCCAGAACCTTGATTTGCTCTGCAAGAGGAGCCTTTTTTACTTTCAGGATCTTGTATTTCAGGATGTACTGCGTATTATCATTTGGCGCAACTTCCCTGTACTCCTGATAAAATTCCACTGCCTCGGAAACCTGTCCCAGCTTCAGGGAAACTTCTACAAGACGATAAAGAATGTTCTTACCAATGGAGGCTCTGTGATAAGCCAGCAGGAAAATTTCCTTGCTGTCCTCATAGCGTTTATTGGCAGCATAGATTTCACCAACCACACAAAGGGTACGAACATTTTTCACACGGCGCCAGTCAATGCTGTCTACAACATTCATGGCTCCCTTATAGTCCTTCTGTTCTACTAAATGGTTAATCTCTTCAAGTTTAACCCGAAATTCCTCTTTGTCCAAATTTTTCACCAACTTTCCATAGTTAATGCCAGTTTAGCATATCGCATACTACTTCGCAAGCTTATTTATCTGCAGGACATCCCATCGGCTGATACACATGCCCCGCCACAACGTGAAACACTTTATTGATCGTAAACTGATGACTGACAAAATCATCCAGACCAGTACAGGTGATCATGGTCTGAATATCATGAATACTCTCAAGAAGATAATTCTGACGGCTGCTGTCCAGCTCCGAAAGGACATCGTCCAGAAGCAGAACTGGTTTATCATGAATGATCTTCTCCACCAGATAAATCTCCGAAAGTTTCAGGGAAAGAGCTGCTGTTCTCTGCTGCCCCTGCGAACCATATTTGCGGATATCAATTCCGTTCACAGCCACCATTAGGTCATCCCTGTGAGGTCCGGACGAAGTCATTTTCATCCGAAGATCCCGGTCTCTGTTGCGGAAAAGGCTCTCTTCCAAAGCCTCACTCTCCACGCTTGGTTCATATATCACTTCTATATTTTCAATACCGCCGGTAAGATTTCTGTGAATTTCCTTAATGATCTCATTAAGGGACTCCACAAATTCTCTTCTTTTGCCAATGATCTTACGGCCATAATTTACCAGCTGCATATCCCATACATCCAGAGTCGCTCCAAGATCCGGTCGCTTATACATATCCTTCAGCAGCTTATTTCTCTGATTCAGAACATGATTGTATCCGGCAAGATCTGTGAGGTATAGTTTATCCAGCTGACAAAGCTCCGCGTCCATGAATCTTCGTCGCTCTCCCGGACCGTTTTTGATAATATTCAGATCCTCCGGGGAAAAGAAAACCAGATTCACCACACCGAGAAGCTCTCTCGCCTTCTTTATGGGAAGCCCGTTGATTGCCACGCCCTTGGCCTTATTTTTCCGAAGGTGCATGTCAATCTTATAAGACATGGAATCTTTTCCCACCATCATGCGGATATGGGCTTCATCCTGTTCAAAGCGGATAATCTCCCGGTCTTTGCTTCCTTTATGGGATTTGCTGGTTCCGCACAGATACACAGACTCCAGGATATTTGTTTTTCCCTGTGCATTATCCCCATAAAAAATATTAGTTCCTTTGTCAAAAGAAAGTTCCAGCGATTCGTAATTTCTGAAATTGCTTAATTTTATGGATTCAATATAAGCCATTTTACTCGTTTCCGGACAGAACCTTCACATCCTGGCCATTATAGGAAATAACGTCACCGCCATAAACCTTGCGGCCTCTTCTGGTATCTACTTCGCCATTTACTTTTACAAGTCCGTCGTTGATCACATATTTTGCCTCAACGCCGTCTGATACAAGGTCAGCAAGTTTCAGTGCCTGGCCAAGTTTGATAAATTCATCTCTGATTCTGATTTCCAATTTTCTGCCTCCACTCTTCTGGCATCACGACTGCAATTCGTTTTCGGACTGTCTCCAGCCATTATTGGCAGTCCGTGTTCACTTCCATTCCTCTTCCAATTGTCTGTTACGTTTCTCTCTGTGACAAGTGTCATTATCTTGCCTGGTTCTGATTTATGTTAACCGGAAGAATCAGATACGTGTAAGTTTCTTCCTCATCTCTGATAAAGCAAGGTGCTTTCGGATTCACTAGGTAAATGTCGATGGTCTCATCATCAATAACCTTCAGTGCATCGATCAGAAACTTGGGATTAAATCCGATCAGAATATCTTTACCCTCTTTCTCAATATCAATATCCTCGTTCATGGAACCCATTGCAGAATCAATCTTCAGCTCCATGCTGCCATCTGTAATGTGGATAATGATCGGTTTCTTATCTCCTTCTCTTACAAGGAGTGTGGCACGGTCGATACAATCCAGGAATTCTTTTTTGTTAATGGAAAGTTTGGTCTCATAATCGCTGGAAAGCATCTGGTCAATACGGAAATATTCCCCCTCGATCAGACGTGAAACTACCATAGTCTGGTCAAATTCAAATAAAATATGATTGTTTGTGAAGAAAATGCTGACTACATCATCCATTTCTCCGGATAAGATCTTACTGATCTCATTCAGAGTCTTGCCTGGAACTACAACCTTGCGGTCTGAATAGTCTTTCTTCAGAGGCATTTTGCGGATCGCAATACGGTGTCCATCCAGAGAGACAATTTTCAGACAATTATCCTTAATTTCAAACAGTTCACCAGTCATTAATTTGTTGTTATCGTTGACTGCAATTGAGAATATTGTCTGATAAATCATATTCTTTAATGTATATTGAGAGATAGTTAATGGTTCATCTCTTTCAATCATAGGAAGATATGCGAAATCTTCTCCTGATTTTCCAGGAATATTAAATTTTGCTTTCTCACAGGTGATAGTTGCAGCGAATTTTTCATCAGTTTTAATGGTAACATCGTTGTCTGGAAGTCTTCTGATGATCTCGTAAAAGATTTTCGCATTCAGGGCAACCATTCCTTTTTCTTCTATAGTACCTTCGACAATGGTTTCGATTCCAAGTTCCATGTCATTAGTAGTAAATTTGATCTGATTTGTTGTTGCATCAATCAGAATACATTCCAGAATTGGCATAGTTGTTTTGGATGGTACAGCTTTTAAGGAAATGCTGACGCTCTTCAACAAGTTACTTTTGGAGCAAATGATTTTCATAATGTGTATAACTTCCTTTCTGGAGAAAATGGGTTTTTCATTAAATATATTTAAGAAGATATCCGCCGTATCCGCCGTAGGGGGTGTGAATATGTGAAAAACTCACTTCCGCCCAGTGAATAAAAGGGTTTCGGGTATGGATAACTTCGTGTAAAAGCATTGGTTTAGAGTGTGAATAACCTGTGTAAAACCACATAAGCGATTTTGTTGCCAAAAGTTATTCACATTAATACACATAATGTCAACATCTTATACACATGAAATGTGGAAAAAATGTGTTAAGTTTGTGGATTAATTTTTTTCTTTAATGTATCGATGGTGTTCTGGAGCTGTTCGTTGGTCTGGAGCTCCTTTTCGATCTTTTCTACGCCGTGCATAACGGTAGTGTGGTCGCGATTTCCAAGATACTGTCCTACATTTTTCAGCGGGATCGCCAGAATTTCACGGCAAAGATACATTGCCACCTGTCTTGGCATCACGATCTTGGAACTTCTTTTATTTCCACAAAGATCGGCAGTACTTACATTAAAATGCTCTGCTACCATAGAAATAATGTAGTCTGCAGTAATCTGTTTATTTTCATTCGGTGCGACGATATCCTTCAGAGCCTGCTCGGCAAGTTCAAGGGTAACCTCTTTTTTCTCCAGTTTTGCATAAGCAACTACCTTATTGAAGGCACCTTCCAGCTCACGGATGTTGGATTTGATATTATTTGCAATATATTTGATAACATCTTCGCTTACATTGTAGCCGTCCATGTCTTCTTTTTTATGAAGAATGGCCATCCTGGTCTCGTAATCCGGCAGAGTAATATCCACGATCAGTCCCCATTCGAATCTGGAACGGAAACGCTCATCCAGAATTTCCATATCCTTCGGCGGTTTATCGGAAGATATGATAATCTGTTTGTTTGCACTGTAAAGGCTGTTGAAGGTGTGGAAAAATTCCTCCTGCGTGGATTCCTTTCCTATAATAAACTGAATATCATCAATGAGAAGGACATCAATGTTACGGTATTTCTCGCGGAATTTACTCATGGCGGTGTTATTTCCATTACGGATGGTCTCGATCAGCTCATTGGTAAATTCTTCACTTGTAACATAGAGAACCTTACTGTTATCATCATTTTCAATAATAAAGTGGGCGATGGAATGCATAAGATGGGTCTTGCCAAGTCCTGCACCACCATAGATAAACAGCGGATTGTACGTATTTCCCGGAGATTCCGCTACTGCCAGGGCTGCAGCCTGAGCCAGTTTGTTGTTGCTGCCCACGATAAAAGTATTGAATGTATATTTGGGGTTCAGATTTGCTTCTTCACATCTGGCCTTAAAACGGTTGTCCTGATCAGGTGCAGCGTCGGAAATGGATTTCTTCGCCGGGACGTCTTCTGGAAGGATAAATTTCACTTCGCAGTCGGTCATTCCGGTAACTTCGCTTATGGTAACCTGCAGAGGCAGTTTGTAATTCTTATTAATGTAGCTTAATCGCACCTGGTCGGAAGCGACGATGGTAACTACATTTCCACTGACATCATAAACCTTCAGGGGTTTCAGCCATGTGTCGAATCGAACATCGGAAAGATCGTGCTCCTTTTTCACAATTCCCAGGATTTCATCCCATTTTTCTATTACTGTGCTCATTTTTTCCTCCCGTACACATCTGATTGTTTCTTATATTAAATGATGCCGTCCGTCGGCGACATGTCCGTTTATCAAAATACCAGCTGGAAACAGGAAATTAGGGTGTGGCAGGCTAAATATACCGGAATTTTACTGGTATTTTGATAAACGGACATAAATATCCTTATATATATTATAATAAATCCTGTCTTTTCGCAACGACAAAATCTTATTTATATAGGAAATTTATGTGGAAAATTATGCACATTCGGAGAAAAAATTAAGATTGCTGTGGATTACCTAAAAGAATGAGGGGACGAGGAGGAAAATGTTGTTTTGAAGCTAAAAATAGGAAAAATAAATGGGGAAAAGTATAGAATTGTCCACAAAACATCCACAATTTAAAAAAATTGCAGTGGATAATAAAAAAATTCAAGGAAAAAAATGGGGGATATCTTGTGAATAAACTGGAAAGTTATCAACATTTTGTGTGTGGATAAATGTGGATAAATAGGTTGATAACCATTCTGGTTACCATAACATGGTTTTACGGGTTTCAATAATGAAAAATTATGTGTATAACTCTATCCACTGTCGAATCCCCTCGAAATATACTGTTTTTTGTGACATATGCGTTAAAATCAACAGTCAAAAGTGGATATTTTTGCTGATAATCCCCAGGTTATCCACAAGTTATCCACAAAATGTGGATAATGTTACGTAAACCTTTTCAAAATGACAGGTTATGCACAGTGTGGAAAACTTTGTGGATATAAAAAATTCCAGGAAAGCAAGAATTTTTACTTGACGAGAATGCCATTTATGAATATAATTGAAATGATGTTCTGATTAGGTTAATAATTTTAAATTCCATATAGATAAAGGAGGTGCTTTACCTATGAAAATGACATTTCAGCCGAAAAAAAGATCTAGAGCGAAAGTCCATGGCTTCAGAGCTCGTATGAGCACAAAAGGCGGACGTAAAGTATTAGCTGCCAGAAGATTAAAAGGAAGAAAGCAGTTATCTGCTTAAGACCGTTAAGACCGCAGTTACTGTGGTCTTTTCTTCTATACAGAAATAATTATTTCAATATCATATAAAGGAGAATCAGATGGAATACTCAGACTCCTTAAAGAAAAATAACGAATTCCAAAGGGTATACCGAAAAGGAACATCACAGGCAAATCGGTATCTGGTGATGTATGTGCTTGAGAACCATGACAGGCACATGGAGAATCGTCTGGGAATATCTGTAAGTAAAAAAGTTGGGAATAGTGTGGTACGCCACAGAGTCACCAGACTGATACGAGAGAGCTACCGCCTGAATGAAAGATCCTTCCGTCAGGGACTGGACATTGTAGTGGTCGCAAGACCAAATGCAAAGGACAAGTCCTATCAGGAGATTGAGAGTGCGCTTATGCATCTTGCAGGCAGAATGAAGATCCGCCGTGAGGCTGAGCTTCATGTGGAAGATTAAACGGTATTTGGGCAGTATTGTTGGTTCGGTAAAGGAGCGGCAATATTGAAACAGATTTGCAGGAGAAATTATCATGAGCAGATTTAGTCCAAGGAATATCATGATTCATATGATTCGTCTCTATCAGAAATATATATCGCCGATGAAGAGAACAAAATGTCCTTATATTCCCACATGTTCTCAATATGGTTTAGAAGCAATTCAAAAATATGGTGCGTTAAAGGGCGGGCTTCTTGCAGTGTGGAGAATTTTGCGCTGCAATCCTTTTTCACATGGAGGATACGATCCTGTGCCATAAACTGTACTGAAACAGATGGTGTACAATAAATGACACTTTAAACTGATTTTCAGCACAAAAACTCAAACTTTGACAATTGAATAGTTACACCGAAAAAGCCTAGGAGGAAACAAACTTGGATATGATTTTATTAACGAAGAGCAGTGTCCCGATTATTGGACAGGTTGCTTCTATTATGGGCTGGATCATGGACGGGATTTACAGAGTTCTTGATCTGGTGGGTATTCAGAACCTGGGTCTTTGTATCATTATCTTCAGTATTATTATTTATGCACTGATGACACCATTGCAGGTTAAACAGCAGAAGTTTTCTAAATTAAGCTCTGTTATGCAGCCTGAGCTTCAGAAGATACAGAAGAAATACAAAGATAAAAAAGACCAGGCGTCCGTGCAGAAAATGCAGGAAGAAACTCAGCTTGTATATCAGAAATACGGTGTTTCACCTACCGGCAGCTGTGTGCAGCTGTTGATCCAGTTTCCTGTCCTGATGGCATTATGGCAGGTTATTTACAAAATTCCTGGTTATGTTGGCAGTGTAAAGAATGTTTTCACAGGCCTTGTTGATCAGATCACAAGCGTAAGTGGCTACACAGACCTGATCCAGAGCTTTATCACAGACAATAAGATGACTCGTGTACAGCTGGCGCTGGATAACGGAAAAGCGACCAGTAATTCTGTCATCGATTTCCTTTATGCATTATCTCCATCTCAGTGGAAAGATCTTGCATCAATGGATCAGTTTAAGGGATTTGCAGATACCATTAACACCACGTCTGCAGAAATTTCCAAAATGCAGAATTTCTGTGGATTAAACATTGCAGATCAGCCTTTGAATTACATTAAGGCTGCTTTTGAGGGAGCATCTATTGCACTGGCAATCGCTGCACTTCTGATTCCTATTCTTGCATGGGCGACTCAGGTACTGAACTATAAGCTTATGCCACAGGCTACTTCATCTGCTGAAGGAGCTGTTGATACAATGCAGGCTTC
This sequence comes from Ruminococcus sp. J1101004sp1_RTP21198st1_B9_RTP21198_201120, assembly GCF_040924245.1. NCBI lineage: Bacteria > Bacillati > Bacillota > Clostridia > Eubacteriales > Oscillospiraceae > Ruminococcus > Ruminococcus sp. J1101004sp1_RTP21198st1_B9_RTP21198_201120. Next base: position 106,874 of record NZ_JBCOMI010000009.1, on the reverse strand, counting down.
CATGAAGACTATGAATACGGTTATGCCGCTTATGTCAGCAGTATTCTGTTTCACATTCCCGGTAGGTCTTGGTATTTACTGGATCGCAAGTGCGGTTGTAAGAAGTGCTCAGCAGTGGTTTATCAATCGTCATCTTGATAAGATGGATATCAATGATCTGGTAAACGAGAACATGAAGAAGATGGAGAAACAGCGTACGAAGGAAGGACTTCCGCCGCAGAAGATCACCAATCAGGCAAACCAGTCTACTAAGAATATCAATACCAAGATTGATAAAGGTTCCAGTAACACAAACGCAGAAGAGAGAGCCAGAAAAGTAGAGGAATCCTACCAGAATGCAAGAAATGCAAAACCTGGAAGTATTGCAGCAAAAGCAAATATGGTCAGGGATTTTGACGAGAGAAACAAGAAGAAGTAATTGTTGTCGGGAACGGAGGGTTTCATAGATGGAGGAGTTTATCCAGTTTTCAGCAAAAACGAAAAATGAAGCAATCACCAAGGCGTGCATCGAATTAGGTGTTTCCAGTGATCAGCTGGAAATTGAAGTGGTTTCTGAAGGTAGTTCCGGATTTTTTGGCATCGGAAGCAAACCGGCAATCATTAAAGCACGCAAGATCAATACAGTTTCTGAAGAGGATGAGATACAGGAAATCGTTGATACTGTTAAAGTGGATGCGATTAAGGAAGAGCAGAATAGAAAGCCTGCCAAACCTTTTGTAAAAGCTGAGAAACCGGCACCAAAGAGTGAACCGGTGAAAGAAAAAGCACCTGTAAAAGAGGCGAAAGAGCCAAAGCCTTTTAAAGAGCCAAAAGAAAAACAGCCGCGCCAGCCGAAGGAGAAACCTTTTAAGGAGCGTCCTGTAAAAGAAAAACCGGCAAAAGAAAAAATGCCGAAAGAGCCAAGAGAAGAGAAGCCGAAACAGTCCAAACCTGTTGAGATCATCACAGATCCGGCAGAGATCAAAGAAGTGGAAGAGAGAGCAATTGTTTTCCTTCGCGATGTATTTGCATCTATGAATCTTGGTGAAGTGGAGATCACTTCCAAATACAACACAAATGACGGTTGTCTGGAAGTTGCTTTTGAAGGAGAGGATATGGGAATTCTCATCGGTAAGAGAGGACAGACCCTTGACTCCCTTCAGTATCTTACAAGCCTTGTTGTAAATAAGGGCAAAGCAAACTATATCAGAGTAAAGCTCGATACAGAAGATTACCGCAGACGTCGTAAAGAGACTCTGGAGAATCTTGCAAGAGGAATTGCCTACAAGGTTAAGAAAACCAGAAAGCCAGTTGTACTTGAGCCGATGAACCCATATGAGAGAAGAATCATTCACTCAGCACTTCAGGGCAATAAGTATGTAGAGACTGTCAGCGAGGGCGAAGAGCCGTATCGTCATGTGGTTGTAAAATTAAAAAGATGGTAAATCTTGCATAAAACATCTGAATGTGTTATAAAAGATTTGCAGAATGAATAAGAGGTTATTCCAGGTGAAAGATGGAAGAACTGAAGCGTTATGCTTTTGTTTTAATATCTTTCCCTGGGGTAACTTTTTTTGTATAATAAAATAAGATGATAGGAGTGTCAAAAAGTCTTTTGCCACTCATTTGATACCCAGGATTGCGATCCAGCTACGCTGTTCCCACAATCCTCCAAATATTCGAAATCCGCTGATTTATTACGTAAATCGCTGCTTTCTCATATTTGGCGTGTCCCAGGTTCAAACGCCTCGTGCAAGCATGAACGACTTTTTGACCTTTTGACACTGGTATTATAAGATGTGTTAAGTTTATAATTTGGATTGTAATTTACATGGAGGAAATCACATGAATACAACGATTGCAGCGATATCTACTGCTGTGAGTGCTTCGGGAATCGGAATCATCCGAATCAGCGGCCCGGAAGCCATGGACGTTATATCCCGCATTTACCGTTCCAAGGGCGGGAAAAAGAAAATTAAAGAAGTGCCCACCCACACCATTCATTATGGTTATATCTATGACGGGGAAGAAATTGTGGATGAAGTTCTGGTCATGGTCATGCGCGCACCCAAAACATTCACAGGAGAAGATACCGTGGAGATTGATTGTCACGGCGGTGTCTATGCCATGAACCGGGTTCTGGAAACGGTTTTGAAAAAAGGTGCCAAGATTGCTGGTCCCGGGGAGTTTACCAAGAGAGCCTTCTTAAATGGCAGGCTGGATCTTTCCCAGGCAGAGGCAGTTATGGATGTGATTCAGGCGAAGAATGAATATGCGTTGAAAAGCTCCATGAGTCAGCTGAAAGGCTCTGTACAGAAGACCATCAAGGAGATTCGAAGCGACCTGATCTACGAGATTGCTTTTATCGAGTCTGCTCTGGATGATCCGGAGCACATCAGTCTGGAGGGATATCCACAGAAATTACATGGAATTGTGGAAAAAGAGCAGAAATCCATTGAAGAGTTGTTGAAAACTTCCACAGATGGCAAGATCATCCGGGAAGGAATTGAGACGGTTATCGTGGGTAAGCCAAATGCAGGTAAGTCCTCCCTGTTAAACCTTCTTGTAGGGGAAAATAAGGCCATTGTAACGGATATTGAGGGTACTACAAGAGATATTCTGGAGGAGTATATTACCCTTCATGGAATTACGCTGAAAATTGTGGATACGGCAGGCATCCGCGAGACAGAGGATGTGGTGGAGAAAATCGGTGTTTCCAGAGCCCGGGAGGTTGCAAAAGGTGCAGATCTGGTGTTATACGTAGTAGACAGCTCTACACCGCTTGATGAAAATGATGAAGAAATCATTGAAATGCTGAAAGACAGAAAAGCAATTGTACTGTACAATAAAACAGATCTTGCTTCGGCTGTGAGCATGGAGGCATTAAAGGAGAAAATCAACCATCCTCTCATTCCGATTTCTGCGAAAGAGGAGACTGGAATTGCCCAGCTGGCGGATACCATTAAGAGTATGTTTTTCAGCGGGAAAATCTCTTTTAACGATGAGGTTTATATTACAAATGCCCGTCACAAAGAGGCATTGGAAGAGGCAGCAGACAGCCTTGCAATGGTAAAACAGAGTATTGAGGATGGCATGCCGGAAGACTTCTTTTCCATTGATCTGATGGCTGCTTATGGAAGCTTGGGGAAAATTACCGGGGAAGAAGTTGGGGAAGATCTGGTGAATGAGATATTTAGTAAGTTTTGTATGGGTAAGTAGTGGTAGAGGGACGCGATAATATATGAATGAGTGTGTTATAGAGGAGATAAAAATGAAAAATTTAGAGGAGAATTATGACATAGTAGTGGTCGGTGCCGGACACGCTGGCTGTGAGGCTGCGCTGGCTGGGGCGAGACTGGGATTGAATACGATCATGTTTACGGTAAGCGCAGAGAGTATTGCGCTGATGCCTTGTAACCCAAATGTAGGCGGTAGTTCAAAGGGACATCTGGTCCGTGAGTTGGATGCTCTTGGTGGAGAGATGGGAAAAAATATTGACAAGACTTTTATTCAGTCTAAGATGCTGAACTGTTCCAAGGGTCCGGCAGTGCATTCCCTTCGTGCTCAGGCTGATAAGCAGGCTTACAGTAATGAAATGAGAAAGACGTTGGAGAATCAGGAGAACCTGACCATCCGCCAGGGAGAGGTTACCAAGCTTCTGGTAGAGGATGGCAAGATCACAGGTGTGAAGACGTATTCCGGCGCTGTCTACCATTGTAAGGCGGTAGTTTTGTGTACTGGAACTTATCTGAAAGCACGCTGTATTTACGGTGATGTAAGCAATTATACAGGTCCAAATGGACTGCAGGCAGCCAATTATCTGACTGATTCTCTGAAAGAACTGGGAATTGAAATGTTCCGTTTCAAGACTGGAACACCTGCCCGAATTGCAGGAAATACCATCGACTACAGCAAGATGGAAGAGCAGTTTGGGGATGAGAGAGTAGTGCCATTTTCTTTTTCTACAGATCCGGAGGATGTGCAGATCGAGCAGAAATCCTGCTGGCTGACTTATACCAATGAGACTACCCATGATATTATCCGTGCCAATCTGGATCGTTCCCCGTTGTATTCTGGTATGATCGAGGGAACTGGTCCACGTTATTGCCCGTCTATTGAGGATAAAGTAGTTCGTTTTGCAGATAAAAAAAGACATCAGGTGTTTATTGAGCCAGAGGGAATGTACACAAATGAGATGTACATTGGCGGTATGTCCAGCTCTTTGCCGGAAGATGTGCAGGAGGAAATGTACCACAGCGTACCAGGCCTTGAGCATGCAAAAATTGTGAAGAATGCTTATGCTATTGAGTACGATTGCATTAATCCAAGACAGCTTTATCCAACGCTGGAATTTAAGAAAATTAAAGGTCTTTTCAGTGGCGGACAGTTTAACGGAAGTTCAGGTTACGAGGAGGCAGCAGCCCAGGGACTGATCGCTGGTATCAATGCAGCCATGGAAGTGCTGGGAAAAGAGCAGCTGATCCTGGATCGTTCTGAGGCTTATATCGGTGTTCTCATTGATGATCTTGTTACAAAAGAGAACCATGAGCCATACCGTATGATGACCAGCCGTGCCGAGTACCGTCTCCTTCTTCGCCAGGATAATGCGGATCTGAGACTTCGTAAAAAGGGCTGGGAGGTAGGTCTTGTAGATGACGAAACCTATGCAAAAGTAGTGGAAAAAGAACGCTTGATAGCGGAAGAAATCCAGCGTGTGGAGAATACAAATGTGGGTATGACAGAGGCAGTTCAGAGCCTTCTGGAAAGCAAAGGAAGCACACCACTTAAGTCAGGAATCAGTCTTGCAGAGCTGATTCGCAGACCGGAGCTTTCTTATGCAGATGTGGCTCCTATTGATAAGAACCGCCCTGAACTTGCCTGGGATGTGCAGGAGCAGGTAAACATTAATATTAAATACGACGGCTATATCCGCCGCCAGATGAAGCAGGTAGAGCAGTTTAAGAAACTGGAAGCCAAGAAAATTCCAGAGAATCTGGACTATGAGAAAGTAAAGAGCCTGCGTATTGAGGCACGGCAGAAACTGGAACTTTACAGACCTGTTTCCATTGGACAGGCATCCAGAATTTCCGGTGTTTCACCGGCGGATATTTCGGTGCTGCTGGTTTATATGGAGCAGTATGGGAAAAATCGTTAATAAAGGCGCATTTTTGCGCTTACGCAAGTAATAATCATATGCCAGAGCCTGTTTGAAAAATCGTTCCCGCAATCTGCACGCCCCACTTTGCGGTATATTTCACCCGAATACGGTTGCCGTAGCCAGCTGCAGCGCCCTCATCCAGGTGAAATCTCCCACAAATTGTGACACACATCTTGCAGAAAGCCTTTTTCAAACACGCTCTAGTGGATTTCACCTTCGTTAAAAACGCACCTGAAATGACCTGCTAAGAAATATTACTTGCAAAAACGCTGTGTATTAATCAACTGGAAAGTAAGTAGTTTGAGGTATAAGGAGACATATATGGAATACGATTTAACACTCTTTGAGAAAGGACTTGAAGAGCTTGGAATTGCTCTGTCCAAGGAGCAGAAGAAGCAGTTTATCACTTATTATGAGTACCTTGTAGAGAAAAATAAGGTAATGAATTTAACTGCAATTACCGAGTACAACGAGGTAATTTTAAAGCATTTTCTTGACAGTTTATCTATCGTAAAAGTTGGCAGTTTTGACCACAAAAAGCTGACGGGAAAGTCCGTGATCGACATCGGAACCGGCGCTGGTTTCCCTGGAATTCCGCTGAAAATAGCTTTTCCAGAGCTTAAAATTACCCTTCTGGATTCTTTGAATAAAAGGGTGAATTTCCTTAATGAAGTAATCGAAATGCTTGGATTAAAAGACGTAACAGCCATCCACGGAAGAGCTGAAGACTATGCGAAACAGAAGGAACACAGAGAAAAATACGACTTCTGTGTCTCCCGCGCAGTAGCCAATCTAAGCACCCTTTCCGAGTATTGTATCCCCTTCGTAAAAGAAGGAGGCAGCTTTATTTCTTATAAATCCGGCAAGATTGATGAAGAGCTTGCGCAGGCAGAAAATGCTGTGAAAATCCTTGGTGGAAAAGTTCAGGATGTAGTGAAATTTCCACTTATGGACACGGATATGGATCGTTCTTTCGTTGTGATCAAGAAGATGAAACCGACCGCCAAGAAGTACCCCAGGAAGGCTGGCTTGCCGGCGAAGGAACCGCTGGCGTAGAATATGTGTTAATATTAAGATAACTTTAGTCCTGAAAGAGGAAGAAATCCGTACTATATTTCTCTCCGATAATATCGGCGATTTTTTCTGAGATAACATAGGTTCTGTCTCAATCACTTTCAAAGGAATTGTCTTCATTGGGAATAGTTTGGTTAGTAGCTTGGTTAGTGTGATTAACCAAGCTACTAACCAAGCTCTTAAACATAACCATAATATCCTCACACTTAATCGTATATTCTGGCATAGGATTTCCAGCTTCCTCGCAACTGTCTTTGATTTTTTCTATTCCACATCCCCGTGCCTTAGAGCGTGTCTGAAAAATCATTCCTGCAATCTGCACGCCCCACTTTGCGGAATGTATTTTATTTTGGGACACATTTCCAACACAAAATAATCACATATTTCTCACATAATTATCTAAATTTCCTCACAGGTTGCACATAAAATAATCATAGATAGATGCATGGGATAAGCCATGCATCTGCAACTTGAAGGAGGTAAGAAACTTGATTGAAGTAAAAAATCTGGTAAAACGCTACGGCGATCACACCGCTGTAGACCACCTTTCTTTTGAAATCGAGAAAGGCAAGATTTATGGTTTCCTGGGCCCCAACGGCGCCGGAAAATCCACAACCATGAATATGATAACCGGCTATATTGCATCTACCGAGGGAACAGTAGTCATAGACGGTCATGATATTCTGGAAGAACCTGAGGAGGCAAAAAAATGCATCGGATATCTACCCGAAATGCCGCCCCTTTATTTTGATATGACCGTTCTGGAATATCTGAAATTCGTAGCAGATCTGAAGAAAATTCCTAAAGATAAAAAAGCCACTATGATCGAAGAAATCATGGACATGGTAAAGATTACTGACATGAAAAATCGTCTGATCAAGAACCTTTCTAAAGGTTACAGACAGAGGGTTGGTATTGCGCAGGCTGTGCTTGGTTACCCGGAGGTTATTATTCTGGATGAGCCGACTGTCGGTCTTGACCCAAAACAGATCAACGAAATCCGCGATCTGATCAAAGGCCTGAAACAGAAACACACCGTTATCCTTAGCTCCCATATTTTGTCCGAAGTCAGCGCCGTTTGCGACTACGTGCTGATCATTTCCCATGGAAAACTGGTAGCCAGCGATACCCCTGAGAATCTGGGAAAACTGGCAGCAGGCTCAAACAACCTGAATCTGTTTGTAAAAGGTCAGAAAGACACTATCAGAGCCGCTTTGGAGGCCGTAGAAGGGGTAAAAGAGGTTACGGTAAAGAAAAGCCCGGAGGAAGGCGTATATGCCATTACAGTGGGAACAGAAGAGAATATGGATGTGCGCGAAAAAGTATTCTACAGTATGGTAAATGCCGGCTGTCCGATTCTTGAAATGCAGTCTAAGAAAGTTTCTCTGGAGGAGATCTTCCTTGAACTTACAGAGAGCGAGAAAAAAGATAAAGATGCGTCAGGAAAAAAATCTGGAAAATCTTTCTTTAAGACGGCAGCAGATGCTGAGAAGTATTTGAATGAGAAAAACGAAGATACTGTCCCTGATAATGGACTTGAAGAAAAAGACTTTGATGAATCTGGCGAAGTATCCAATGATGTGTCAGATAATGGACTGTCTGGTGATAAACAGGATAGTTTTGCCGCATCTGAGAAAGAAAAGGGGGAAGAGTAAACCATGCTTGCTATTTATAAAAGAGAGCTGAAAAGCTACCTGACCTCCATGGTCGGCTACCTGTTTATGTTTTTTGTGTTGCTGATCGCAGGTATTTACTTTTCAGCGTACCAGCTTTCAGCTGCTTATCCGAAATTTGAATATACTTTAAATGCCATGACCTTTGTGTTTCTGATTGCAGTGCCGATCCTGACCATGCGTGTACTTGCTGAGGAAAGAAAGCAGAAAACAGACCAGCTTCTGCTTACTTCTCCAGTATCTGTATCCGGCATCGTAATGGGAAAATATCTTGCACTTGTGACTATTTATGCAATCCCTATTGCAGTTCTGGCAACCTATCCGCTGATCATGTCAAAGTTCGGAACCGTTGCATTTGGCTCTGCGTACACAGCACTCCTTGGATTTTTCCTTCTGGGAAGTGCAAACATTGCAATTGGCGTATTTTTCTCAGCAATCACTGAGAGCCAGGTAATTGCAGCTGTTCTTACCTTTGTATTTTTATTTGCTTTTTATATGATGAATGGAATTTCTTCCTTTTTCTCAGAAACAGCAATGTCTACATGTGTGACATTTGGCATTCTGATCATAGCGCTTAGCCTTATGATCTACAGTATGATTAAAAATGCAGTGATTTCAGGTGCTGTCTGCGTGATTGGAGAAGTGGCACTGGTGATTATTTATGTTGTAAAATCCAGCGTATTTGAAGGAGGAATCCAGAAGGTTCTTGAAGTGTTTAACTTAAGTTCACACTTTGAAAACTTTACAAACAGTATTTTTGATGTGACTGGAGTTCTTTATTTCCTGTCTGTCATTGCCATTTGTATATTCCTTACCATGCAGACAATTTTGAAGAGACGTTGGAATTAAGGAGGTGGGGAAAATGTTTTTTAAGAAGAAAAATGATAACAATATTGACAATAACGATAAAAATGCAATTGATATTGAAAGTGCTGAAAGTAATAACAATAATAACAAAAAAGAAAAACGAAAATTTAAAGACAGTATTAATAAAAAGTACTTGAAAAATGGAAGCTATAGTTCTGTTATGATTGTTGTTTTCGTTGCTATCATTATTGTTATAAATATGATTGCTGGAAATCTTCCTTCAAAGTATACGCAGCTGGATATCAGCTCCGAAAAACTTTACACCATCGGTGATGAGACAAAAGCGATGCTGAAAGATCTGGACAAGGATGTAACCATATATCAGATCGCCCAGAGCGGAAGTGAGGATGAGACTATCAGTAATCTGCTTCAAAGATATGCAGATGAATCTGATCATATTAAGGTGGAACAGAAAGATCCAGTGGTCAATCCTAAATTTGTCAGTGAATACACCAGTGATAACCTTTCCTCTAATAGCTTAATTGTTGTATGCGGAGACAGAAATAAGGCTGTAAATTATAACAATATTTACGAATCTACAATGGATTACAACACATACAGTTATCAGACAACAGGCTTCGACGGCGAAGGACAGATCACAAGTGCTATCGCATATGTAACCAGTGAGAACCTGCCGGTATTGTACACATTAGAGGGACATGGAGAGCAGGAGCTTGATTCTACGATCAAGGAAGATATTGAGAAAGCAAACATGGAAATCAAATCCCTGAATCTGCTCACAGAAGGAAGCGTTCCAGAGGATGCCAGCTGTCTGCTGATTGATTCTCCTACAACGGATATCTCAGAGGATGAGAAGACCGCATTGATCGATTATCTGGAAAATGGTGGAAAAGCAATGATTTTCTCCGATTACACAGGAGAAAAAATGGAAAACTTTGATGCAGTGCTGGAAAACTACGGAGTAAGCAGAGTAGATGGCCTGGTATTTGAGGGCGATGCACAGCATTATGCCGCGCAGATGCCTTACTACCTGGTTCCAACTGTAAACAGCACAGATATTACATCTGATGTTGCTTCTTCTGGATATTACATCTTGATGCCTTATGCGCAGGGAATCCGGAAATCTGATGACGTGAGAGACACTGTAAATATTGAAAGTCTTCTTACAACTTCCGACAGCGCATATTCAAAGACAGATTTGAACAGCGGTTCTCTTGAAAAGGAAGACGGTGATGTGGATGGTCCATTTGACCTGGGTGTCAGCATTACAGAGACTGTAGATGATGATAAAGAGACTCATATTATTTATTATTCCACATCAAACCTGCTGCAGAGCCAGATCAATCAGATGGTTTCTGGTGGAAATGAGAAACTTGTGATGGCTTCTTTAAGTTCTCTGGTAGACACAGAAGACAGTACAACAGTTTCTATCCCATCAAAGAGTCTGGAAGTATCTTATCTGACTTTGACAGCATATGATGCAAGCTTCTGGAAAATCTGTACCATTGGTCTGATTCCTGGAGCATTCCTGTTGATTGGATTTATGATTTGGTTAAAGAGGAGAAAAGCCTGATGAAGAAAAAATCAGTAAATCTTATTACAGCAGTGGGCGTTTTGGTTGTCCTCAGCGGCGCATACGTAGGCGTAAAAGCCTACGTAGCCAAGCAGGAGGCCGCGGATACTGAAAGTGCGGAGGAAGAAAATCCGGAAATTATTTCCATAGCGTCTGCTGATGTGAAATCAATAAAATTTGTAATTGATAAAAAAGAAGTTACCTTTGAAAAAGATGGAGATTCCTGGGTGAAAAGTGATGAAACTGGTTTCCCGGTAGATCAGGATAAAATCGATACACTGGTCAGCTCCCTGAATTCTATAAAAGCGGAAAGAACACTGGAAAATGTGGAGGATGCATCAGAATATGAACTGGATCAGCCGGATAACACGATCACGGTTACCACAGAAGATGGGGAAACGACAGTAATCCGGCTTGGAATGGAGAATGATTCCACAAGTCAGGAATACATTGACTTGAACGAGGATTCTTCTACGGTTTATGTAGTAAGCAATTCTACGTTTTCTTCTTTTAAAGGAACTTTGTACGACTTTGCAAAAAGCGGCGTTTTCCCAACTGTGGATTCCTCTACGGTCAGCAAAATTTCTGTAGAAGGAAAGGATTCTTCCTATGTTGTAGAGAAAGATGAAAATGATTTCTGGAATATTACTGGTGATGGAGAGACTGAGAAAGCAGATTCCGCGAAGGCCACTTCCTTAGCCAGTACATTATCCAGCGTGGCTTATGCAAGTTTTGTAAATTATAACTGTGCAGAAGATGAGCTTTCTCAGTACGGATTAGATAAGCCGTATGCAGAGATTACAGTGGATTATCAGGAAGAAGTTGAGAAAGAGTCCACTGATGATGAAAACGAGGCTGAAAATGGCGTTGAGGAGATCTCAGAGGTATCTGGGGATGAGAACCAGACGGATGAAAAAGTGGATTCTGAGACAGATGGAAACGAAAGCTTAGATGAAGATGCGGATTCTGAGACAGATGGAAGCGAAAGCCCAGATGAAGATGAGGATTCTGAGACAGATGGATACGAAAGCTCAGATGAAGATGTGAATGTGGCAGACACAGAAGATTCAGAAGCTGTAGAAAATGAGAATACAGATGAAACAGCAGATGACAATGTTGAAGCAGAAGATACAGATGTAACTGTATCAGATGACGAGGCTGGGGCGGAAACTGCAGATACTGAGTCTACAGAAAGTTCTGAAGATTCAGAAGAAGAATCAGAACCAGAAACTGAAATGGTTGACAGAGAACTTGTAATTCAGGTTGGAGATCAATATTCAGATGGTGGAAGATATGTTCGTGTAAATGACAGCAACGAAATTTATACAATCTCCGAAGATTCTCTTGATACTTTCCTTGGAAAAACAGATGCTGATTTCTGGGATTTGACAGTAAGCTATTTGTCTGTAAATAATCTGGATACTCTGGATGTGAACTACGGAGAAAAAGATTATATCGTAAATGTTTCACGTGAAACATCTGAGGATGAAAACGTAGAAACATCGGATAATGAGACGGAAGATGAAGATACAACAGATAATATCAGCAGTGATGTTGCCGACGGCAACGATGTAGAGGGAAATGCTGCTGATGATAACACTTCATCAGGTGATTTGACCGACGAAGATACTGAAAATACAGATGACAGTTCTTCTACTGCAAGTACCACAAGCTCAACCAGTGTAACCTTATCTTATACACTAAATGGAAAAGACCTGGACAGCACAACATTTACAACGTTCTACAATAAGCTGATCAACATGACAGCGCAGAAACGTCTGACTGATGAATTTAAGTCCAATGTAAATCCGGAAATGACTGTGAAATTTACAGATATAGATGGCAATGAAATGGAAGTGGAGTATTATTCCTATGATACAAATTACTATGCCGCTGTTGTAAACAAAAAAGTATATCTGGTAAACAAAATGACAGTGAAAGAACTATTTCAGGCATTTGAATCTGTAACTGGTGAAAAAGAGAAAAACGAAAGCGCTGAGACAGCAGATCCTGAAACAAATGCCACTACAGATAATGCTGAAACAGAAACGACAGAGACTTCAGAGGATGTTGAAGAGTAGCTAAAAAATATGCTAAAAAAGATCTTTGCCTGTGAAAAGAACAGGACAAGGATCTTTTTTTGTTGCTTGGAAAAACTGTTGAATTGTCTTCTGCATAAAAATTCTATCGAATATGAATATGCGTATATATTGTTTTATGAGTAACTACACTAATCAAGCAGGCTACGTGGAATTGAGGGATGGATGAAAAAACGCGTGGCGGGCTACGCTAGAACGTGTTTGAAAAAGCAGTCCCGCAATTTGCACGCCCCACTTTGCGGTATATTTCAACCGAATTCGGTTGCCGTAGCCTACTACGGCGCTCTCATCCGGGCGAAATCTCCCACAAATTGTGACACACATCTTGCAGAAAGCTTTTTTAAACAGGCTCTAAGGTTTATTTGTGCGAGCGGATCCACAGGAGGTGGGGTATAGTTAGTTCAAAAAATAATGTGTGAGAGAGTACTTGAAAAAGCATTCCTGAAATCTACGTGCCCAATTTTACGGTATATTTTGCAGAATGCCTTTTCAAACACGCTCTGGTCCGCTGACATTTCAAACGGTATGAAATATGTAATTAACGTTGGCTATTTTATCTGTTTAAATTTCTATATGCATTTTTTTGAAAATAAATTTTTAAAATCTTTGACTTTTACTCATATGGTTTTAAATTAGTTGACTGTATGAAAAGTCCGAAAACAGAAACTTTGCTTTTACTTTCTGCAATATTACGGTAAATATAAAATGTAATAATAACATTTATAAAATAAAAACCCATTAAAATACGCGATAAAGTCCAAAAAATGACACTTGACAACATAATGACACAACAAAGACCTATTTAATGTACTATAAATAACAAAACAAGCAAATGAAACCGTAAAAATCCTCTAAAAAATATATTGTCATGCGGAAATATACTTTTAAACAATTCTGATTAAAACAAAAAGATTGTATAAAGATAAAACAGAACAACGCATAATTGAAAAAATAACAAAATAATACGAAAAGAGCTCTGAGATATATTTTAAAAATCATTTCGCAATCTGCATACCCCAATTTGCAGTATATTTTACCTGTAGTTGGGTGTTGTAGCACGCTACAGCACCCTCATCCTGGCTAGCTCACCCACAAATTGTGGCGTACATCTTGCAGAAAGCCCTTTTTAAACACGTTTTGGAATGTATCAAAAAAATCATTTTCGCGATCCGCATACCCTACTTTGCAGTATATTTTTCCTGAATTTGACTGCCATAGTTCGCTACGGCAACCTCATCCTGGTCAAAGTCCCACAAATTGTGACGTACATCTTGCAGAAAGCTTTTTAAATATGCTCTGGAAATATAGAAAGAACAGGAAAAGTATAAAGTATAATAAATTATCATTACAAAAACAAAAAACTTCGAAATTATATTGTACAATTTCGAAGTTTTTATTTTGCTTTGAAGACATATCTATAACTTTATTTTTAGAAGAATGCACCAACCTGCTCAAGAAACGCTTCTATATTCTCAATATGTGGAAAATGCTTGGAACATGAAATAGTTGCTGACTCAATTGCTGGATTTACTTTCTGATAAGCTTCTACAATTGCGGCACCATTTGGTTCGTCTTCGCCCTCTACGATATAAATACTATTATCAATTGATTCTACAGCATGACGAATGTTGATATTCATATATTTAGCACTTTGGCTGGAGTATAGACATTTTGCATAATACCCACCTTTGTGTGCAGCTTCATAATATGCATCCAGGACATCTTTATCTACATGGAATGGATTATAATAAAGATTATCAAGGAAGAAATCATTAATTGTTTCACGTGAAACAATTATATGGTAGATAAAGGTTCCAAATATAGGCAGTTCGATAAAGAATTTGAATAATTTATCCTTTTTTGTGGTAGTTTGGGCAAGAGAAATCATGCTTACCGGATTAATAAACATGATTTTATTAATGCTTTCTTTATCGTAAGCAGCGGCAGTAGTAACAAATGAACATGAGAAACCACTTGCAATGATGTCGGTTTTCTCTTTAATTACATTTTTTATAAAATCGCAGATGATTTGTACGAAAAGAAAATTTGTATATGTAATTCCAGCCTTTTCCGAACGTCCGCAACCTAATAGATCGAGGGTATATACGGTGTGTTCCTGAGCGAGCTGATCCTCAACACGAGACCATTCGTATCCACTGGCTCCAGGCATTGTATCATGAATAAGAAGAAGTGGAGAACCTTTTCCCTTCTTGGTATAATAAATTTTTCCGAATCGCCAATTATAATAGTTATGATTGGAAAAATCAAGCATTTCTTTTAACTGGGAAGAGGCAACAATTACTCTATTGGTGAGATGGATGACGCCAGCGGCAATCGTAGTCAACGCAGCCAGAGTCAGAATTTTATGTTTAGTGTCTTTCATTTTATAGAGGACCTCCTTTGGGTTTGTATGTATATTATACGCCAAAGAGGTTGATTTTACAATGTTTTTTGACGTATAAATAGGAATTGACAGAATATTGGGTTGTTGTTTATTATGTGAACAGCAACACGCTTTGCGATACGCAGAAAACAAGAATTCGCATAAAGTTCTTTAGGAGGGACGCATTTGGACAATGTGTACTGGCTGGGACTTGTTGGTTGGTAAGAACTTTTAACGAAGGGGGGAGAGTGAGTGACTGGTTTCCCTATACTTTTTTTGCAACGATAGATTGGCAAAAAAACAATAAAGTTGCGGAATACCAACTACTTCCTCTCACCACTCGTTGTTGTCGTTACTGTTTCTTTCTTCCCTTTCCAGTAACCAGCGATTTTGCAATGTATATTCGCAAGCTGCGCATTTCAGGAGCGGTTTTAGTGGAGGCGAGATCCATGACTTACGGAGACTTAGGCGCGAAGGCTCTCCTGAGCGTCTTAGTCGTAGTTAGTCATTAGCTTGCCGGAACGTTGCGACGCGTGGCGGTGAATATACATTGTGAAATCGCGTCCGGAATAACGACCAACACATTAAATAGCAATAGAAAATAATAATAACTTCGCTAACATGTTAACTGACAACAAATATATCCATAAAAAATGTTTAAAATCTCATAATTAGGGTTATAATTAATAAGAAGATAAAAATAGACAATATTTTTATGAAAAGAAATGCCATTTTCTATGTTTCACGTGAAACATTATGTGGCGAGATAAATTTAAAAGTGTTATAATAGCAATAGCTATATGATAAGATTGCAGAACCTGTAGGATGGTGAAGTGATCTATAAACTTTGGTTATTGTGTGCAATTAAAAATTGCAAAATGTTTCACGTGAAACATTTTTTATATAATAAGAAATTCTGTTGAAATTTTCTATTATATAAAAAGCTCTACTAGGCAGGATCACACTGCGGCAGAAAGTTAGATGGCGCTCGAGGTGACCCGCCGTAGGTGGAGAATCCTGCAAGTAGGCTTCTTTTTTACAATTAAACATGTTGCTTTTTATAAAAATGTTGTGTGAACAGTAACCTAAATAATATGAAAGGGAGGGTTGATATTGGGCAGAACGATTGCGGTTGCTAATCAGAAAGGCGGCGTTGGTAAATCTACCACAGCCATTAATCTTTCTGCATGCCTGGCAGAACAGGGGAAAAAAGTTCTGACAATTGACATGGATCCTCAGGGAAACACTACCAGTGGATTAGGTGTTGATAAAAATGAAGTAGAAGATACCTTGTATGAACTTCTGGTAGGACAGTCCGATGTTGAGAAGACGATTGTCAAAGATGTAGTAGAAAATGTAGATTTGATACCATCAAATGTAAATCTGTCTGGCGCAGAGATTGAGCTTGTTGGTATTGATAATAAAGAATACATATTGAAAGAGATTACTGACAAAATAAAGAATAATTATGATTATATTATTATTGATTGTCCCCCATCTCTGAATATGCTTACTATTAATGCACTTACTGCTGCGACATCTGTTTTGGTTCCGATTCAGTGTGAGTACTATGCATTGGAAGGATTATCACAGCTGATACATACTATTGATCTGGTAAAGGACAGGCTGAATAATGATCTTGAGATTGAGGGCGTTGTGTTTACTATGTATGATGCCCGTACAAATTTATCGCTACAGGTAGTAGAGAATGTTAAGGAAAATCTTCAGCAGAATATTTACAAGACCATTATTCCGAGAAATGTCAGACTGGCAGAAGCTCCAAGTTACGGACAGCCGATTACTCTTTATGATCCGAGATCCACAGGAGCAGAAGCTTATCGCCTTCTTGCGGAAGAAGTGATAAACAGGGAGGTTGAGTAATGGCAGTTAAGAAGAAAGGTCTTGGAAGAGGTCTGGATGCTCTTTTCCCGGAGAAGTCAGTGAAGCCAGCTGAAAAAAAACCAGAGCAAAAGCCAGTTGCCACAAATGAAAGCTTACATCAGCAGGAAGAAGGTTCTTTGAATGCTTCAGCAGTGAAGAGTGCTGCAGAAACAAAAGATACAGCACAAGCTGCAGTAGTTGAAGAACCGAAGAAATCTGAAATGCTTGTAAAGATTTCAAAGGTAGAGCCAAACAGAACTCAGCCACGCAAGCAGTTTGATGAGGATGCTTTACTGGAATTATCTGAATCAATTAAGCAGTTTGGCATCTTACAGCCACTTCTGGTTTCGGATAAAGGCGATTACTATGAGATTATTGCAGGCGAGAGAAGATGGAGAGCAGCCAAACTTGCCGGATTGAAAGAAGTTCCGGTAATCATTAAGGAATTTAATGATCAGCAGGTAGTTGAGATTTCCCTGATTGAAAATATTCAGCGGGAAGACTTAAATCCAATAGAGGAAGCGATGGCCTATAAGCGCCTGATCGATGAATTTAAGCTGAAACAGGATAATATTGCAGAACGCGTTTCTAAGAGCAGAACTGCAGTGACTAATTCCCTTCGCCTTTTGAAATTGGATGAAAGAGTTCAGCAGATGCTGATTGATGAGATGATTTCAGCTGGGCATGCTCGTGCAATTCTTGCAATTACAGACAAGGATAAGCAGACAAGTGTGGCAATGAAGGTTTTTGATGAGAAATTAAGCGTTCGAGAGACTGAAAAACTGGTAAAACATATTGTGGAGCCACCGAAGAAAACTCAGAAGACGGTAAATACAGCTGAAGATGCGATTTACGAGAGTCTCGAGGAGAAAATGAAGGGCATTATGGGAACCCGGGTTTTTATCCACAGAAAGAAAAATAATAAAGGTAAAATTGAAATTGAATATTATTCCAGAGATGAACTGGAAAGAATCATTGAGTTGTTTGAATCAATAAGATAAGGAGAGTGCATGAGCAGTATTTTTGACAGCCTGGGAATCGACCCGGGTATCATTATTATTTTACTGCTGATTCTGACCATCGTTCTGGCGGTGAATGTATTCAGCAGCAAAATGAGGCTTAGCCGTTTGGAACGTAAATACAAAATGTTCATGAAAGGCAGTGACGCACAATCTCTTGAGAAAGTTTTTGTACGAAAATTCGCTCAGATTGACCGCCTTTATGAAGCCAAAGAGGATCATGAGCACGACATCAGCTTTATCAAACATCATTTGGAATCTATGTTCAGCAAATATGGCGTTGAAAAGTATGATGCGTTCGATGATGTAGGCGGAAAACTTAGTTTTGCACTGGCTTTGTTGGATCAGGATAATTCCGGAGTAATTTTGAATGCAGTACACAGCAGAGACAATTGCTTCCTTTATCTGAAAGAAATTGTAAAGGGAGAGTCCTATGTAATGTTGAGCCAGGAAGAACTTGAAGCCCTTAGAAAAGCTGTAAATTTTGGCTTGGAAAATATTGAAAAAGATGAGTAAATTGGTTGCTGCGAACAGTTGGTAAAAAATGAATATAAGTCATAAAAAAACAGCGAAAAATGACAAAATTGTTATAAAAAATAAATAGTAATGACAATATTGTTATAAAACGAAAAACAAAACAGATACTTGCCATAAAAAGAGATATGAAAAAATAAAACAGATACTTGCTGCAAAAAGAGATATGGAAAAATAAAACAGATATTTGCCATAAAAAATAAAGTATCAGTACAGGAGGAAGACATGTTAGACATTAAATTTGTGAGAGAGAACCCGGAAATCGTAAAGCAGAACATCCGCAATAAATTCCAGGACAGCAAACTGGAGCTGGTTGACAAGGTTCTGGAGTTGGATAAGGAAAACCGCGAGATCAAACAGGAAGTAGAAGCTCTTCGTGCAGAGAGAAATAAAATTTCCAAACAGATTGGTGCTCTTATGGGCCAGGGAAAGAAGGATGAAGCAGAGGAAGTTAAGAAACAGGTTGCAGCTTCCGGTGAGCGTATTGAGGAACTTTCCAAGAGAGAGAAAGAAGTTGAGGAAGAGCTTCTGAAGGATATGATGGTAATCCCGAATATCATTGACCCATCTGTACCGATTGGTAAAGATGACAGCGAGAACGTTGAGATTGAGAAATTTGGTGAGCCTGTTGTTCCGGATTTCGAAGTTCCGTATCATACAGAAATCATGGAAGCTTTTGACGGAATCGACCTTGATAGCGCAAGACGTGTTGCTGGTAATGGTTTCTATTATCTGATGGGTGATATCGCAAGACTTCATTCTGCTGTTATTGCATATGCACGTGATTTCATGATTAACAGAGGATTCACATACTGTGTACCGCCGTTCATGATCAGAAGTAACGTTGTTACAGGTGTTATGAGCTTCGCTGAGATGGATGCCATGATGTACAAGATCGAAGGTGAGGATCTGTACCTGATCGGAACCAGTGAGCATTCTATGATTGGTAAATTTATTGACCAGATCATTCCGGAAGAAGAGCTTCCAAAAACTCTTACAAGTTATTCTCCATGCTTCCGTAAAGAGAAAGGTGCTCATGGACTTGAAGAGAGAGGCGTTTACCGTATCCACCAGTTTGAGAAGCAGGAGATGATCGTAGTTTGCAATCCAGAGGACAGCAAGATGTGGTTTGACAAACTGTGGCAGAACACTGTTGATCTGTTTCGTTCCCTAGATATTCCGGTTCGTACACTGGAATGCTGCTCTGGTGACCTGGCAGACCTGAAAGTGAAATCCCTGGATGTTGAAGCATGGTCTCCAAGACAGAAGAAATACTTTGAGGTAGGAAGCTGCTCCAACCTTGGTGATGCACAGGCACGTCGTCTGAAAATCCGTGTAAACGGAAAAGATGGCAAGAAATATCTTGCTCATACTCTTAATAACACAGTTGTTGCTCCGCCAAGAATGCTGATCGCGTTCCTTGAGAACAACCTGAATGCAGATGGAAGCGTAAATATTCCAGTTGCCCTTCAGCCATACATGGGTGGAATGACAAAAATCGAGAAAAAGTCCAAATAATTGGACTTAAAGATGAAATAGCATAAAAATACCAAAAATTGGACTTTGAGCTGAAAATAGTAATAGATTAAAAGTAAATGATCTGAAAATAGTAATAGATCAAAAGTAAAATATCAGATGGTCCGGAGAATATCAGAATATCTGAAAAGTTGTTTGATTTGCAATAAGACTGCTTAACAGGGAGGTGATAATGTGCATAGTTATTTAAGAACTGTTGGCTTTTCAAAGGTAAAGTCACGTAAAGAAATGCAGGAAATCATTCAGGATGTGATAAATACTTACGATGAGAAAATTGCAGTGGAGAATCATCCGGATGGAGTTTTTGTACAATATTCCAAGAATTATGGCTGTGACTGTGGAATAACAGTCTGTGGACAGTATGATGAAGACAATGAGTTTCACGTAGAATATTCATTTCCGTTCTTTCGCGGCACAGGAATCACCTCTCAGGAGAGTGTAGTCGTGGAGAGACACGCAGAAAAAGAGTCTTATGCAGGGGCGTGTGATGACATGCGCCTTGGCGTGACTTTGATCTTTTATCTTCAGAATCCTGCAGAATATATGCTGGAGAAGTATAAGGGGAATGTGCGTGAAGGACAGCCACTGACGATTACAGGACTGGCAAGAGAAGGGAAGATCCTTTTTCCGGTTCAGAAAGATAAAGAAGCTGTAAAAGTAGAGCGAGAGCTGACAAAAAACCGCAATAATCTGATCGCGGCTGCCAGAAATGGTGATGAAGAAGCCATGGAAGACCTTACAATGGAAGATATGGATATGTATTCCATGATTTCTGAGCGTATTGTTACAGATGATGTGTTGACAATTGTGGATACCTGTTTTATGCCTCATGGAATTGAATGTGATCAGTATAGTGTGATGGGCGAAATCGTGGATTTTGTGAATTTTAAGAACATTCTCACTGGTGAGAAACTGTGCCAGATGACTATCGAGTGCAATGATATCCAGTTCGATGTGTGTATAAACTGTGCGGATCTGCTGGGCGAACCGGCTGTGGGACGCAGATTTAAGGGGCTGATTTGGCTGCAGGGGCAGCTGCATTTTTAGACGAATCTTTAGATTCATCTAGAGCGTGTTTAAAAAATCATTCCCGCAATCTGCATGCCCCACTTTGCGGTATATTTCACCCGAATTCGGTTGCCGCAGCCCGCTACGACGCCCTCATCCGAGCGAAATCTCCCACAAATTGTGACGCACATTTTGTAGAAAGCCTTTTTCAAACACGCTCTAATTTAAGTTATAAAAACAATCTCAAAGTTAATAAAAAAGCTCTTGACAACTTCGAAAAAAGCTCCTATAATGCAGAACTATCAAAAAGCAAACGAAACTACAAAGGCGTAGAACACTTCAATGTGTCTGCGCCTTTTTTGTTTCCAGGCTTAAAAACAATCTTTTTACGAGGAGGAAATCAACTATGAAAAAATTCAAAACAATTTCAATGGGACTGGTACTTACAATGGGACTGATGACTGGCCTTGGTGCAACTCAGGTATTTGCAGATGATGAGAAAGTTTACAAGATCGCATGTGACCAGGCATATGCTCCATTTTCCATTCAGCAGGATGATGGAAGTTATAAAGGAATTGATGTAGAACTTCTGGCTGCAATTGCAGAGGAAGAGGGATTCGAATATGAGTTGACTCCTATGGATTTCTCAGGTATCATCCCGGCACTGGTTTCAGGAACAATTGATGGTTCTATTGCAGGAATGAATATCACAGATGAGAGAAAAGAGAGCGTTGATTTCTCTGATGGATATTATGAATCTGGTTCTGCACTGGTTGTAAATAAGGATGATGATTCCATTTCTGATTTTGATGATCTTAAGGGAAAAGTTGCAGCATGCAAGGAAGGAACTACCGGTCAGCTGTGGTGTGAAGATCATGCTGATGAATACGGATTTGAGACAACTGTTTATCCGGATTCTGTAAGTATGATGATGGCAGTTGCAAACAAACAGGCTGATTTCCTTATCGAGGATTATCCGGTAATCAGCTATCAGATCAAGATTGGTGAGCAGGAAGATCTGAAAGTTGCCATTGACGCAATCGAGGAAGCACCTCAGAATGGATTTGCTGTAAAGAAAGGCGAGAATGCTGATCTTCTTAAAATGTTTAACGAAGGACTTCAGAAAATCAGAGATAACGGCAAATATGATGAGATTATTGCTGAATATGAATAAAAAAGACAGACAGAAAGCTGCATAATAAAGCAATATTAAAGTCAACGGAAAATATATTTTTACTCATAACTGTAAGGTGTTGAAATGTTATGAGCAGAAGAAATAATCATTGAAAAGTAAAACTGAATCGTAAAAAGGCATTCAAGGGAGAACGCATATAAAAAGCGTTCTCCCTTGCACTTTTTACAGGAAAACAAACTTATTGAAAAATGGATGCTGTTTGCAGGTAATGTTGCGGAAAATATTTGGGCTGAATGGAGCAAACAGCAATAAAAGGAACTTTTTAAAGGGAAACAAAAAGAAATCCGATAATAAAGAGGTACAATATGGCAGATTATTTTTCTAATTTTGTTGAATACTTTCCACGGCTGATGGAAGGTCTGAAACTGACAATTATAATAGCGATTTTTGGTATTCTCCTGGCGGTGGCGCTTGGTATTATACTTTGTATTTTTTCTATCAGCAATAGTCGTATCTTACAGAAGATTGCCAGTGTGTATATCACAATTATAAGAGGTATTCCGCTTATGATTCTGGCGCTTTTTTTGTATTTTGGCGTAATTAAAAACTCCCTGACCCTGGTGCTGGCTGCAATTATTATTTTGGGAATTAATGCTTCTGCATATATGGCAGAAATTTTCCGGGCAGGTATTCAGGCCATTGATTATGGTCAGATGGAAGCAGCGAGAAGTCTTGGTTTAAGCTATTTTCAGACTATGAGAAAAATTGTTCTTCCACAGGCGGTAAAAATTATGATCCCGTCTCTTATGAACCAGTTTATCAGCAGTCTGAAAGATACTGCAATTCTTTCCGCAATCAGTGTTAATGAGTTGACAATGACTGCCAAAACCATTATTGCAAGAAACTACAAAGCCTTTGAATTATATTCCTATGCCGCAATCATTTATATTGTATTGATAACAGCTCTGACATGGCTTTCCAAGAAAGTAGAGCGCAGACTCAGCTATGATAAACGTTAGGAGAAATGAATTATGGCAATTATCGAGGTAAAACATTTACATAAAGTATTTGGAGATCTGGAAGTTCTGAAGGATATCTCCTTTAATGTAGAAGAGGGCGAAGTGATTTGCCTGATCGGACCATCCGGTTCCGGAAAATCCACCCTGCTCAGATGCCTGAACAAATTGGAAGAGAAGCAGGATGGCGATATTGTGATTCTTGGAGAAAATATTTCTGAGATTAAAAAAATCAATCAGTTCCGTGAAAATATCGGAATGGTATTTCAGCATTTTAATCTTTTTCCAAACTATACTGTGCTGCAGAATATGACTTTGGCGCCGACCATGTTGAAAAAAATGTCAAAAGCGGAGGCTGTAAAAAAGGCGGAACAGCTTCTGGACAGAGTTGGATTGCTGGATAAAAAGGATGTGTATCCTGTAACTTTATCAGGTGGTCAGAAACAGCGTGTGGCAATTGCCCGTGCGCTTGCAATGAATCCGAAGATTATGCTGTTTGATGAGCCTACCAGTGCACTGGATCCGGAGATGGTTGGAGAAGTTCTGGATGTTATGAAAGAGCTTGCCAGAGAAGGTATGACTATGGTTGTGGTTACACATGAAATGGGATTTGCAAGAGATGTTGCGGACAGAATCATTTTTATGGATGACGGTTACATTGTAGAAGAGGAAAAACCGGAAGAAATGTTTGCTCATCCGAAGACGGAAAGATGTAGGAACTTCCTTGCAAGTGTGCTGTAAATTGAAAATGAGTATCTATGCTCAGTCAATATTGTTATGAAAGCTGGCAGCTATGCACCATAGTGTGTTTTTATCTGCCGACCTCATTTGAAATCTGTGGCATTAAATAAGCAAAAAACTGCAGTGGACAGGACGGCAGAAGAGTTTGGGCCACTCATATCATCTAATAAGGAGCGTGGTCAAAGTTGTATCCATGCATACATATCAATTTGGATAAAATTGCAGAGAATGCAAGAGTCATGAAAGATCTGACTGAAAAACACCATATAGAAATAACTGGTGTAACCAAAGTTTTTGGTGGCGAGGAAAGGATTGCTCAGACTCTGGTGAATCAGGGGATAAAAAGGCTGGGAGATTCCAGAATTGAAAATATCAGAAATTATGAAAATCTGCCTTGTGAAAAGTGGCTGATCCGTATGCCATCCATATCTGAGGCGAGAGAAGTGGTGCAGTTCTGTGATGTGTCGGTAAACTCTGAGCTTGAGACACTGAAAGCACTTAACCAACAGGCTATACAGCTGAAAAAGAAACACAAAGTAATTCTGATGGTGGATCTGGGCGATCTGCGGGAAGGCTATTTTAAAGAAGAACATCTGACAGAAGCGATAAACTATGCAAAGCAGGCAAAGGGGTTGGATTTGTATGGACTTGGTACAAATCTGACCTGTTTTTCTTTTGTACAGTCTGATGAGGAAAAAATGAACCGGCTTCTTGGTCTGGCAAAGAAATACGATGCATCTGTATGTATCAGTGGTGGCAATTCTGCGACTATTCACCTGATGCTGGAAAACGGGATTCCGGAAGGAATCAATAACCTTCGTCTTGGTGAGTCTGTGCTGTTTGGCAGAGAACGGACAAACTATGAGTATTTGCCGGGAACCAGCAACGACGCATTTATCATGGAAGCTGAGATTATTGAATCTAAAGAGAAGCCGTCTATGCCGATCGGAAAGATTGGTGCGGACAGTTATGGTCATGTGCCTGTTTTTACAGACAGGGGAATCCGAAAGAGAGCCATCTGTGCCCTTGGCAGGCAGGATGTTGACGTAGAAACTATGTGGCCGGTAGATAAAGGCGTAGAGATCATCGGAGCCAGCAGCGATCATCTGATTGTGGATGTAACGGACTGCGAAAAAGAATTTAAGAATGGAGACAGGATTTGCTTTCGTTTAGGTTACTTTGCTGTAATGCGTGCTTTTACCAGTAAATATGTGGAAAAGATATATGAAAAACAGGAGATAGAAAAGGAAAAAAACGAGAGCTTGTATAAGGTATCATAAGAATTACTGTTTGCAAGTAATGTTTCACGTGGCACTTTTTCAAACACGCTCTAACAGAAAAGCAAAAATATAATTTGTGCAAAATGAAAACAGTAGTTCGTAGAATTTTGAGAAAAACTTAAAATCCAGGAGGAAAATCATGGGAAAGCATTTTGTACTGACTATCAGCCGTGAATTCGGTGCAGAAGGTCATGAAATAGGAAAAGTACTTTCAGAA
This sequence comes from Ruminococcus sp. J1101004sp1_RTP21198st1_B9_RTP21198_201120, assembly GCF_040924245.1. Taxonomy (NCBI): domain Bacteria; kingdom Bacillati; phylum Bacillota; class Clostridia; order Eubacteriales; family Oscillospiraceae; genus Ruminococcus; species Ruminococcus sp. J1101004sp1_RTP21198st1_B9_RTP21198_201120. Next base: position 81,740 of record NZ_JBCOMI010000009.1, on the reverse strand, counting down.
CGTCTGGGAGTAAAGCTCTATGATAAAGAACTGCTTGCCAGGGCAGCTGCAAAATCAGGAGTGGATGTTAATTCTGTGTGTGGATATGACGAAAACGTGGAACGGCGTTTTATGGATCCTTATCTTGGAAACGGACGCATTAATTCTGCACAGGAGGATAAGCTTTTTCATCAGGAAGCACAGATCATGAGAGACCTGTATGCAAAGGAATCCTGTATCATCATAGGCAGGTTATCAGATTATGTACTTCACGATGAGCCGGATGTACTGAGTGTGTTTATTTATGCTCCGGAGAGCTTTCGTATTGACAACATTATGAAGAAGCACCACATTTCTGCCAAAGAAGCCAAAAAGCTGGTGCGGAAAATGGATGCGGCGCGGGACAATTATTACCGTTTTTACTCCATGGGAAAATGGAGCCATAAGAAAAAGAAGGATCTTACTATAAACAGAGAGACTTTTGGAATCGAAGGCTGTGTAAAAATTCTGGAGGCAATAATCCGTACGAAGACGGACGAGGAGGAGCAATAGGCCATGAGTGAAAAATGGGACGAAAAAGTAATTGAGCTGGCAAAAAGTCTGATAAACTGTCAGAGCTATTCAGGACATGAGGATAAAGCGGCGGAAGCTTTAAAGGCGTATATGAAAGAGGCCGGTGTTTTCGATGAGATAGAAACTGACTGCTACGGAAATGTGATCGGTCATATTAAAGGAAAAAATCCTGGTTCGAAAGTCCTGTTTGATGGACATATAGACACGGTTCCAGTTGGAAATTTAAAGGATTGGAAACATGATCCATTTCATGCAGTTGTTGAAGATGGAAAGCTTTATGGCAGAGGAGCTGCTGATATGAAAGGTGCGGTAGCTGCATTTACAGTTGCTGCGCATAGATATGCGGTGGAAAATGAAAAAAATTTTGCCGGAGATGTATATGTGGCAGGTGTTGTGCATGAAGAATGCTTCGAAGGTGTTGCTGCGCGAAAAATAAGTGAGAAAGTGAAACCGGATTATGTGGTAATTGGTGAAGCTTCTGAAATGAATTTGAAGGTAGGCCAGCGTGGTCGTGCGGAAATTGTGGTTGAGACCTTTGGCGTACCGGCACATTCAGCAAACCCGGAAAAGGGCGTAAATGCAGTATATAAAATGTGTGAGGCCATTCAGGCTATCCGCGAGATCGAGCCGCCTGTCCAGGATAAACTGGGAAAAGGAATCCTGGAGCTGACAGACGTAAAATCTTCCCCATATCCAGGAGCCTCCGTTGTTCCGGAATACTGCCGTGCAACCTATGACCGCAGACTTCTGGTAGGTGAAACCAAGGAAAGCGTGCTTCAGCCAATCATTGAAAAAATGGAAGAGCTGAAGAAAAAGGATCCGCAGTTTTCCTATAAGGTTTCTTATGCAGTGGGAAAAGAGGAATGCTACACCGGAGAAAAAATCCAGGGAGAACGTTTTTTCCCAGGCTGGCTGTTTGGCGCAGAAGAGGAGTGGGTGGCAAAAATAAAATCCGAACTGGAAAAAGAGGGTTTTTCTCCAGAGGTAACTACCTACAATTTCTGTACAAATGGAAGTCATTATGCAGGAGAAGCTGGCATCCGTACTATTGGAATGGGACCTGCAAGGGAAAATCTGGCGCATACCATTGATGAGTATGCGGAGGTGGAAGACTTGACGAATGTGTCGGTGTGTTATGTGGGGGTTATGAAGGCGTTGCTGGGATGAGATATGCCACAAACTATGATGTACATCGTGCAGAAGTCTTTTTTAACATGTAATTGGGAAAGGGCTACTGTTCATTCCGCTCACAAAAACACCTCGCGGAATGTTACCAGTGACCGGCAAGGGTTACTGTTCACTCCGTTCACAGTAACGCGCTTCGCGATGCACAGAAATCATGCAAAGCATGATTTCGCGCCGTAATTCTCGGGTTTTCTGTGAACTTTGTTCACAAAAAACACCTCGCGGAACGTTGCCAGTGAACAGTGACCGGCAAGGCACAATATAGTGAAAAATATTGTAAAATAATGGAAAGAGCATTTTCTTTTGAGTATACTATTACTTGGAAGGGCGTGCTTTTTTTGATTATAGATAACAGAAATCGAAAACAGAGGATGCAGACTGGGAATCGTGAAGAATAGACATTGACAGCCCTTATACATCAGGAATATAATATATCAGATATACACAAAAAATATATGCAAAAATGTAAAATATCTGGTAACTATTTAATATCTGCGCTGTAAGCGTTATAATTTTGGGTATAAGTACTGGGGAAAAAATGAGACGAACGAAAGCATATCGGTTGATTTTTGTGGGAGTGGCATCTGTTCTGCTGGGAGGCTGCTCGGGGAGTTCGAAGGCAAACATGGAGGAGGCAGCAGAGCAGCCCGCTGTGGTGGACTATACCTGTATTTCTAATCCGGAAAGCGATAAGCAAATATATGTTATTCTGAAAAATTATCATGGTGCTTACTGGGAGAAGGTAATAGATGGTATAACAGAAGCTGCAAAAAAACTGGATGAAGCGGTTTATCTTGGCGGAATTGATAACGAAACTGACATTTCCGGTCAGATTGACCTGATGAACCAGGCTATGGAGCAAGGCGCTGACGGAATCCTGCTGGCTCCGGCAGATTCCAATTCACTGGCAGACAGCTGTCAGAAGGTACGGGAAAAGGATATTCCGGTAGTACTTATTGATTCTTCTATTAACAGCAGCGAATTTGATGCCTGTTACATGACAGATAATATAGATGCCGGAGAAATGGCAGCGAAAGAAATGCTGGAGTTGCTGTATGATGCAGGAAATTCACCGACAGACCCACTGGAAGTGGGAATCCAGTTGTCATCGGATAGTTCACAGGCAATGGTAAATCGTGTTTCCGGATTCCTGAATTTCTGGGCGGGCAATGCACCGGAGCAGTGGGAAATCGTTCAGGATATAAGAGTTAATGGCGGTGATACGAAAAAGGCACAATCGGATGCTTCTGCATTATTGAGAGAAAATGCAGATATAAAGGGCTTTTTCGGCTGTAATAACACATCTACTGTCGGCATCGTAAATACTCTTTTTGAAGAAGAAAGAACAGATGTGGTGCTGGTGGGTTTTGACCTGGCGGACGAAACGAAACAGCTGCTTCAGAATCCGGAGTATCATGCAGTGACTGTGCTGCAGAAACAGGATCAGATGGGATATCTGGGAATGCTTTCCCTGAATTCTCTTATAAAGGGAGAAAAATCAGAGCAGAAGTATTTTGATACTGGAGTCATTATGGTTGATTCTGATTATCTTATGGAGAATGCTGTCTCATGAAAGATCGAAGAAAAAATAAAACAAAAAGAAAAGTCCTGCTGACTTTGTATCTGGCAGTCTGCCTTGTTATTATCGTGGCGGCATACTTTCACATGAGCAGAATTGCGCGGAATTTCAATACAGAGCATCTGGAGCTGATCACAGGCCTGTACGCGGAAAAGATGAATGATTCTATGGAATATCTTCAGAACTATGTACAGGAAGATATAAAGATGATCCGGTCTATGGAAAATGCCCAGCCGGAGGAAATCCTGGAACAGCTGGAGAAAAATCTTGACAAGACTGTTTTCGGTGATATTGGTTTTATTATGAATGATGGCGAAATTTATGGCAGCAGCAGCTGCGCTGTTTCCGATATCAAAAAGAAGAAGCTGGATGAGGCGGCGTTGGCTTCAGATACTTCTTTTAACTCGGATCCTTACCAGTCCAGCAGAACTGGAAATATGACCATGACTGTTTTTGTGCCAGTAGGGGATACTTCACTGGTTCATACACTTTATGTGTCGATTATGATCGAAAATCTCAGACAGCTGGGTGAGTATGAGCTTCTTCAGGGCAAGATCAGCATTCATCTGTTAAAGGCCGATTCAGAAAATTTTATTACCTGTGTCAGTGACAATTCCGGCACGTCTGGCAGTTGGAACAATCTTTTGCTTCAGCAGAAGTATTTCCAGTATGATGCAGGTTATTCCTACAACCAGTGGATAAAGGACATGCGTTCCGGAAAGAAGGATGGGAGATTTTCCGCTATTATCAGAGGAGAGGAATCTACAATTTCCTATAGAAGTATTTCTGTTATGCCAGGCTGGTATGTGATCGTTGAATTGACAAATAAGAATATTTCTGATATCACCCAGCAGTTTTCCGTCTGGGGCGGAGTATACGGAAGTATTCTGGTAGGCTTCACGATGCTGTACATGCTGACCCTTGTGCTGTTGGAGAAAAAAGATAAGAAAATGTACATGGGATTGTCTACTACAGATCCTCTTACCGGAATTCTGAACCGCAGGGCTTTTCAGATTGCCGTGGAAGAAGAATTGCGTAAAAAAACGCCAGGCATCTTCATCTTTATTGATGTAGATAATTTTAAAATTTATAATGATACTTACGGTCATAACAATGGAGACTTCTGCCTGAAGCATTTTGCGAAAACTATGAAAAGCTGTTTCCCGGAGGATAGCATAATCGGCCGGTATGGCGGTGATGAATTTGTGGTTTACTTGAAGAATCTTACAGGGGAAATGGCGCGGACTTATATGGAAACGTTTCAGAGGATGATTTCCCAGCTTACACTGCCTACAGGAGAGGCTGTAGAGCTTTCAGCCAGCGCAGGCGGAGCTGCATTCCCGGAACAGGGAGAAGACGTTATGTCTCTTTGTAAAAGCGCAGATATGGCTTTGTATAAGGTGAAACAGAATGGGAAAGCTGATTTTAAAATGAAAGGAATGTAAATGAAAGGATCCCGGCAAGGTCGAGGCTTGTTAGCCTTCTACCTTGCGAGGGGTCCTTTTTTACTTGATAAATGTATCCTGTGGAAATATTAATTCACGTTTGCCTGATCAATCTCTGTAATGGCTGGTGCCGTCCAGGTGTCCAGTGAATCCACATCCTACGCGATTGGTATAGTTATTTACGAAACCATGTTTTTCTACATAAAAATTTTATGGCTCGATAATATTAAAATATTTATACTCTGAGGTAACCGTAATTGCATCCATTAATCGTGTCAGGCAGGTCTCATCACCCTCCTGCTGGATCAAAGCTGCAACATTCTCCGCGTTTTTCTGAATAATAGACAGCAGTCCGGCACGTTTGGTAGTCCATGTCACATCAGCATCCGCATCCTGTGTATCTTTCTGATAAAGAAGTACGCCATTTTTCACGCGGAGTACATAATTACCTTCCGGCAATATAAGATTTGCTGTAAACGTCAGATCCGGAACCTTCGTTGTATCTACAAGAATTCCCAGATAATCCAAAATCATTTCAGGTGTCATATGTAAAATAACATCACCGTTACCATTGCCTCGCGTTGCATCATCGGTATTTGTACCATTTCGCAGCTCCTGTGCCGCACAAAGGTAAGCACTGCGCCATGGACCGGATTCTGCCTGATACCCCAATTGTTCTAATGCATCTGCACAAAGATAACGTGCATCCATATTTTCCGGATCAGCAAAAACCAGCGTATTGGTGATCTGGGCAACCCACTGATATTCTCCCTTTGCAAAATCTTCTTTTGCTTTTTCAAGAACCGCATCTGTGTCACCGAAATATTCTACCAGCTTTTGTGCATAATCCGATGGTGTAAGTTCCGCAAGATGGACTGGATTACCGTCATACCATCCCATGTATTTCTCATATACTGCCTTCGAATTATGAGAAACTGTGCCATAATACTGACGGGTATACCAGACTTTCTCCAACTCCTTGGGAAGCTGGATCATATTAGCAATCTCTGTCTCCGTATAACCTTCATTAATGTAAAGCAATGTCTGGTCGTTAATAAACTTATACACAGCTGCAGTATTGGTCATATATTCCTGAATAATATCCTTTCCCCAATGTGGCCAGTTATGAGACTGGAATACTACATCTGCCTGATCACCATAAAGTGCCAGAGATTCCATAATGTACTCTGCCCATGCGTTTCCGTCACGTACCTGGGCTCCGCGGAGTGTATACAGGTTGTGGAGTGTTCCTGTACAGTTTTCAGCCATCCACAAAGCATTTTTCGATCCAATCCAGAAGTTCATCTCTGCCGGTGCTTCGGTACCCGGAGTAAGCTGAAATTCAATTTCCACTCCATCAATAGTATGCTTCTCACCGGTTTCTGTGATTTCAAGTGTAGGAGAAATATAACTTGTACTGCCCCTGGACTGCCCCATGCCAATACCAATGGCAAGAGCTCCTGTTTCACTGGCCTCAAGCATGGTTCCATACTGATAGCTTGCTCTGCGCCCCATGGCAGTACCTGCATAAATATTCTCGCTGACAGCATGCTTCTCAAAGCCCTCCGGTGCAATTACCTGCACATCACCGGATTGTACATCTTCTTCTGAAATAATTCCCCTGACTCCACCGAAATGATCAACATGGGAATGGCTGTAAATCACTGCCTTTACAGGAAAAGTGCCTAGATTCTCTTCCACCAGGGAAAAAGCCGCTGCCGCACATTCCATGCTCATCAGTGGATCTACTACAATCCATCCCGTATCACCTTTTATGAAGGTGATATTTGACATATCATAGCCACGCACCTGATAGATTCCATCGGTTACTTCAAAAAGACCATAAATATGATTCAGCTGTGTATCTCTCCAAAGACTTGGATTCGCTGTATCCGGAGCTTCCTGATCCAGAAAAGCATACGCTGTCTGACTCCATACAAGCTTTCCGTTCTCATCATAAATATCCAGAGTATCCGGAGACGCAATCAGACCTTTTGTAGCATTTTCAAACTCCTCAGTATCCTCGAAATCCAGCAATGCATAAACTTCCTGATTTGCATCAATGGTATACTGGGTGGCTGGTTTGCTTTCTGCTGTTAATTCTGATGCGGCAATTGCGGTGGAACTGCCACAGACAGCCATAGTAAGTGCCAATGCAGCGGTAGTCAAAGTAACTGCTTTTTTTCTTTTCATGATACGTTTTCCCCCTTGTTCTGCAAAAAATTCAGATATTTTCTGCTGTAAATCTTAATTGCTTGCAAAAAACAATATCTAATAAAAATATAGCATGAATGTATCAGGGGAACAATCGAATTATAGAGAAATAACGTTTCTATTGCGGTAAATCAACCTAATAAGCGGTAAAACGACATTTTTTATTTAGAAGAATTACTTTTCATGGAAACTTCAACCAATCTGACCAGATGATTTTCTTCACTTATAGATTTCATTTTGTCTGCATTAAACAAAATGCATCCACAGTGTCCCGGAAATGTAGGAAAACATATAATTTTCAGATTCGTATCTATTTCAGGACTATAATCCATGATTTCCAGTGTTTCACCATACAAGGTGGCACGTTCATAAACATGAAGCCATTTTGCGTCCATATTGGAAAAAAGACTGGAAAAGGAACTTCCGATCATCTTGTCTAAGGGCTGCTTTTCCAGGGCAGCCAACGCTTCATTCCCATAGCGGAAGATCCAGTCCACTGCCTTTTTTTCTTCATTGAATACCATTTCTATATCCGTGAATGCAAAAGGGAGAGCATCACATATTTTATAATATTTGCGATATTCTTCTGCTGTCAGCGGCAGCTTTTTTTACTGATTTTTGCAATTATAAGCTCCTGATTTTTCTGTAGTTCTTCTCTGAGCACCCTTTTTTTGCGTTTTGTATAGCAAATTTTCTCACCATTAGACAGCAAAATCCTGTCTCCAATATCACTGATTGCAGATACAGCTACCATACAGCCACGTTTTACCTCAATAAATTCTTCATTCAATTGTTTCTTTAATTCTTTCAGTGTCATTCGGCAACGATACACGTTTCCATCAAACATATGAATCCTGCAATGATCATCTGACATGATCACATAGAGAATGTCTGCACATCGGATCGCGATCTTCGTGCGATTGAAGGTTACTGTAATGAATTCCTGCTGCATGGCTGAGGTCTCCTTCTGGTAATTAAAAATCTATTTGAAAAATACAACTTTTACTATTCTAGCACTGTGTCAAAGCTCTTACAAGTATACAGATGCCAACCGTATAGTGCATCAATTTGTGTTTCAAAAGTGGTAACTGCTTCGTAATGCATATCTTGTAGAAAGCTTTTTTCAAACATGCTCTAACGAACAGTAACCATTGTAAGGACGGTATAGAAGAAAAGTCTTGTAATTTGTGTGTAATTATAGTACAATTGAAGCTACAGATTTGTCCTGTTAGTTTAATGGATAGAACAAGTGCCTCCTAAGAATATGTTATAACGACCGCCTTTCGGGCAAAGGCGATTGACATTGAGTAAGTTTAAGACTAAAATTGAATAGATTTTAAAGATGTTTCCGTAGCTCAGCTGGATAGAGCGACCGCCTCCTAAGAGAAAGCCGAGGCATTCCCCAAAGGGAAAAAATGAAAAACAACTTTCAGTTCGAATCTATTCTGAAAAATGCTAAGGGTGACAACAAAGCATTCCCCAAATTGGGGAACGTTCTAATGTTACCAAATCAAAAAAATCTGTAGATTGACAACTCGAAAAAGAGTTGATAATCTTATATATGGCCGAAGGGAAAAATCCCAGAAACCCAGTAAAATCAAGGGTTTGCGGCATGTGTCGTCATAGCTCAGCTGGATAGAGCACTCGCCTCCTAAGCGAGGGGTCGGAGGTTCAAATCCTCTTGGCGACGGGCTTCAAAGCGTTCGAAAATGTTAGCTGGATTAGCTGACAGCGAACGCTTTATTTATTTTCTAATCACGTTCGTGACATGAAATTCCATTCAAAATGATCAATTTCCAACTAACATTTGGGTTCCGCCCTGTTGTCACCCCTTATTCGGAGATGTAAATCAGAGAAAAGGCGGGAAAAGAAACAATCTCTCCCAAACCTGCAAAAATAAATTAGCTGAAACAGTATTCAATTCTATTTGAAGAGCTTATGCGCAAAACCATAGCTGACATTGTATCAGAAGTCAGTAGCATTGCCTGTTGGGTGTATGTGCAGAAATATGTGAAACAGAAAACTCTTGACGAAATGCTGCAAGAATTGCCAGGAGCAGGCCAGTTTATCATTGTCATGGATACCTGGTTCGAAAGACTGATGGCGGAATAATAGAAGCTATGATAGAATAAAGAAAACGATTTGAAGTGCAAATCGGAATTGACAGAGGTAATGAAATGTTTGAAGAATTAGGAATTAGTTTTGGCACAGCACTAATCGTCTTACTTGCATTATATTTTATAATTAAGTGGGCGGTCAAAAATGGAATAAAAGAAGCCTATAGGGATATTACAGGGAAAGTCACTACCGAGGATATTGAGGCAGAACAAATATGTAACGAAGAGGAAAAATAGTTAATAAAGAGAGGTGATATGCTATGCCAGGTATACTCGTGGTTGAAGATGATGAAAATTTAAATCGTGGAATTACATTTTCACTGAAAAAATCCGGATATGAGGTTTTTTCAGCAGAATCAGTGAAAAAAGCGAAAAGAATTGCAAGTGATAATAATGTGGATGTTACCATTTGTGATGTGAATCTCCCGGATGGGAATGGACTGGAATTTGTAAGGTGGATGAGATGCAATTATAATACATACATTATTTGTCTTACAGCACTAGATCAAGAGATGGATCAGGTCATGGGATATGAAGCAGGGGCAGATGATTATATTACAAAGCCGTTTAGTCTTTCGGTACTTCTTTTGAAAATAGAAGCACATTTCCGCCGCAGACAGGAGAAAACGGAAGCCGGAAAGATGATTTCGGGAGATATCGTATTTATCGCAGGAGAAATGAAAGTCCTGATAAAGAGTCGTGAAATCAGTCTGACAAAAACGGAGTTGAAAATGCTGACTTTTTTTCTTCAGAATCCGAAACAGATTCTTTCAAAAATACAAATATTGGAAAATGTGTTTGATCTGGAAGGGGATTTTGTGGATGAAAATACAATCGCTGTCAATATCAGAAGACTCCGTGAGAAAATCGAAGACAATCCGGCTGCACCGGTCTATATAAAGAATATCAGAGGTCTTGGGTATATATGGAATCAGGAGGTAAGGCAGTGACAAAGAGATATCGCAAGAAGATTACAGTAGTGCTCTCCTTGGTATTACCTGTCATATTATTGTTTGCAATATTAAATTGCTTTACCACGTATGTGTTTTATGAAGATTATAAATATAAAATGAATCTTATGACAGAGATTGCTGCAAAGGAAGAATTTTCCGGGCTGGATGCTGTTTCGGAATTGCTTAAGGATAAGGATATTGAAACCAACGAACAGGGAAGGTGATTATTGGAGCAATATGGATACTGGGGGAATAAAGGGAATGCATTTTATTCGCAATTCCGGCATCAGGTTATGGTGACCGGTGCTGTAAGCACTGTGATATGCGTGCTTCTTTTGACTTTTTTACTTTATTGGAAGAAAAAAGAAGATGCGTGTCATCAGAAAATTTTAGACCAGTTGGAAGAAATTCTGATCAGATTCCGTGAAAATAAATTTGATGATTTACTGAAAACGGAAAATCATGCAGAACTGGAAAAATTGAATGACCAGCTTGAAGCAATCGGACATCATATTCAGTTGATAAAGGAAGAAGCAAGGGCAGAAAAGGAGAACACGAAAGAAATGGTTTCTGATATTTCTCACCAGTTAAAGACACCGGTTGCAGCTTTGGATACATGTTTTAGTGTGCTGATGCAGAATGACTTAAGTGCCACAGAACAGGAGGAGTTTCGTATCCGTTGTCGGAGTGCTCTGGATGGACTGGAGACATTATTGCAGTCGCTTCTTGAAATATCCAAGATGGAAACTGGACTGATTCAGATTAATAAGAAAAAACTTCCGCTTATGGATACTGTCATATCTGCTGTGAACTGTACTTATCCAAAAGCGGATGAGAAAGAAATTGAATTCGTTTTTGACTATGAAAAAGAGCTGGAAACATGCACGATTATGCAGGATAAAAGGTGGCTTGGTGAAGCTGTGATCAACGTTCTGGATAATGCGGTCAAGTACAGTCCGTGTGGTTCAAAAATATTTATCCGGTTACAAAAAAGAAACTATCTTGTAAGAATGGAAATTGAGGATCAGGGAATTGGTATTCCGCAGAATGAGTATCACAAAATTTTTCAACGATTTTACAGAGGAAGTTCCAAGGAGGTCATGGAAAAGAGTGGTACAGGAATCGGACTTTTTCTATCGAGAGAAATTATCGAAAAACACGGAGGTACAATCATGGTAACCTCCGGCAAAAAGAAAAAAGGAAGCACGTTTGTGATTCAATTACCATATGTTGGTTAAATTTTAAGTGGGCAGAAATCTTACAATTCTGTAAGACTTCTGCTCGTTTTTTGAAAGTGAAATGAAAGATTGTCCTGATACAATTTGGATGTAGGTTGAAAAATGACCAAATATATAAACAGGCAAAGAAAGCGTGCTGAAAAGGTACGCTTTACAGAATTGAAAAGGAGGCAACACATGAGTGTGATATTAGAAACCAAGCAGCTTTGTAAGTTTTATGGCGCAGGTGAGAATCAGGTCAAAGCGGTCAATCAGGTGGACATTCAGATTGAGCAGGGAGAATTTGTTGCAATTGTTGGAAAGTCAGGTTCCGGTAAAAGTACATTACTTCATATGCTTGGAGGGCTTGATACCCCGACAAAAGGCAGTGTTACTTTAGCAGGGAAAGATTTATACAGGATGAAGGAAGATGCCCTTGCTGTTTTCCGCAGAAGAAAAATCGGATTTGTTTTTCAGGCATTTAATCTGGTTTCATCTGTTAATGTCTGGGAAAATATTGTACTGCCACTGGGGCTGGATGGAAGAAAAGTGGATGAAGCGTATGTAAATGATATTATTGCAACTCTGGGGATTGAAAACCGGATTTATAATCTGCCAAATCAGTTATCCGGAGGACAGCAGCAGAGAGTAGCGATTGCAAGAGCACTGGTGAATCGTCCGGAAATTATATTTGCGGATGAGCCGACAGGCAATCTTGATTCTAAGACCAGTGATGAAGTAATCGCTCTGCTTAAGATGACAGCAAAAAAATATGGACAGACAATTGTAATGATTACCCATGATGACGAAATTGCACAGGTCGCTGACCGTATTCTGGTGATTGAGGACGGACAGGTGGTGGATTTCAGATGAAGACAATAAGCAGGATTGCATATAGCAATGACAAAAGGAACAGGACAAGAAGTATACTGATCATGATGGCAATCTGTCTGACCACGATGCTGCTTGTTATCATCAGTACTGTGGGAAATGGGGGAATTCATTTACAGAAAAGTCAGGCGGCAGGATCATATGGAAGCAATTATGGTCTGTTTGTTTCCGCAGACGGATCGCAGTTAAAAGAAGTAAACCGCCGTGCGGAAATAGATGCTACAGGCACTATGTGCACCGAAGGTATCATAAAAGGCAATGAAAAAGGCGGGTTTGTCTGCATGGATGAGACTGCAAGAAAAATGCTTCCCTATAATAAGGAATATGAGTTAAAGGAAGGAAAGTATCCGGGGGGAACGCAGGAAATTGCCGCAGGAAGAGCATTTTTTCGTGCAATGGGGTATGGTGATGTAAAGATCGGAGATACGGTTACACTGGATTACCGCGCAGGGATGCAGTCAGAATATAAGCCGGAAGAATTTGTTGTCAGCGGAATCCTATATGATCGGGATGAGTATACCATCGAGGCATCTTATGTTGCTTTCGGGTCACAGGAGTTTTATGATGAGCACGTCGCAGAGAATGACAGACAGTATAATATTTATTTTACTTTAAATGATTCTGCAAATGTATCTATGAATAATATTGATTCGGTTATAAAGCAGATTGCAGCAGCTTGTGGGATCGAAGAAAAAAACGTTATAGTCAATGATCTCTATTTGCAATGGGTCTTGCAGCCGAGTTATGAAACGATTGCGGTATGCGGGGTTTTGATTCTTGCAATTGTACTTTTCTCTGTTGTGGTCATTTATAATATTTTTCAGGTCGGTATTGCCAACAAGATACAGGAGTATGGAAAAATCAAGGCTCTGGGAGCGACAAAAAAGCAGATGAAACAACTGATCTTCAGAGAGGGCATTTTTTTGACATTTTTTTCAATACCAGTTGGATTGCTTTTGGGCTTTCTGATTGCAAAATGCGGTTTTAACTGGCTGGTAGAACAGGGGAACCTTGTATCAACCGGAACTGGCTCTATGGGAGTTCAAAATCAGCAGGTGCCTCTGTTTTCCCTGCCTGTTATGCTTCTCTGTATTTTCGTATCATTTCTTACCGTTGCTTTGGCACTGCGTAAACCAATGAAAATTGTTTCACGGATTTCACCTATCGAAGCAACACGGTATTTAGAAAATGCAGAAACACAAAAAAAAGGAAAACGAAATGGCAGAAAAAATGTCACCGTGTTTTCTATGGCAATGGCAAATGTAACGGGTAATCCCAAAAGAACTATTGGTACTATCATCACAATGGGTTTTTCTTGCGTATTGTTTGTGATTATCTCTAATTATGTGGGAAATATTGACACGGAGCATGAAGCACGTCTTTCCGTTAATCATGGACAATTTGAACTGCAGCTTGACTATTCTGCTGAGTATGATGAAAGATATCCGGAGAATAATCTGGATACGATTCTGACGGATGATCCATTGAATGATTCGCTGATTGAAGAAATCAAAAGCATTCCGGGAGTAACAGATGTCATGACGAGAGAGATTGTCTCTGTAAATCTGAACGGAACAAGATTTCCGGCTACTATTGTGAGTAAAAAGGATTTTGATTTTATGCGCCAAGAAGGGGATATTGGCTCTATGGACTATGATCAGGCGGTAAAGAATGGTGATATTTTCTTTGGCTGGTCAACGTGGATGGAACAAGATGGATATGCTCCGGGTGAATCCATTGCATTTGACTTTGAGAATGGAAGTGGAACCTATACCTATCAGGGAAAGATTGCAGGATCTTTTGTAAGTGCGGACACTTATCTTGTCATTCCGGAAGGTGTATATCGTTCCATGAATCCGAGAGGAACAGCCTATGGCTATCTGTGGGTGGACTGTGATAAAAAAGATGTGGCATCTGTGGAACAGAGTCTGAATACTTTGATTTCTAATACTTCACATATAAAAATGGATACCTATCATGCGCAGTTACAATCTGCCGAATTTGCAAGCAGCATGATGAAGCTTGGCTGTTATCTGTTTATGGCTATTGTAGGACTCATCGGGTTTATGAATATGGCGAATACCATGATCATGAATATTACGACAAAAAAGCAGGAATATGGTATATTACAGGCTGTGGGTATGACAAATAAACAATTAAATTTATGCCTGCAGTTACAGGGACTGATGTTTACGGTTGGTACCATATGCGTAGCTTTGATCATTGGTCTGCCGCTCGGCTATGCACTTTTTTCCTATGCAAAACATAATGGAATATTTGGAATGAATATCTATCATGTTCCAATCGTACCAATTTTTATTATGATTTTTTTGGTCGGTCTGTTGCAGATTGTACTTTCCTGCGTTTTAAGCAGTAATCTGAAAAAGGAAACGCTGGTAGAAAGAATAAGGTATGATGGATAGCAAGTAATATGTAATGAACTAGGTCTTAACGAAGAGGAGAAATAGATAACTTCAAGTTTGCAGAACTAATAGAGAAGTAACATATAAAACAATAAATATGGTCAAAAAATCATCGACATCCGACCTACAGCACGTTATAATATAGTTAATCTAATAAGAAAACCAAGTGATCATTGTTACGAAGCTGAATCGTAATGGTGGCCAACTGAGTGAACTCGATGGAACGGAATGGTTATATCCTCCGGGTGCTCCGAGCACCGGACGAGCACCGAAAGGTGCTTTACAGAGATGAAAACAGGTTTTCTTATTTTGACGAGGAGTAACAGAATAGTTAGGAAAATCAAGGATTTCCTTGACTTAACTTTACTAAGAATTATATATGTTTTCAGTGGTATCTCAAGCTCCTAAGAGAAAGCCGAGGCATTCCCCAAAGGGAAAAAATGAAAAACAACTTTCAGTTCGAATCTATTCTGAAAAATGCTAAGGGTGACAACAAAGCATTCCCCAAATTGGGGAACGTTCTAATGTTACCAAATCAAAAAAATCTGTAGATTGACAACTCGAAAAAGAGTTGATAATCTTATATATGGCCGAAGGGAAAAATCCCAGAAACCCAGTAAAATCAAGGGTTTGCGGCATGTGTCGTCATAGCTCAGCTGGATAGAGCACTCGCCTCCTAAGCGAGGGGTCGGAGGTTCAAATCCTCTTGGCGACGGGCTTCAAAGCGTTCGAAAATGTTAGCTGGATTAGCTGACAACGAACGCTTTTGTTATTTTCAAATCACGTTCGTGACACAAAATTCCATTCAAAATGATCAATTTCCAGCTAACGCAATCCGATTTTTGTTAGCTGACAGCTAATCAAAATTACCGGTTTGCAAACATGGGTTTTAAGAAGTCCAGCTAACATTTGGGTTCCGCTCCGTTGTCACCCCTTATTCGGGGATGTAAATCAGAGAAAAGGCGGGAAAAGAAACAATCTCTCCCAAACCTGCAAACATGAATTAGCTGAAACAGTATTTAATTCTATTAGCTACAGCTAATGGTCAAACAGCAATGTCTGTTTGGAACTTTACTATCTATAAAAGTTCCAGGCAGGCATTTTTTATTTCCTGAATCCTGGAGGAAAGGAGTCAAGATGACTGAGCCAAACAGACAATCAGGAGAAAACGAAGAAAGAATCATAGAAATTGAGATTGAGCGTCTTCGTCCATTCAAAGAGCACCCGTTTCAGGTGAAAGATGATAAGGAAATGTTTCTTCTGCAGGAAAGCATTGAGAAGTATGGAATATTAAATCCGCTGATCGTCAGACCGGTACCGGATGGATACTATGAGATCATATCCGGCCACAGAAGAAAACATGCTGCGGAGAAACTGGGATACCGAAAAGTACCGGTGATTATCCGGGTATTAAGTGAAGATGATTCCATTTTAAGCATGGTAGATTCTAATCTTCACAGAGAACGGATCAGCTACAGTGAAAAAGCTTTTGCTTACAAATTGAAGAATGACGTACTAAAAAGAAAAAGTGGTCGAAAAAAGAGCCAAGTTGACCACAAAACACCAAGAAAGCGGGCGATAGAGATTATCAGTGAAGATTGTGGTGATAGCCCAAAACAAGTGCAACGTTATATCTCACTGACAAAACTGATACCGGAAATGCTGCAGAAACTGGATGATGAGATTATTTCTTTTTGTCCGGCTGTAGAGATAGCTGCATTAAGTGAAAAAGAGCAAAAGGAACTGCTTGTAGCAATGGAGTATGCACAGGCAATCCCGTCACTCTCACAGGCCCAGAGGATCCGGCAACTGAGTAAAGAAAAGCAGTTGTCACTGGAAAAGATGGAAGAAATCATGTGTGAGGTTAAAAAAGGTGAAATCACAAGAGTGGCTTTCACAAACGAACAGCTACATAAGTATTTTCCGAATTCCTATACACCGGCAATGATGAAGCGGGAAATACTGGCATTGTTGAAATTATGGAAAAAAGAATCATGGGAAAGTTAAAGGAGGAAGAAATCATGTGTAAAGTTATATCCGTAGTAAACCAGAAAGGCGGCGTTGGAAAGACCACCACAACCGTAAATGTAGGCATTGGACTGGCAAGAGAAGGTAAGAAAGTGTTGCTGATTGACGCGGATCCACAGGGAAGTTTAACAGCAAGTCTTGGATATGAGGAACCGGATGATCTTCGCATCACACTGGCAACGATCATGATGGATGTCATCAACGAAGAAGAAATCTCTCTGGAAGATGGTATCTTACATCACCAGGAAAATGTAGATTTACTTCCGGCAAATATTGAGCTTTCTGCCCTGGAAGTAACGATGGGAAATGTTATGAGCAGAGAAATGATCATGAAGGAATATATCGATGCGATAAGATGCCGATACGATTATATCCTGATCGACTGTATGCCGAGCCTTGGTATGATGACAATCAATGCACTGGTTTCTTCTGATTCTGTTTTGATACCAGTACAGGCCGCATCCGTTTAAGAATCATCCGTTCAAGGTGCTGGATGATGAAAAGATCTTTGATCTGATTCTGGAAACGGTTCTTTGTAAGAATAAGTCCATCGTTGTTGCATCCAGTGAGTATCCGGCGGAATTGGTCAGAAGCAAATTTTTGAAACTGAATATGTTCCATGTGGAATATGCGATGGACTGCATGAGAAAGAATACCTCAAAAATACATAATATCAAAAAATATCTGCTGGCGGCATTGTTTAATGCACCGAGTACCATCAGCGGCTATTATCAGGCAGAAGTAAACCATGATCTGCCGCAGTATGCCGCAAATGATAAATAATAATTGGCTGTTCGATCAGCATCTGGGAAATAAGTCAGAAAAGAGGAGGACGCATAAAATGTTAAAAATATTTGCAAAATTGATTGTATTGCCAGTGATGGTGATTTTGATTGCTTTATCTTTTACAGTCAGTATCTTATCGAAAATACATTATCTGGCAGCGGTTCTGGTTAATGCAATTTTCATAATGTGCGCAGTGATTGCTTTGTCATTGCAACAGTGGCAAAATTTTGGAATAGCAGTGTTTGTTCTTGCTGTAAGCTGTATGATATTGAAATTGTGGGATATCATCGAATATGCCATTGGAGTAATATGTGGTCATTTATTTGAAATATTATCGGTGTAGATGATTACGCTGGTTTAAGTATAAATTTATGTATCATGAAAAAGAAAAGGAGCCTGTGAAACTTTTTCTGTAAAATAACCATCACAAGGTCCTTCTATGATAAAATAAATATCATTACCACTCTGTTGTACTAAAGCTGATTGTGATATTTTAACCATTTTGGTTGATATATTTTAATATGTTAAAAAATGCAGCAGCACAAATGAGAAAAAATAGGAAAAAAGACTGCAATTTATGAACGCCATCCTGCAATGCATGCACAGCCTCTTGTTATTTTGATGGAGGTAAGTAAAATAAAATCATCAGTTTTTTGCAAGGTAACAAGCCATAGATAGAGCATGATTGAAAAAGTGAAAAGAAGTTTCTTGGTCAGAATTATCCGGACAAAAAATATGTGGTTTTGGGAGGAATTACTTAGATGGAAAAATTATCTTTGAATAAGAACTGGATCTGTTATGTGACAGGAAAAAGGGAGACACAATTTGCAACAGATGTGCCGCATGATGCAATGCTTCTTGATGAAAAAAGTGAGACAAGTGCTGGAGGTGTAAATACGGGATGGATTGAGGCACAGGATTATACTTATGAGAGAAATTTACATATATCGGAAAAATGGAATGGAAAAAAACTGCTCTTAGAGTTTGAAGGGATATATCGCAAAGCGACTGTCTATGTAAATCGGAAAAAAGCCGCTTATCATGAATACGGATATACAGGATTCTATGTGGATATCACAGAGTCTGTGAACTATGGGGCAGATAATGAGATAAAAGTAACTGTAGTAAACAGTGACCAGCCGAACAGCAGATGGTATTCCGGAACGGGAATTTATCGTCCGGTATGGCTTTACATATTTCCGACGGAGCATATTTTACGGGATGAAATTCGTGTAAAAACACTTGATTATCAGAAAAAAAAGATTGCGGTAGATGTAAAGACAACTGGCGTGGGAATGCTCTGTACTGAGATATTTGATGGAGAAAAACTTATTGTTTCCAAGACAATACAGTCAGAAGATACTGTGGAAAACGCCATTTGTGATGTAAAAGAAAAAACTGTGGAATATCACACAGAAATGGTACTTGAACAAACAGAACTCTGGAGTCCGAAATATCCGAAACTCTATACTTGTCGGGTTACATTTGGTGAGGATATTCAGGAAGTAAGATTCGGAATCCGTACTGTTACTTGTGATGCAGAGCACGGCTTTTGCATCAATGGGAAACGTGTCATTTTAAGAGGGGCATGTATTCATCATGATAATGGATTGTTAGGTGCGTGTGCATACGACTTTGCAGAACGCAGAAAAATCCGTATTTTGCAGGAAAATGGATATAATGCAATCCGGAGTGCACATAATCCGTGCTCAAAAGCAATGTTAGATGCATGTGATGAATTTGGTATGCTTGTAATGGATGAGTATATTGATGGCTGGTATATTCATAAAACAAAATACGATTATGCAGATATAATTTTAGATAATTACAAAACAGATATAGCTGATTTAGTTGCAAAAGATTATAATCATCCTTCTGTCATTATGTATTCTACTGGAAATGAAGTGTCAGAGACTGCACAGAAAAAAGGAATTAAGCTTTGTGAAAATCTGACAGAGACACTTCATGTACTGGATGGTACACGACCTGTTACCTGTGGAATCAATATTTTCTTTAATTTCTTAAGTTCGATGGGATTAGGTGTATACAGTGACAAAAAGGCAGATCAGACAGCAAAGGATGTAAAGAAGAAAAAATCTGTCGGCAGCGAATTTTTTAATGAACTGGCAGGAGTTTTAGGAGCCGATTTCATGAAAACAGGTGCAACATTGTATCCATGTGATGTGAAGACGAAGGATGCTTTTGCAAAAATGGATGTGGCAGGCTATAACTACGGAATCAAGCGTTACCGTCATGATTTGAAAAAATATCCGAATCGTATTATTTTAGGCAGTGAAACTTTCTGCGCAGATGCATATAAGTTTATAGAAATGGCAAAAGAAGAACCGCGAATTATAGGTGATTTTGTATGGGCTGGCATGGATTATCTTGGAGAGGTAGGAATTGGTTCATGGGAATACAAAGAATATGCAAAGCGTTTTGATAATGGACCTGGATGGGTAAGCGCAGGTTCCGGAAGAATTGATCTTACGGGAAAACCATTGGCTGAATTGACTTATACGAAAGTTGCATTTGGTCTGGAAAAAATAGGAATTGGCGTTGTCCCGGTGCATTATGCACATGAAGCTCATTCTCCTTCCGCATGGAAGATGAGTAATGCAATAGAGAGCTGGTCTTTTGAAGGATGTGAGGGAAAGAAAACTTCTGTGGAAGTGTATGCCAGAGCACATCATGTTTCACTTTATGTAAATGGGGAATGTGTAGGAACAAAGAATATAAAGAAAGATTGTAAAACAAATTTTCATGTTGCGTATCACAGTGGAGAATTAAAAGCGGTTTCTTACGATGAAAATAATTGCAAAATCGCAGAAAAGATTTTGAAAACAGCAGATGCAGAAACTAGATTGACTTTAGCACCAGAACAGGAAATTGTGAGAGAGGATGATCTTGTTTATATCAGAATGAAGTATACAGATTTCGAGGGTGAGTGGAAGCCAATGATACGTGGCAGCATTAGAGTAACTGTTGAAGGTGGAAAAATTCTTGGTATTGGTAGCGCATGTCCATATTATGAAAGAAGTTATCACGGAGATACAGCAGATACTTATTATGGAGAAGCAATGGTGATTGTGAAACCGGATACAGCAAAGGAACTTTTTGTTAAAGCAGAAAGTCCTTATGGGAGTGCAGTAGCAAAAGTGCTGGTAATGAAAAATAAGGAAGCTACAGCGTACATTGAGGAGGTGTGCCATGCGTAAGAAATGGGAAGAATTTGAGAAAAAACATGAAAAAATCGCAAAACTTCTGATACAGTTGTTATATTTCTGGGTTTTTAGTATGGGAGTTACAGTCTTACAGTATCTGATGTTTACATTTTTCCCTTACATGTTCGGTATTGAATATGCTGGACAAGAATTTATGTGGCCTCAGATTCCGATGCATGTATTTGGAATAGATTATAAGTGGAATATTTTAGGCTATGAAGTTGCAAGAAATGCAGCGGGAGAGGTAATCATCGGCGGTGGACTGGGATATTTTATCAGTTATGAGCTGGGAACATTTTTGGCACAGTGTGTCAATTTTCCTTTACAGAGAAATATTACGTTTAAAAGTCATGGGAATATTGCATGGCAGATTTTATGGTATTTTATCGCATGGATATTAATTTCGCTTGTTTGCAATGGGATTAATGGATTGTGGATGCCGATTGCACAACATTTTTTTGCACCGGCAGTCTATAATTTATTAGTTACATTTATTACGGGTGGAGTATCCATGGTTATCTATTTTTTTGTATTCAAGATTATTTTCCCGGAAGGAGAGAAAAAGGAGAGAAAGTAATTAATCTTTAAGGAAAAGAAGAAATCTGTTATAATAGAATGCAGAGTATGTTTGAAACAAGCATACTCTGTAAATTATTTTTATATGACAGATAGTAATATGGGGAGCGGATATGAGAAAAATTGCAATAGTGGACGATGAGCAGGAAGAAAGGGATTCCTTACAGGAATGTTTTGAACAGTTTCAAAAGGAAAATGCCATAAAACTGGAGATAAAAACTTATTGTTCTGGAGACGTATTTTTGCAGCAATTTGATGCATCGTATGATCTGATCTGTCTTGATATTGACATGGACGGAACTAATGGAATTGACACGGCGAAGAAAATCAGACAGAAAGACAAAGAAGTTCTTATTTTCTTTGTAACCAATATGGCTCAGATGGCAATCCGGGGATATGAGGTGCGGGCGCTTGATTTTATAATCAAACCAGTGAACTACTATTCTTTTGCCATGAAGCTTTTGAATGCTTTAGATATTATTTCTAATCAGCGGTCAAAAAATATTGTACTGACAACACCAAGAGGAATGCAGATTATTTCATCGGATGAACTGTTTTTTGTGGAAGTAGACGGACATTATCTTTTATACCACACAAAACATGGAGAATTCTGTCAGAAAGCTTCGTTAAAAGATTTGGAGCAGCAGTTGGAAGGACTCTCATTTAAACGGTGTAATAATTGTTATCTTGTGAATTTGAAATATGTAAATGGTGTGGAGAAAGAAGATGTAATTCTTCAAGGTGAACATCTTAAAATCAGCCGTCCACGTAAAAAAGAGTTTTTACAGGCACTTGCAAACTATATGGGAGGAATTGAGATATGATGAAATATTGGTTAAATGTTTCCTATATGGTCGAGTTGATTTGTGCGTGTCTTCTTTTCTTAAAACCTGTGAGGAAAAGAAAACATTTCGTACTGATTGCAACGGTTTTAAGTATAAGTATGTTGATTTTGGTCGGCTTTTATAATGAATTTGTGGGAAAACCGGATTCAGTAGCTGGAGAAATTTTCTACTGGGCAGTTTATCTGATAATAAGCATTTTATTTGTATGGATATGCATGGGGCAGTCTATTGTGCAGGCGGTATATTGTTCTACTTGTGCTTTTGCAGTACAGCATATATCTTATAGTCTTATGCAGATATATAATCTTGCCGGAGGGGAAAGCAAGGTGGTAAGTGTAGGGTGCTATGTGCTGGTTTATGTAATGGCATATTTTTTCTGTGCAAAAAAAATACCGGATAATGGAAGATTTGTGGCAGACAAGAAATTGGTTTTTCCGTTGACGACGATTATTGTAATTATATGGTTGCTTGGGATTCTAGAGGGAGCAAAGGTGGCTGGGTTTGAGGTTGGCAGATGGTATCGAATGATTCTTTGTGGTATGGACTGTCTGTGCTGTGTGTATGCATTGATTGTTCAGATCAATCAGAAAAATCTGATTCAGCTTCATCGGGAGTTAAATGGAATTAACACGGCTCTTTATTTGCAAAACAGGCAATATAAAATGACTGCGGATACCATTGAAAATATTAACCGGAAATGCCATGATTTAAAACATCAGATTCGTGCATTAAAAAGTATGGATGATGGAAAAGAGAAAAATGAGTATCTGGAAGAACTTGAAAATGACATCATGATTTATGATACTGCGTTAAAGACAGGAAACCGTGCACTTGACATTGTATTGATGGAAAAAGCATTGTTCTGCAAAAATCATGATATTTGCTGGACTTGCATGGCAGATGGAGAACATCTTGATTTTATGAGGGTAGAAGATATTTATGCAATATTTGGAAATGCATTGGATAATGCTATTACAGCAGTCATGAAAGTGACAGATCCGGATAAGCGTGTCGTAAGTACAAAATTAATCATTCAGAGTGATCTTATGGTAATTCAGGTTCAGAATTACTATGAGGGAAAGCTGCAATTTGAAAAAGGTCTTCCGCTTACAACTAAGAAAAACAAGGCAGATCATGGATACGGTATGAAGAGTATCCGTTATACTGCTGAAAAATACAATGGAACTATTACTGTTCAGACAAAGAATCAGATTTTTATGTTACAAATCTTGATTCCGGTGCCGAACTCTGCATGAGCCAGATGAGGCACGGCAGATTGTAAAAAACAAAGATACGGATTCTTTTTTCTTTTGCCATGATTTTTTTCGGTTCTTTTTTTCTTCTTTATAACGATCTACTTTTGCCTGACTCATGATAAATCTCCTGACTTCTTATACTTTCTTTACCATACTGCATTTTGTCAGAAAAATTAATGCAAATTGGCATCAGAAATCATACTTAAAAATAAAAATTCAGTAAAGATAATTTGAATTTACAGAATATGTACCGATAAAGACAGGATATGCATAATATATTGAGCTTTTATTGCTTTTCTCTTACAATGATTACAACGTAATGGTGCACACATAGCGTAATTTAAAGAAAGAGAGGAAAATTATGGGAACGAGAAATAAAAGTAATCTGGCATTTCGAGGATTCGCCAGTGTATCAGCATTTTTGTTGGCTTTTACTTCTTTTGGAAGTGTATGTGCGGAGAGTTACGCCTCACAGGTAAATTCATTTTTGGGGGTAAAAACGACAAAGATGGTATCTGATACAGATACGAGGATTATTTATGCAAGTTCGTATGGGGATTTTACAGAAGACAATTTAAAAAAGTTAGAGGCTGATGTTTACGATCACATCGAGCGAGAGGAAGAAGAAGGTGCAGTATTATTATCGAATGATGGAACACTGCCATTGGAAACTGGGAAAAAAGTCAGCTTATTTGGGTTTGCTGCATATAATCCGCTATATCACACTTCAGCAGCAGGATCGAGAACATACAAAAATGGGGATTTGACTGTTGACTTCTATGAAGCCTTGAGCAATGAAGGATTCGAGATAAATGATACATTGTACAATGCCTATAGCAGTATGGAGCCACGAACAGGTGAGGGAGGATTTCCACCTTGGGGTGATGGTATCAAGAATTATATGGGAACAGGCAACTGTGAAGCACCTAAGAGTATTTACACGGAAGAAGTATTAGATTCACTGGATGATTATAATGATGCGGCAATTGTCGTACTTGCAAGGGAAGCGGGAGAAGGACGTGATATGCCGGTCAGCGAGGTGGATGAAACCACAGGAGAGACAATCAGCAGTCTTGCATTGCATCAAAATGAAAAAGATATGTTAGAGATTGTAAAAGAGCATTTTGATAAGATTATTGTGGTTATCAATACAACTTATTTTATGGAGTTGGATTGGTTAGATGATTATAATGTAGATGCATGTTTATGGATTGGTTCACCTGGAAATACTGGATTAACTGGTGTGGCAAAAATACTGGATGGCGAAGTAAATCCTTCTGGACGTTTAAGTGATACATTCGCAGCCAGTTCGTTGTCTTCTCCGGCAATTGTGAACGCATGTGGAAATGCTCCGACATGGTCTAATGTTGATACCATGTATGATGATGGCATTGTGACGGATGAAAGCACACAGTATGTGACTGTTGAGCAGGAAAATATTTATATAGGTTATAAATATTACGAGACGAGGTATGCAGACTGCATTACAGGAAGTGGAAATGCAGCTTCAGATGTTGGCTGTTTCCGCTCGGCAGGTGCATGGAATTATGCGGATGAAATGTGCTTTACATTTGGATGGGGAATGTCTTATACGGATTTTGAACAGCAGATCACAGGGGTAGAGTATGATGCAGAAACCGACCAGTATATGGTGAATGTGGAAGTCCGCAATATAGGTGAAAAACCAGGAAAATGTGCAGTTTTAGTTTATGCACAGACTCCATATGGAGAGTATGAGCGTCTTAATGAAGTGGAAAAGAGTGCGATTCAGTTTGTGGGATATGAAAAGAGCAGTCTGTTAGATCCAGATGGAACGGAGACTGTGCAGGTGCCAGTGGATCGTTACCTTCTTGCAAGTTATGATCAGAATGGGGCAGAAGGATATATTCTAAGTGCAGGAGATTATTATTTTGCAGTGGGAGAGAGTTCTCACGATGCATTGAATAATATATTGGCGGTGCAGGGATATGTCGGAATGTTTAATCAGGATGGAACAGAAGACGTTACTTTGAATGAAAGTTGTGTTTATAAGTTCACTGATGGGATTCCGGACAATGAAAAACCAGATACAGACAGTTATGCGTATAGCAAAGCAACTGGGGAAAGAGTTACAAACCGTTTTGGTGAACAGGACATTAACTATTGGTCAGAGGATACTGGAGTTAACGTTACTTATCTCAGTCGTTCAGACTGGGCAGCAACATTCCCGACGGAGGCAGTCAGTGTACCTGTAGTTGGAGAAGAAATGAAAACAAAACTACAGGGAGAGGTATACCAAAAAGCAGAGGATGCACCTTCCGCTTCAGAAATGAATCAGGGAGAAGCAGATAATGGAATTACATTTGCAATGATGCGGGATGTCGATTATGATGATACTGAAACATGGAATGCATTTTTAGACCAAATGACAATTGAAGAAATGGCATCTTTATTCCCAAATGTACAGGGGACTTCAGAGATAAATTCTATTGTGCTTCCTGAAACACATTCCAGTGACGGATGCAATGGATCAGATGCATCATTCCCTGAATTATTAGGATTTGGAACGGATGAGGAAAAGAATCCGAATTCGTATACTGAATTTGGAGGTAATTATACCTCTGTTATTGCAGCAAGCTGGAATAAAGAACTACAGGAGGAAAGAGGATTTCTTCAAGGTGAGGAAGTTTTATTTCAGGGATGCAATGAGGCATGGACTGGTGGACTGGATTTGAGACGTACTCCGTTCAGTGGAAGAAACGAGGAATATTATTCTGAGGATTCTAATGTAAATTATTATGTTGGAACGATTGTTTTATCTGCAGAGCAGGAACGAGGAGTTATTGCAGGACCAAAGCATTTTTGTGGAAATGATTTTGAAACTCAGAGAGGTGGTATTAGTTATTTCTATCGTGAGCAGGCATTCAGAGAAGGATCATTGAGAGGATTTGAGGGAGCAATGCGAAATGATCTTGGTGGTGTTTTGGGCGCAATGGAAATTTATGGAAGACAGGGATTGACATATTCACCTGCTTGCGCAGCACTGAATTACGAAGTTGTAAGAGGCGAATGGGGATTCAAAGGACATTTGATTACAGATGCGGCTGTGACAGATTATGCTTCACATTTTGTAGATCAGTTGATGGGATATACAGATATGATTTGTTTTGACTTTGATAAGGTTTCAGGACCTGTGATTGTGGATTATCTTAACCAGACCGATGATGGAATTGTCCTTTTAAGATTGCGTGATATGACGAAAAATACAATTTATGCATTCAGCCATTCAGCAGCAATGAATGGATTGTCCGAGGACAGCAGAATCGTATCAATCACACCGTGGTGGAGTATTACATTAAAAGTATTGATTGCTGTATTTGCAATTATGACAATTGCATTTATAGGATTATATGTACGAGGTGAAGTGAAAAGAAGTTCTGATGCAGGAAAGGAGGAGAAAAAGTGAAATCATTAAAAAATAGAACAATAGGTTTTTATATTCAGGCAGCGATTCCTTTGTTATGTCTTGTGTCACTGGTCGCCTATCTGGTATATGCGTCTGCACTTGGAAAATATGACGTAAAAGTAATACTGGGGTTAGGAATAGGATGCGCTCTGAGTACAGTACAATTTTGGGTTAAAACAGGTATCATAGAACTGATTGCTTCCATTATTATTTCTGTGACGCTATTTTATTTCGTCACGCTTACGGAAACCGTAGGAAGTTATGCAGACTATTTGAATAATATTGTTGCGTTTGGACATTCAGAATTGATTGGTCAAATGAATGTGACAGTCATTATCACAGCAATTACCGCAATATTAGGAATTGTTGGATGCTTTGTTAGTGGTCAGAAGAAACAAAAGAATGAATGAAAAAATAGGTAACTGAAAAAGAACCGAGCCTGTGAACCTTTTTCTGTAAAATAACCATCATAAGGTCCTTCTATGATAAAATAAATATCATTAGGAGGGTCTTTTATTATGGCAAGACAAAAGAAACCTGTACACAGAGTACAAATGACCGATGGAAAAAGAAATATCATTCGTCAGCTTCTCGAAGAATACGATATTGAGACTGCTGAAGATATCCAGGATGGATGACCTGGTAGAGAGTATTAAACAGAATGGTGTGCTGACACCTGTTTTAGTAAGGCCAGATAAGAATAGCAGCTATGAGATGATATCCGGGCATCGAAGAATGCACGCAGCGATAAAAGCAGGACTGGAAACAATACCGGCCATTGTGCGGGATATGGACGATGATGATGCAGTAGTAGTAATGGTAGATGCTAATATTCAACGAGAAGAATTGCTTCCAAGTGAAAAAGCATTTGCATATAAAATGAAAATGGATGCTATGAAAAGACAGGCAGGAAGACCATCAAAAAATAATTCCACCCAAGTTGGGCGGAATTTTGAAACGGCAGAATTGATAGGAAAAGAAACCGGGGAAAGTAAAAATACAATCAGGAGGTTTATTCGTTTGACTGAATTAATTCCTGAATTACTTGATTATGTAGACAAGAAGCGGCTGCCCTTTACCGTTGCGGTTGACATTTCCTATATTGACAAAGAGATTCAAACATGGTTATTTGAATACATCAAAGAAAATGGTACGGTTAAAGCAGTTCAGGTAGCGGCACTCCGCACAGCACTTGAAGCAGAACCGATGACGCAGGCGAAAATGATTTCCATACTGGTAAACAGCCAGCCTGGAAGGAAGCAGGAACAGAAAATCATATTGTCAGAGAAAAAACTGAGAAATTTCTTCTCTGATAAATATACGGCAGAAGATATGGAAAGTGTAATTCTGGAACTTCTGGATCAATGGAAAAGAGGTGAGATAACAGTATGAATTTTGAATACTATTATGGCACTCAGGCTGATCAGTTCAGTTTTATCCGGATTCCAAGGATATTATTATTAGATGAAGCATTTTCCGCACTGTCTTTATCAGCTAAAGTCCTTTACTCGGTACTTCTGGATAGAATGGGACTGTCAATGAAAAATAAATGGCTTGACGAAGAAAACAAGGTGTACATTATCTATCAGATCACGGAGATACAGAGTGACTTGGGATTCTCTAAGAAAAAAGCAATGGATTATCTCACAGAATTGGAGAAAATCGGACTGATTGAAAAGAAAAAGAGAGGCTTTGGATTGCCGAACATTATATATGTTAAGAGCTTTATGGCACATCAGAGTAGTCAAAGAAGTAATGAAATGGGAACTTCACAGGAAAAAGATGTGGTACATAGAAGTATCGAAAGGGGAACTCCTGAGGTGATGAATAAGCACCTCAGAGGTGCCGAAACAGATACCTCAGAAGTGCCCCAAAACGGACTTCAAGAGGTTCCCAAAACGGTACCGCTATATAATAAGACTTATATGAATTATAATAATCAGAGTAATATCACATCGAATCATATCAAATCAGATGGCGATAGGATTCGATGTGATCAAAAAGAACAGACAATCAATGCTTATGCTGAACTGGTAAAGAAAAATATTGATTTTGATGTTTTACTGCATACATATAGCAGAGAGCAGGATCTGGTAGAAGAAATATATCAGTTGATTCTGGAGACCGTTCAAACTGAAAAGGATATGATACGGATCGCCGGCGAATATTATCCGGCAGGCTTTGTGAAGGGAAAATTACTGAAACTGAATTATTCGCATAAAGAATTTATTCTTTCAGTGAAACACACAGCAGTATCTTCGCTTCCATTAGGTTCAGATCCACTTGGAAACATTGCCCGTATTAACAATTTATTGGAAAGTTATCCGAAGAAACTGGCAGATGCGGAGCAGAAACTAGAAACAGTAAAAGAACAGCTGGAAAATGCAAAACAGGAAGTGGTAAAGCCATTTCCAAAAGAGAAGGAGCTGAATCAGATGATGGAACGTCTGTCAGAGTTAAATGCACTCTTAAATATGGACGAGCAAGGAAGTTCCGAAGAGCCTGAGAACAGCGGAAAGCAGAGCATTCACGATAAACTGAATGCAATAAAACAAAAAGGTCAACAGGAACATGATCATGATAAAACAGCAAAGGGAAATGATATTGATTGTAGTTGACAATAGAGAAAAATAACTGGAACTGGAGGAGCAGAATTATAATATGGTTGATAATGTGTTGAACAACGGATTTGGAGAGAAAGAGCGGAGAGAAGAAATCAGAAAAGCAGCAGAGAGCTATCAGCAGAAAACGGGAGCAACTATCACATTCTTTGCAGCTGTATGTGAGGAGTTTCCGTCTATGGGAAATTATTTTGACGGGCTTACCGTTGAACAGGTCACGGACAGATATAAGCAGATCTTGGCAGATCCGAGATTAAGCTATATGGGAAATGGAATGGGATTTGAGTTACACGATTCATCCCTTCCGGATTATCTGGATGGTCCGATGACCTTAATAAAAGGGCATACGATTTATGCGGATAACATTGATTCAATTTCATATTACCGTGAGCATCCATTGGTTCTGGAAGCAATACAGGAGCTTAGAGAGCGGTTCCCGGACTTCAAATATTTTATGACAGCCCAGGAAAAGCAGGATATTTATCCGGAGCATATGACAGCGGAAGCAATCGCTTATGCGCTGGTAGACCTGGCAGAAGACTTTGATACTTATGAGTTCCGGGATAACGTTGATGATAAGGAAACACTGGTCAAAGAAATAGAATATGATCTGTATGCAGGACGTGGGAAAAAAGAATATTCCGGATTTTTAAAAGATGTGATGGACGAAAGTGATGAACTAAGTACAAAGGCACAGGTTCTTTTGCAGAGAATCAACGATTATTCCATTCCTGAAAAAAAGGATTTAGAGCCAATGGTAAAAATTGTATTTAGTGAATACAGAGAAATGGAAACCGGAAAGTATCTGCCGTTTAAAGAAGCAAATGAAAAACTTGGAGCATTGGATCAGACTTTCTTGAAGGAAAATCAGGCAAATGATAAATGGGATGACCTGTATTCGGTTGGATATATGGTGCTTTGTTCTATAGATTCAGAGATTCACAAGGTAACAGGAAAGATCATGCTGGGTACCGGTGAGGGCGATATCATTGAACATATGAAAGGAATCGAAGATCAGCGAGATGTCCAGGAACACATCTTACCTTACCTGTATGAATATTGTGGACTGGTGGAAAAATCTCCTGATATAGCTACAGAAGTAAATGAGAAAGAGTCAGCAGCTAATCATAAAGAGGTACAGTCAGAAGCCGTTACTGTAAAAAACTCCGATAGATCAGCAGGAGAAAAAAAGAAATCCATCCATGATCGTCTGAAAGAGAACAAAGAAAAACTTGGTCAGAAGTCGGGAAAAGATAATCTACAGAAAGGGGTTGAGCTGACTTAAGGAACGAAAGCTAAAATAGATGAGAGGATACCAAACTTGAGAAAATCGAGTACGGGTATCCTCTTATTTTTTTGCTTAAATGGATTGCTCCGGATTTTCAGAGGATAATTCTGGAAGAATATTAGCATCCTGGAGCATAGAGGAAAAGTTGCTTTGTACAATATGCAGAGTTCGCTGATCTGCCTGAAGCTGTGTGAGTTCTTTCTGGGTAGCTGCCAGTTCTGTTTCCAGTTGCTGAAGCTGCTTCTGCAATTTTTCCTGTGAGGGCAGTTTTTTTATTCCAAGACCAGATAATTCCTGAAGGGTAGTATCATGCAGCTGGTACTCTGCCTGATGTTGTTTCTGATATGCTTTTTTATCAGGAGCATCTTTTTCAGCAAGTAAAACAGTTCTGCAATGGCGGTAAACATCACAGCGTTTTTGGAGCAGCCGTTGTGCATCCAGCTGTTTATTCAGAGACTGTATTTTGGATTCTGTAGCTTGAATTGCATCAGCGGAATCAGCTACATGATTTTTAAAATCTTCATAATTCAGTAGATTATGTTCAGATAGATAGTTGAAAGTCCGGGCAGCTTCTTTCAGATTATTCAACTTTGCCCAGTGTTCAAATCCTGCTTTATTATGATCGGACAGGTAAGTGGTCATTTCAACGAAAAGCCAGACACGGTTATTTTTTTCTGAGGAGTGCGAGCCTTGCAACGATTTTTTTCAAGACGAACCAGTAAATGATCATCTGCATAATAGGTTCCCAGTGTCTTCACATTGATAAAGTTGACAGCTCCTGGCGCACGGAACGCCAGGTACTTTCCCTGACGAGTTTCATAACCGGCTTCTTTCATCTTCAAAAGAAATTCATCGTAAGTCACAGATGTCCAGATGGCACGGTCAATCTGATATTTTAGTTTTGCCTTCCAGCTCTGTCCTCGCTTATATTCCATATCTTCTTTATAGGAACGTCCGGCTTCAGAAGTTGGCATAGAAGTAGACAGCCCATGTTCTTTGCAGATGCGGTTACTGATCTGGCAGATCTTATGGTAGGTGCGTTTATTAGAAACATATTTATGATAATCCGTGAAGCTGGTAGCATTAAAAAGCAAGTGGCTGTGAATATGTTTTTTATCTGTATGTGTGGTAAGCACATATTCATATTTTCCCTTCAGAACAGAATCTGCGATTTTGGTGCTGACCTCATGGGCAAGTTTTGGATCGGTGAGATCATTGGGATGATAGGAAATGATCATGTGCCAGGCGAGGTTATCTCCCTTTTCCATGACATTATTTTTTCCCATTTCTGCTGTCATGGCAAATTCCAGATCCGCAGTTTCCGGAGAACAGCCAAACGAAGAGACGAGTTTTTGTTCATCCGTCTTATCTGGATTCGTGATATAGGCCACAGCCTTTTTCACTGTAGATTTGATTGGAAAGATCTTAATGTAAGCCATATCTTTTTCACCATTTCTTTCAGCTCTTCTATATCTTGCGGTGTGGCAGTACCTACGGTGTTTGCAACTTTGGCAAGCTGGTTGATGTTCACACCAATCTTGTGCATTTCCTGATACATTGCTTTCAAATAAGTGGTATCTGTATTGACAATCATGCCATCAATCGCCATCTTACGCAGATACACGCTCATGTTAGAGGTCTTGGATAGAATCATCCTCTTGCGGATCATCTTCTTTTCCTCCGGAGTAACCCAGAGCAGTATCTGTACATCTCTTTTTCTGTTTGCCATATAAAAATCTCCTTTATGTTTTCATAAAATCGAGCGAAGCGAAGATTCCAAAAGTGGGGAGGGTCCCGCTTTTGAGGCGAATGCCCGGCAGTGTATATACACTGCCTGTCCCTGCTATTCTTAGCTCTCAGATATTAAATACAAAAAATCAAAGAAATGTTTATCTTCAGAAAAAAATTATGATCCGTATGATGCCGAAGAATATGATAATGCAGATGATTTCGCAGAAGAATTTGGGGATGGAGATTACGATGAGGGGTATGACGATGCTTATGATTACTGGGAAGAAAGAGATTAGGTGAAAATGGAGAACGAACAGATAGTAATAGAATTAAAAGAACTTTTGTATATGGAATTCAGGCGATATTTATATCGAAGGAAAGCAAATGTAACCGCCCAGAGTATCTTGCTGGCGATCGGGTATAACATAAACAAGCTTCATCATAAGATTCAGGCAGGAAGGACAGGGCGGCATTTATTTCCACTCAAACAAACCGCCTGATTTTGACAGGTCAAAAGTAAATCCTGAAAACGAACCTTTTTCCAGAAAAGGTTTATTAAAGTTCGCCTTCTTGTAGAAACAGAATGAAAGGAGAGAATATTTCGCCTTAAAAACGGCAAAAAGATGCTGCCGCACCTATGATTTCCTAATCATTGATGCGACAGCCCGACTATAAGGAGATTTCCTTAACCTTCAATGGCAATATAACCATCTTTTTCTATTTTCTCAGGTGCTTTCTTTGGCACGGACAGTTTCAGAATACCATCTTCATATTTTGCATGAATGTCTTCTTCGCTTACTGCATCGCCTACATAAAAGCTTCGGCACATGCTGCCCGCATAGCGTTCACGCCTGATATAATTACCTTCTTTATCTTTTTCATCTTTATCCAGTCCCTTTGCAGCAGAAAGTACCAGATAACCATCTTTCAGCTGTACCTGAATCTCGTCTTTCTTAAATCCCGGAAGATCGACATCCAGTTCATAGCTACCGTTTGTTTCACGGATATCCGTTTTCATCATGTTCTGCGCATGTTTACCATAAAGCGGATTCTTCTTGCCCCAAAACTCATCGTTAAACGGGAAATTCATCCAATCATCATCAAATAAGTTTTCTCCAAAAATACTAGGCATTAACATAAGTCATCTCTCCTTTTCATGACAAACAAATCTATATTCAAGTCTTTCGACTGTTACTTACAATTATATTTAAAGGGTACTGCCCGAAATCTTCGGGCAACACCACGAGCTTTTTATCAATCAGATGTTATCATTATCATTCAATGGTTATATATTTCGGATCATTGGAAACTGGTTTTGCTTCTTTCTTCGGAACAAACAGTTTCAGGATACCATGTTTGTATTCACCTTTAATGTCTTCCTGAGTCACTTCTTCGCCTACATAAAAGCTTCGCTCGCAGGCTCCTGCGTAACGTTCACGTCTGATGTAGTGTCCCTTCTTATCTTCATCGTCTTCATCCAGACCTTTTGCTGCACTGACAGTTAAGTAACCATCTTTCAATGCAACTTTGACTTCATCTTTCTTGAAGCCAGGAACATCAACAATCAGTTCATAACCTTCCGGTTTTTCCTTAATATCTGTCTTCAGGAGATTCTGTGCTCTTCTTCCGTACAGCTTCTTTTCCGCTTTCTTCTCATCTTTGTCATCATAATAGAATGGTGTAAAGAAATCATCAAATAAGTTTTCTCCAAAAATACTAGGCATTAACATAAGTCATATCTCCTTTCAAAAGCTCCCTAGATCTTCACGATCCAGTCTGCTGTATTATCATTTCTAGTTCTTCGAACATCTGGAATACCTTTTCTTTTATCTCTCTTCCTTTGTTCTATCCGTAATATAACACGTATTATTAGCACTGTCAAGAGGTGAGTGCTAATTTTTGCGAAGATTTTGTGAATGTGTTTTGTGAACGCTATAAGCCATGCAAAATGGTGAAAAAAGACGCCCTGCAAGTTTACTGTTAATGCATCAGCCTTTTAAAATTAGCCAACTACTTTTCCAAAAGTTTTTAAGGTGGAGCCGGAAGTGACTTGGATAGGAGCATATTTTTTATTTAGAGAAATAAATTGGATACCGGAATCAGATTGATGATATTTCTTTACATAAGCATCACCATCGAGGAAAAAGACACCGATTTCTCCTTCTTCAAGAGTTTCTTGTTTATGAATCCAGATGATCTGTCCATCCAGATAGAGAGGCTCCATACTGTCACCACATATGATGTTGTTCCGAAAGAAGAAATTGCTGAATTTGAAGAGCTTATGCGCAAAACCATAGCTGACATTGTATCAGAAGCCAGTAGCGTTGTCTTTTGGGTGTATGTGCAGAAATATGTGAAGCACAAAACCCTAAACGAAATGCTGCAAGAATTGCCAGACGTAGGTCAATTCATCCTAGCTATGGATACCTGGTTTGAAAAACTGATGGAGAAATAATCTAGGAAAATAGTTTAAAGTTTACATGTTATGATCATGTATGAAGTTGGAACAAAATAAAAGATTGTGCTATACTATTGTTCAAGAAAAAAATTCATTGACATATTTCAATCTATTTAGGAGGATAAACGATCATGTGTACAGCAGCAACTTATAAAACAAAAGATTTTTACTTTGGACGAACCCTCGATTATGAATTCTCTTATGGTGATCAGATAGTAATTACACCACGTAATTATGCGTTTAATTTTCGCCATGTTGGCGATATGAAAAATCATTATGCAATTATTGGAATGGCTCATGTTGCAGAGGATTATCCTTTGTATTATGATGCTATGAATGAAAAAGGAGTGGCAATGGCAGGACTGAATTTTGTCGGAAATGCTGTTTATGCCGCGATTAAGCCAGATGTGGAAAATATTGCACAGTTTGAATTTATTCCGTGGATTTTAAGTCAGTGTTCTTCTTTAGTTGAAGTTCGCGAGCTTCTTGAACGAATTAATATTGTTAATACTCCTTTCAGCGAGCAATTACCATTAGCACAATTACACTGGATCATTTCTGATGAGAATGAGTCAATTACGGTAGAATCTATGTCAGATGGTTTGCATATTTATGACAATCCAGTAGGAGTGCTTACGAATAATCCGCCATTTCCACAGCAGATGTTTCAACTAAATAATTATATGTATTTATCTCCTAAACAGCCCAGAAATACTTTCTGCGAAAATTTGGCTCTTGATGCATATAGTAGAGGTATGGGAGGATTAGGTCTTCCGGGAGATCTCTCATCTTCCTCACGCTTTGTACGTGTAGCTTTTACAAAGGTAAATGCAATTTCAGGTGAATCAGAGGAAGAAAGCGTTAGCCAATTCTTCCACATTCTCGGATCTGTGGATCAGCAACGAGGATGTTGCGAAGTAGCGGATGGAAAATATGAAATCACATTGTATACGTCGTGTTGTAATGTTACAAAAGGTATTTATTATTACAATACTTATGAAAACCACCAGATCAGTGCAGTAGATATGCATGTAGAAAATCTGGATAGTGATAAAATGATTTGTTATCCAGTAATTCAAGGAGAACGAATCAACTATCAAAATAAATAATGTTTTGAAATCAGGGATGAGGTAGAAAGGAAAGTTCCATGACAAAAGATGAAGTAAAAAAACTCAGGATGAACAGTCCGGAATCACTACAGTTTTTAAATAATGCTACAAAATTTTATAATTTAATGATGATGTATCGTTGTGCTATTCGGGAGATACAAACTAAACTTGAGGTTTTGGATGATGAATTTTCAGTTGAGAACAATCGAAATCCTATTTCTTTTATAAAAACAAGAATTAAGAAGCCCAATAGTATTTACGATAAAATGCAGAAGATGGGATATGAATTTACAACAGAAAATATACAGACATATCTCAATGATGTAGCAGGCGTTCGAATAGTTTGTGCGTTTATTGACGATATTTATATGATATCAGATTTGATTACCCAACAGGATGATATTAAAGTTATTGAAATAAAAGATTATATAAAAAATCCAAAATCGAATGGTTATCGAAGCTATCATATGATTGTTGAAATACCAGTATTTTTTGCTAAGGGTAAAACACCTATGCGTGTAGAATTACAGATTCGAACCAATGGTATGGATTTCTGGGCAACATTGGAACATCAACTTCGCTATAAAAAAGGAATTGAAGAAATGCCTGGCTATGATGAGATAAGTGAAGAATTACTTCATTCTGCAAGAGCTATCATTGAAGCAGATAATGAAATGCAGAGAATAAAAGACAAAATTGGTATGTTCCACGAAATTTAGGGAGAAAACTGAGCAAGTAGGAAGGTGTAATATATATGAAACAAGATACTTTAGAGGGCAAAGCAAAAACAAAAAATGGGATAAAACGGCTGTGTTTTTCCATAATCTGCATTCTTCTGGAAGTGATTTTTATTATTACTATCGTAACACGCTTGAATGAATATGCAGAAATCATAAATTTATTTACAAGGATTTTGAGTGGGATCTTGGTTTTGGGATTGTACGCATCAAATAAGACATCCTCTATGAAAATGCCTTGGATCATCTTAATTCTAATTTTCCCAATTATGGGTGTAGGCCTGTATTTGTTGATTGGTTTGAATGGTGGCACACATAAAATGCGTGAGCGATATGCAGAAATTGATAGCAAATTGTTACCAATGCTTCCAGACAGTCAGGAGTGTTTGAGCAAAATAAAAGAAACAATTCCGAAAGCAGGAAATATAGCAAGTTACATACAAAGAAATTCGCAGTATCCAATCTATCAGAATACGGATATTGTGTATTTTGATGAAGCAGTGAAAGGATTAGAGGCACAGCTTAAGGATTTGGAGAAAGCACAGAAGTTTATCTTTATGGAATATCATGCGATAGAAGACGCTGAAGCATGGCATAAGATTCAAGATGTTCTGGAAGAGCGAGTAAAAGCAGGTGTGGAAGTTAGAGTATTCTACGATGATATGGGTTCTATAGGCTTTATTAACACAGATTTTGTGAAAAA
The DNA here is from genome assembly GCF_040924245.1 of Ruminococcus sp. J1101004sp1_RTP21198st1_B9_RTP21198_201120. Lineage (NCBI taxonomy): Bacteria > Bacillati > Bacillota > Clostridia > Eubacteriales > Oscillospiraceae > Ruminococcus > Ruminococcus sp. J1101004sp1_RTP21198st1_B9_RTP21198_201120. The sequence continues at coordinate 44,357 of NZ_JBCOMI010000009.1, read as the reverse complement.
GATGGAGGCAATAGGAATTCATTGCCGTGTATTCAATCCGTTTATGCCAGGTTTAAATCTGTTTTTGAACAATCGTGATCATAGAAAAATAACAGTTATTGATGGAAAAGTCGGATTTACAGGTGGATATAATCTAGCAAACGAATATTTTAATTACACACACCCGTATGGACAGTGGAAAGATACAGGTATTCGTTTAGAAGGAGATGCTGTTCAGTCGCTTACGGTGACATTTTTGGAAATGTGGAATGCAGTAAGTGATAAGGCTGCTAATGATTCTGATTTTAGTAAATACCTTTTCCACTATGATTATGCGGCACAGCAAACTGGGTTTGTTCAACCTTATGCAGACAGCCCTATGGATAATGAGCAAGTAGGAGAAGAAGTTTATATCAGTATGATAAATAAAGCTGAAAAATATTGTTGGTTTATGACTCCATATCTAATCATAACAGATGAAATGACGCATGCGTTATGTCTGGCTGCTAAGCGAGGGGTAGACGTAAGAATTATCACACCTGGTATCCCTGATAAAAAATTCATTTATAATATAACTCGTTCTTTTTATCATGGATTAGTTAAACATGGTGTTCGTGTTTATGAGTGGACTCCTGGTTTCTGTCATGCAAAAATGAGTGTGGCAGATGACTGTATGGCAACTTGTGGAACAATTAATCTGGATTATCGAAGTTTATATCACCATTTTGAAAACGGCTGTTTTATGGCAGATTGTCAGGCAGTTGTGGAAATAAAAAATGATCTGATAAGAACGATGGGAGAATGTCGTGATGTGACAGACCAATATCAAACCGGACGAAGTGCATATTTGCGACTGGGACAATTATTTATGAGATTATTTGCTGGATTGCTATAAGAATCTGATGAAACGACCTTTCAAAAAACAGTTGATTTAGAAGTTAACTGTTTTTGAAAGGCCGTTTTTGCTATATCTAACAGTCTGTTGTACAAAGAAGATTTTGCATGGATGAAAAAAACAAACCTTGTTGAGGTTAAATTGAGATTCACTTTGTATTATATAAGTATGAAATAAAAAGGAATCAGGTGATGTACAATGAAAAAGCATAAAATATGTAAAATCCTTCTTGTTATACTGGCAATTTTTTTATGTGTGGCTTTTTATGAATTGCTCGGAATCTGCGTTGCATATAAAAAGCAGCCGGAAGTGTCCAATACAACCAAAAAAGAAACAAAAAATGGGTCATGGAACGAATGCAGTGAAAATACAGAACGGGCAGTAATCATAGAAAAGAATCCAGAAGCGCTTTTACAAAGAGTGCGTTTGATCAAGAATGCCAAAAAGGAAATTATTCTTTCTACTTTTGCATTTCAATCCGATGAAAGTGGAAAATTGATTTTAGGAGCACTGCATGATGCGGCAGACAGAGGTGTACATATTCGTCTGTTAGTAGATGGAATGGAGAGCTGGATTGATATGGAAGGAAATCCGTATTTCTATGGATTATCTTCCCATGAGAATGTTGAAATTAAACTGTATAATAAGGCCAATCCGTTGAAACCATGGAAGATGATGGGTAGAATGCATGATAAATATTTGATTGCAGATGGAAAGAGATATATTCTTGGGGGAAGAAATACATACAATTATTTCCTGGGTGATTTTCCGGGACATAAGAACTATGACAGAGACGTGTTAGTGGTTTGCGATGAACCTGAGAAAGAAAATTCAGTTAACCAGTTGTTAGAGTATTTTGAAACGATATGGGAACAAGAAGACAGTGGTTATTTTCATGACAATAAAAAACTGGCAAATAGAAAATCTGTAAAGAACGCAGTTTTAGAGCTGCAGAACGGCTATCAGAAATATTTTGAAGAGAATAAGGAAAGAATCTGCGATACCGATTACACGGACGAAACTTTTGAGACAGAAAAGATTGCATTAGTGTCAAATCCTATTCACACAGGTTCCAAAGAACCAGTAGTGTGGTATCAGTTGGGAGAATTGATGAAAAATGCAAAAAATCGTGTGAAGATCCACACGCCATATATTATCTGTAATGATATGATGTATAATACATGGGAGGAGATTGCAGAGAACGTTTCAGATTTTTCTATCATGACAAATTCAGTTGCGAATAATGGGAATCCATTTGGGGCTGCCGATTATGCGAAAAACAGAAATAGAATCTTAAGTACAGGAATTAATATCTGGGAATATGAAGGCGGTTATTCATACCACGGAAAAAGTATTCTGATTGATGATGATCTGTCTGTAATCGGTTCCTTTAATATGGACATGAGAAGTGCATATCTGGATACGGAACTGATGCTTGTAATTCGCAGTAAAGATATTAATAAACAGTTGGAAGAGGGCATGATGGAATATGAAAGAGTGTCCCGCCAGGTATTGGAAGATGGAACCTATCGTGATCCATATCATGTAGAGCCAATCGAATTAACAAAGAAACGTCAGAGAAAAATATTTTTGGTACAGCATCTGCTTGGATGGGCAAGGTATCTGTTTTAATAAGGAGGAAGGAAAACGTGTTTCAAATATTGATTGTAGAAGATGATAAAGAATTAAGCCAGCTATTCCAAAAAGTGCTTGAGAAGAATGGATATCAAGTCAAAAGTGCATCGGATGGAGCACAGGCATTAGAAGTATTGGATAAGGAATATATTGATCTGATCATTTCTGATATTATGATGCCGGTTATGGATGGTTATGAACTGGTGTCGGAACTCCGTTCAGCAGGATATCAGATACCGGTACTTATGATCACTGCGAAAGGTTCCTTTGATGATATGCGCCAGGGATTTCTTTCGGGAAGTGACGATTATATGGTAAAACCGGTAAATGTGAATGAAATGGTTTTAAGAGTCGGAGCACTGCTTCGCCGTGCACAGATACTGAATGAACACAAAATTGTGATCGGTTCAACAGAGTTTGATTATGATGCAATGACGGTTACAACTGATAAGGAAAGTCTTGTTTTGCCTAAAAAAGAATTCCTGCTTTTATATAAGCTTGCAGCTTCGCCAGGCAGAACATTTACAAAACAACAGTTGATGGATGAAGTATGGGGATACGAGACGGAGGCAGACCCACATACGATAGAGGTACATATAGGAAGAATCAGAGAGCGTTTTAAAGATAACCCTGATTTTGAAATCGTAACAATGCGTGGAATTGGATACAAGGTGGTGAAAAAATAATGGAACAAAAGAATGAAAAAGGATTGCGGATCCGATCCTGTCTGACTGGTGCAATCTGGCTGGCACTTGTATTTTCAACAGTCATATCTGCTTTATTATTTGCTTTTTTGAATCATTTTTTTAATCTGCCGGGCAGCATACCTGTGCTTGGCTGGCTTTTGATTTTCAATACATTGATTGCAGGGCTGATCACTTCCTTTATTAATGCAAAGTTACTGGAACCAATTACCAGACTTAGTAAAGCAATGAAGGAAGTTTCTCAGGGAGATTTTGAACAGCATTTGGAAACGAACAGCCGTATAGCAGAAGTTGGAGAATCTTATCAAAGTTTTAACGTTATGACAAAAGAACTTCGTGCAACAGAGGTGCTGCAGATGGATTTTGTATCTAATGTTTCTCATGAGTTTAAGACCCCGATTAATGCCATTGAAGGATATACAATGCTGCTTCAGGGAGAAGAACTGTCTCCGGATCAAGAGGAATATGTAGAAAAAATCTTATTTAACACCCAAAGACTTTCCGGATTGGTTGGTAATATTTTGCTGTTATCCAAGTTAGAGAATCAGAATATACCAATGAAAAAAACAGAATATCGTCTGGATGAACAGATCCGCCAGGCATTTCTTTCATTGGAAACAAAATGGACAGAAAAAGAAATTGGTTTTCAGGTAGAATTGGAGGAAGTTAAATATACTGGGAATGAAGGACTTTTTATGCATATCTGGATAAATCTTTTGGATAATGCGATTAAATTCAGCCCTTCAAAGGGGACAATTACGATGTTTCTGAAACAAGAACAGGATTCTGTTAAGTTCATTCTGGAAGATGAAGGACCAGGAATAGAGGATGATGTAAAATCCAGAATATTTGACAAGTTCTATCAGGTAGATGGATCTCATAAAGCAGAAGGAAATGGCCTAGGTCTTGCACTTGTAAAACGGATTGTAGATAGTGCCGGAGGAACAATCAAAGCAGAAAACCGTGAATATGGTGGATGCAGATTTGTTATAGAGCTGCCAAAGCAGAAAGATGAGATTATATAGTTTTAAGATAAATTAGAAGATGGGAGGATTTATATGACATTTTATCAGGAGTTGCAGTTAAATCAGGCAGGTTCTAAAAAACTGTTGAAAAAGAGTGAAACACTAAAAGAAAAATTATATCATATGTGGGTATATCTGGTGAAGATAGCTGTTACAATGGCATTTTGTTTTTTCTTTGTTAGTATTTTCAGCATCCTATTTGGAAATGAGAACAGCATTGTAGGTGTAGTAGTCTTATTATGTCTCATGGTGTTTAGAAATGCGGATCTGGGGATCCACACCGGACAATCTACGATGCTTTTGGCTTTGTTCTTTGTAATTATGACTGTATGTCCGCATTTAGCAAATCAGTTTTCACCGGTATTGGGAATGCTGTTAAATATTGCGGCACTGGCTGTGTTGATTCTGTTCGGATGCCATAATCCATTCATGTTTAATCAATCTACATTGGTTCTTGGGTATCTGCTGCTATATGGTTATGATGTTACGGGAAAAAGCTATCAGATGCGATTAGTCGGAATGGCTTTAGGTGCAGCACTTACCTGCTTCGTATTTTATCGAAATCATAAAAACAGAACTTATAAAAGAAATCTGAAAGATCTGATACAAGAATTTGATATCACTTCTTCCAGAACAAAATGGCAGATATGTCAGATTTTATGCGTACCGATTGTCCTTTGCATTGCAGAACTTTGTAATATGCCACGTGCAATGTGGGCTGGTATTGCGGCCATGTCCGCGATTTTGCCGTTTATGGAAGATATGCGCTACAGAGTCCGTAAAAGGATTGTCGGAAATATTGCAGGTGTTATATGTTTTACAGTATTATATTTTCTGCTTCCTTCGTCAATCTATGCATATATAGGAATTCTTGGTGGAATCGGTGTAGGATTTTCAGCACAATATGGCTGGCAGGCAGTATTTAACACATTTGGTGCTTTAGCCATTGCTGCAGAGACTTATGGACTACAAGGAGCGGTTAGTCTTAGAGTGATTCAAAATGTTTTTGGTGTTGTGTTTGCTTTAGCATTTTGTGTTATATTTTATTGGTTTATGTCTAAAAAAAAGGAAAGTGAGATGACCGTACATGCAGAGTGAAGTGAATCAGGAAGAAAATTTGAATAGAATTATTACGGTTCCTAATCTTCTTTCTTTTTTTCGGCTTTGTCTGATCCCGGTAATTATATGGAGTTATTGTGTAAAGAAAAATCCTCTGTTAGCTGGTGAAATCTTATTGCTGTCTGGTCTTACGGATCTTGCTGATGGATATATCGCAAGAAGATTCCATAGGATTAGTAATTTAGGAAAAATACTTGATCCGGTGGCTGATAAGCTGACACAGGCAGCGATGTTAATCTGTCTGTTTACTCGTTTTCCGCATATGCTTCTTTTAATCGTAATAATGGCAGGTAAGGAGCTGTATATGGTAGTCAGTGGATGTCTTGTGATACGAAAGACAGGAAAAGTACATGGTGCAGACTGGCATGGAAAGATAGTAACCTTTTTATTATATGGAACTGCAGCGGTGCATATTATATGGTTCCACATTACACCGATGGTATCAGATCTGTTGATTGGTTTGTGTGCTATAATGATGGTCATATCGGTCGCTCTGTATATTATCCAGAATACCAGGACGCTTAAGGGAGAGACTGTATAAGCAATTTTATATTGCAATGACTAGAAAAATATTTAGGAGAAGATAGATATAAACAGTAAGTCAAACACACAAACTATGGAGTCTTTAGTCGGTTTAATAAAATTTTAGATAGAAAATAAATCATTATAAAAAGATCCTGTTCATACTATGATATATAGAACAGGATCTTTATTTCGCCAGGAAATTGCTCTGAATCTCCATCGGCATATGATAAGCCTGGCCTCGTTTTGTCAGGCTGTATAATTTAAAGCTCATTAGTTCCGGAGTCGCATTCAATGAACTGCAGAGTCCGAAATAATCCAGGTCCTCGTTCTGAACCATCAGCCTTTTAAAATTAGCCAACTACTTTTCCAAAAGTTTTTAAGATGGATCCGGAAGTGACTTGGATAGGGGCATATTTTTTATTTAGAGAAATAAGCTGAATACCGGAATCGGATTGATGATATTTCTTTACATAAGCATCACCATCAAGGAAGAAGACACCGATTTCTCCTTCTTCAAGTGTTTCTTGTTTATGAATCCAGATGATCTGTCCATCCAGATAGAGAGGCTCCATGCTGTCACCACATACCCGGATACCGAAGTCAGCACTGGAAGATACTTCATCACCAACTTCAATTTCGGAAAAACGGTCGGAATCAAGGAATTGTCCTGTTCCAGCTGAAACCGGGAGATCATAGAGACTGAGAGTTCTTCGTGGAAATTGATAAATGATTGGTTCTTCTCGAATGTATTCCCCACTTTTCATTAATAGGTTCATGTAGTCAAGAACTTTGGCTTGTCCTTCGTCATTTAATTTGGAGAAAAGTTTCTCATCCGTTCCAATCTGGAATGTTCTATTTATATCGGAAATCTCAAGAATCTCACAGAGGGCAAAAAATTGTAAAACATTTGGCAGGTTTACATTTTTTTCCCATTTACTGATAGAATGAGCTTTTACATCTAAGCCTCTTTCACACAGAAGAGCTGCCAGTTGTGGTTGAGACAGTTTTCGGTCTTTTCTTTTATTAGCAATAATGGATCCAAAATCTTTCTTTATCATCATACACCTCCATATGCAGGTATTTATTCCCTATATATACTATAACCCATAACAGATAAAAAATCAACAATAATAGCGTTAAAATCCATAAAAACGATATATCTGCTACTTTACAAAGATTTAAAAGCGATATATAATGCCTATATAGAAAAAGAACGCACGTTCTAAAAAGGAAAGGTGAAAATGTGGAAAGAACAATATTGCACAGCGATGCCAATTGTTTTTATGCTAGTGTGGAAATGCTTTATCATCCAGAATATGTTGGTAAGCCATTAGCTGTAGGAGGAGATTCTGAAGCGAGGCATGGAATTGTATTGACGGCGAATTATATTGCGAAGAGAAGCGGCGTTAAGACTGGCATGGCATTGTGGCAGGCAAAGCAGGTTTGCCCGGATTTGATATTTGTGCCTCCGAGGATGGATTTATATTTGAAATTTTCCTCAATGTTGCGAGAAATATATTCGGAATATACGAATCAAGTTGAACCGTATGGATGTGATGAAGCTTGGCTTGATGTAACTGATAGTTTTTCACTGAAAGGTGACGGAAGAAAAATTGCAGAAGAAATTAACAGAAGGGTAAAGAAAGAACTGGGTATTACGGTAAGCATTGGAATTTCCTGGAATAAAATTTTTGCAAAACTTGGAAGCGATTATAAAAAGCCTGATGGAATTACAGAATTTAATCGGACGAATTATCGTGAACTAATCTGGAAACTTCCGGTATCAGATCTTCTATATGTAGGAAGATCAACGAATAGAACTTTACAGAAATATGGTATTCGCACAATCGGAGAACTGGCAAGAACAGATCCAAGTTTTCTGGAACGGCAGCTTGGGAAAATGGGACTTGTCATTTATTCATTTGCGAATGGCTGGGATGATTCGCCAGTTTCAGTAGAAGGATATCAGGCACCGATAAAGTCTATTGGCAACAGTACAACGACACCCAGAGATCTGGAAAATGATCAGGATGTACAGATTATTCTGATGGCATTGGCAGAAAGTGTCGCAGCCAGACTGCGGAAACATGGTTTTAAATGTAATGTAGTGTCAATTTCGATTCGTGATAATGGGTTATTTCATTTCTCCAGGCAAAGAAAGCTGCAGGATCCGACCGACATTACAGATGAGATAATGAGTGCAGCATACCAGCTTTTTAGAGAGAACTATCATTGGCCTCGTCCAATCAGAAGTCTTGGAATCCGTGCAGATGATCTGGTTATGGGGCAGGTTCCGGTGCAGTTAGATTTATTTATGAATGAGCAGCGCCGGGAAAAACAGGAGAAGTTAGACAGGGCAGTAGATGATATCAGGCGACGGTTTGGATATCACAGTGTCCAGAGAGCATTTATGTATCAGGATAAAATATTATCCAGCCTGGATGCACAGGGATCCCACACCGTTCATCCAGTTGGATATTTCAATGGGAGGTAAGTGCTTTGAATGATAACAAAGTTTATGTAGAAGTCATTGTAAAATTCAGCACAGAAGGCGCAATGATGCCAATAGAATTTATTTGGGAAGATGGAACTAAATATTTAATTGATAAAGTAAAATCGAAAGAACGTTGTGCCAGCCGGAAAGCAGGTGGTACAGGAATTATGTATACTGTAATGGTAGATGGTAAGGAATGCCATTTATATTATGAATTTGATAAATGGTTTATGGAGCGCAAGAGTGCGTAAAGATTTAAGAAAGAAAATGGGATCTGCGGAAGAGCTGACCTTTCCCTTTTGCTCTTTTCAGATTGACATATAAGGGCATTACATCTATGTTCATGAAACAATATGCCCACTATATTGTCCATGCAGATGTGTCTCTGCTCAAGAATAATTCTTATTGAGCTTCCGTCAAAATCACAGGGATGGGAGTGTAGAACGTCAGAGAAAGACGATTCAATACGAAAAAAGGAGATTTTGATAATGACAGAGAGAGATTATGCGATTAGATCGTTTAAGGAAATTACATTAAATGCAGCACAACATACAGAAGAGAGAATGGATCTGTACTATGAAAAGATTAAAGCACTGATGAACAATTATCAGGATTTGATTTTGGAAAATCAGATGGTTTTGGATGAATTAGAGCAAGAGTGTCAGGAAAAGATCAATGAGAATATGGCCTATGCCCTTCAGTATATGGATGCCTATGATTACCGCATGAATTTAGGAAAACTGAAAAAAGAAGTAAACAATATCATTCTAATCTATGGACTTTGTGATATGGTCAACCGGGCAATGACACTGGTAAAATATTTTACGCCGAATTTTGGAACAGAATATTATGATGTGCTTTATGGCTGCTTCTGCAGGCACAGAAAAATGACAGATATGGAAATTATGCTTGAACTGGGGATGAGCCGGGCAAGTTTTTATCGAAAGAAAAAAGCAGCTCTCCGGTATATGGGATATTATTTTTTTGAAATCGTAGTGCCACAGTCTGCAAACAAACGATATAAGCCATCTTTTCCAGAAACGGAAGAGTAGATTTGAAAGAGCCTGATGGAATCTCCCCTTTCCATCAGGCTTATATATAATGGAATACTCCCCTATTCCTCTTATTATTCCGCAGATTCTTCAGCTGCAGTTTCTTTCTTTTTTCTGGATTTGCCAGAAATCATTTTATGACCTGAGTAAATGGCCATAGCCATACAAATCAGTGAACTGAATGCAAAATATTTATGAGCTGATTTCATATCCTTGTAGCCGGTGTAGCAAGTTCCGATCATGGAAACCAGTGCACCGATAGACCAGTATTTATGTGATTTCATTTGAACCTCCTGAGCTTTTTTATATCATACATCTTTTTAAGAAATATGCAAACTGGAATTTATCAGTATCTCTTTTTGCATGTTTTGGGTATCGTTGCTTCATAACTCATATCAAGCAACATTTTGATTTTGTCATCTGATACGCTGCACATCCAGTGCAACAGTAATCCAGCTATCCTTGCTCATGTGATACGCCGGGAAGAAGCCGGGTTCCTCTCGTAGTGTGCCAATCAGAATTGGGTCACATTTGAAATCGACCACTTCCAGCATTTCTTCGCCTTGCAGCCCCAGCTTGTTCTTTGGTACATCCATAATCAGAGCAAACCACTTCCGATTATTACAATGCCGGAACACCTCATAATTCGGATATTTGAGCCACGGATAATCTGTCTCGGCGTTATATGTCTGATTCTAATTCTGCGCGTTTCATAACCTCACCTCTACAACTTCTAGCTTTCTGCATGTTACTATATAGTTTTGATTACCTGTTCTTCTGCATTTTGGCCGAGGGATAATCTCTTCGTTGAAAAAATAATTGACCACGATAGGCGGATCGTTGAACGGGCGTTTGATGGAATCATCATCCTGGACATACAGTAGCCCTTCCTCTTGGCAAAACTGCCGCATCTGCGCATCCAGCATTGACCAGTAGCTGCGTTCTTTTTTATTGTAAATGGTATCGTACAGCGGCAGCAGGTCTGGATGTTTTTCCGTTATATAGTCAAAAATCGTTTTCTTATAACCGCCCCGCAAGTTTAGGTTTTCCAGCCAGACCAAATTACATTGATTCTTCGCCCGGTGGATGATGGAGGGCAGGTCGGTGAGGCCGGGGAAAATCGGCGAGATAAAGCAGGTGGTGCGCACACCAGCATCATGGAATGCTTTCATAGCGGCCAGCCGCCGCTCAATGCTCACTGCATTGTCCATATCAGCGCGAAAATCTTCGTCCAGTGTGTTTGATCGACCAGGATACCCGCGCATTGGGGAATGTTTTAATGAGGTCAAGGTCACGCAGCACCAGGTCAGACTTGGTAGCAATACTGAGGCTACATTCACTGCCCTGCATCTGCTCCAAAATGGCGCGGGTGCGGCAGGCGGTTTCCTCCAGCGGCTGATATGGGTCGGTCACGTAACAGAGAAACAGTTCTTTCCCTGCATACCGCTCCGGGTGTTTGATTTCCGGCCAAAATTTAACGTCTATGAACTCTCCCCAGGGCTCCGGGTGATTGGTAAAACGCTTCATAAAAGATGCGTAGCAATATTTGCAGCCGTGGCCACAGCCCACATAAGGATTGACCGAATAATCACTCACAGGCAAATTGGATTTTGTGAGGACGCTTTTTACTTCAACGTTTCAGATGATTGGCTCCATTGTATGTATGCTCCTTTGATTTTGCTTATTTTTCACGGGACAGTTTCATCATATCCTTCATATCGGCAAAACCGATTGTTTGATACAGCGGCCTGCCTTTGTTTGAGGTTTCAAGATAAATTTTTGAAATATGCCGCTGACGAGCCTGCTCTACAAGCCACCTGACGATTCTGTTCCCTATGCCGTGTCCGCGAAACTGCGGCCGGGTATAAATGTTCATCAGGTAGGCACATTTCCCGTTTAGATTGTCCGGTGAGGGCATCTCATGATAGAGGCATATCCCGCCGCAGCCGACGATTTCCTCCCCTACGTAGGCAAAGCAGGCAATATGTCCGCCCTGCGGCAGTTCTGTTTGATAGTAGCGGCGATTTTCCGATTCCAGCTCTGTTACAGACCGCTCCGAGGGGATGGAGAATACCTCATGCAAGACTTCCATTCGCCATTGCATCAATACATTCAGGTCCTGGATCGTGGCCTGCCGGATCTGAATCTCCATTATAATGCCCCCGCTTTCATTACCACCGGCAGTTTCGACACATCCGGCTTACCGTTGACATTCAAAGGAATCTGCTTCATCTTCACAAAGAACTCTGGGATCATAAAGGAAGTCAAATTTTCAGACAGTTCTTTTTTTACTTCCGAGACTTTCAGCTTATTGTCGGAAGGCACCACATAGGCGGTCATATAGGACAGTCCATCCTCGTCTGTAAAAGCCCGGACAATAGCCTGCTGCACATCCTTGCACCGATAGAGCCGGGACTCCACCTCGGCAAGTTCCACCCGCTTGCCGTAAATCATGATCTGGTCGTCCTTGCGGTGCAGGAATGCAATGTTGCCATCCGGCAGGATATAGCCCAAATCGCCGCTGCGGTACATGGTGCTACCGTCCGGCTGCCGCTCAAAAGCTCTGTTTTCCTCGGCATGGTCGCCAATGTAGCCCAGAGATACACCGCCGCCATAAATGCAAATCTCACCCGTCTGCCCTTTGGCAACCTCGTTGCCAGACTGATCCAGAATCCTGATTTGCGCACCTAGTACAGGATGACCGATGGGATAGGTACCGTCCTCCAGCACAGTTCCACTATTACAACGGTAATAGGAGGCGCAGACCGTTGTCTCGGAGGGGCCGTAGGTGTTGTAAACCTCTGCTTTGTTCAGCAGGTGATCCACATAAACGCCCCGCAACACATCGCCGCCGCTGATAAGCAGCCGCAGAGAGGACGGAATGACAGACAGGTGGTTCATTTCTGCCAGCAGATACGGAAAGCCGCTGATCATAGTCACATGGTGGCGTTCCACAAAAGCCATCAATGCATGGATGTCGGCCTTATCCTCGTCAGCGGGGATGGCCAGAGCGGCACCATTCAGCAGACTGGTGAACACTTCCTCCACAAAGATGTCAAAAGAACAGACGGAATATTGCAGCATGACATCACCGGGGCCGGGATGGAACTCGTTGGCAAAGGCACGGACATAATGGCAAACATTGCGGTTGGTGACACAGACACCTTTGGGCCGCCCGGTGGTACCTGACGTATACAGCACATAGGCGGGGCGTTCCGGGTCTTCGATGGCGTTGCGCTTCCAGGAGGGCGTCTCCACGCCGCAGATCTCACAATCTGTATAGCGGATGGGGAAACTGCTCAGTTTGGGCGCAAAGGCGTGTTCCGTCAGCACAAAATCCACCTGTGCCTCGGTCATCATGTCATGGATGCGCCCGGTGGGAAAATCCGGCTCGGCTGGGACATATCGGCCGCCGCATTTGAGTACCGCCAGAATCGAGGCAATCATCTCGGTTCGGTGACGCATGACGATGCCGATGCTGTGTACTTCCTGCGGAAAGCTGCACGTGATCATATCCACCATGTTGGACAGCTCTCCAAAAGTCATGGCGCGGTCGTTTTCAATGATAGCCGGGGCATTTTCATGTTCTTTAACTACTTTCTGAAAAAGCGAATAAATCGTATCCATCGTTTTATCTCCTTGTCGGTTTATCTATTTAATATCCAGTGAATGCCAGCCGCTGTGCGCTTGTTGCACGCCTGATAGTGGCTGCCACTGTTCAGTACGAAGGTGGTTTCGATGCCTTTCCCGTGGCACAGTGTTTCTATCTCCTGCGTATTCTGCTGCACAACGTTCAAAATCGGATTATCGGTGGAGCTCTCCTTGTCTCCGAGAGAAAAATACAGACAGTCAGGTTTGCGCTTCATCTCATGGGAGCACACATATTCCATGATGCCCTCAAACCAGAAGGAACCTGACATACTCGCTGCGCGGGCAAACACATCCGTTTGGTAGAGAGCGTAGAGGGCGAACAGCCCGGCCAGCGAGTAACCGGCGAGGCCCCGCCAGGCGGGCGCACCGGGAAGGAGCGCTTCCGCTTCCGGCATAATTTCATCCAGAAGCAGTTTCAGGTAATCATCCGCACCACCGGTGCAGGGCGTATCGTGTTTAGAGATCGGCCCCATATACCACGGTGTCATGTCATGATCCCATTTCAGCTTACTGACCGCCACCAGACAGAAATCTGGGCAGCCGAGCGCCATCAGGTTTTTATACACACTGTTGACGGCATTGGAAAAGGTGTTGAGATAGATAACTGGGCTGCCCGGCTTTGCGCTTGGGTATATGTCCACTCTTTTTTGTTCTATGGTTAAAGAAGTCACCTTGTTGCCTCCTCTCTTGACGATTCATTGTATAAATATTGTACGGTATCCGAAAACGAAAGCAAGTACGCAGAAAGTTCGTACATATATTCATAATTATCCTTATATTCTTTATATTTCATCTCGATTTTTTCATCTCCTAATACGATACATTTAAATTTTCTGTTCCCTATAAAATTAATCTATCGGGCTTTACTAAATCGCCAAACAACGATTTATCTTTGCCTTATGTTATCATAATTCGGTTTAAATTGCTATAAATAGCCTTATCTCAATAATAGAAAATCCCAGAAATCATTAAGATTCCGAGGCCTTATGTTTGAACATATTTACCTTTTAATTTATGTAACAAATAAAATTTTGATTGACCTTTTGTTAATATGAATCAATCATCTGCATTAGCTTCTTATAAAATTCATTTCTATCGTTGTAAATTTTTTCCAATTCTTTTTCTGTAAACAGTGCATAGGCTCTATCAGGAACAGCTGTCAAGCCATCGCAGCTAAATGGTATGCGCCGCCCACCCCTGAAAATGGCTGCTTCCCAGTATTTTTTTCTAAAATATTTAATTATTCCCATATAGTATCACCTCTTTCCCATATTTGTTATATACGTTCTGGCAAGTAAAATACTTCTGTTCTTACTATATTATCATCAAAATCCATTTCTACATAATAGTCTCGGACAAAATATGCTCTCCAGTAATCTTGTAGTGAGTAAATTTCCAATGTCTTGAAATCAACTATGCACAATGGAATAGCTTCTTTATTTTCTCCGTCCGTCTTTCTGTATTCTAATGAAGCTGCAACTTTACTTAGGCAATTCTGGCATAAATGGTTTTCTAGCATGTTAGTATCAATTTCATAATTTTCCGGCAACGTCACATCTATGCTTGCCATACCACGGCTTGGAGTTCCGTCTGAAGAATAAGATATTTCACCTGTATTCCCAGAGAGGAATGAAGTTGAAGTAGCACTTTCTACCTCATTTCCATTTTCATCGTAATTTTTCAGTGGAAAATCAATCACATACCAGTCATTCAGCGAGATCAATCCAATAGTGTCAAAGTTTCTAAAGTAGCTCATCAGGCTTTCTTCCGCATTTCCGCATAGATAACATTCTGATGTGTTTTCCAGGGATGAGCGCAGATCGTCAAAAGTTACATCAATGTCAGCACGGTGTTTAGTAGATACTGGTTGGGAAGATGTCTGCTCATGGGCAGAGGCATAATATGCGATGATTATGGAGATAACAATTATGACTGCCAGTATGGAAAGCCAGAAATAATCTATTCGGATTTGATAATATCGCTTTTCTTTCTTCATATTTTTGATGCTCTCCCCTAATAATAAAATATAGTGTACTTAAAACAAGTTCATTTAAACCATTTTACCATGTTTTGTACTTAAAATGTACTCGTATTATGAACTTATTTTGTACTTATCAAATGGAGAGGAAGCCATATGGAAAAAGATAAACATCTTGGTCTTCGGATTGATTCTGAGACGCACGGAAAACTGAAAAGTCTTGCTGAATTTGAGGGGCGTTCTATCAATGGAGAAGTGCTGTATCTGATTCGTCAGGCGATTGCTCAACATGAGAAAGATCATGGCACATTAAATAAATAGGAAGATCATACATCGGGCTGGTGAGTTCCGGTGTATTTTTATGTCAATTTAAAAAGTATCAAATGATGATACTTTTATAGGAATCAGTGATACTTTACGGCAGGTATTTGAGATACCCCTGATACTTTGAACTGTTATACTGATTATGCTGGAAATAAAAGAACAGCAGGAAAACTTCATATGATTATTAGAAAAGCTCTTTCGGGTTAGCACCCCGGAGGGGCTTTTTTTGTTGCCCTGAAATTTTGATTTCCGGCCAATAAGCCACAGGTCTGCCTGATCTGGTGGCCTGAAAGGAAATCAGTACGCATGATCAGAGGCATCAGAAGGAGCCGGTCCCCTCCGCTCTTGAATTTGGAACACGAAACAGATTTCAAATTCAGGAGGAACGGACGATGTATGTAGAGCATCCATATAAATTCAATGACAAATTTTATGCAAAAGTTGATGGGAAATTTTATGAAATAACCAGAGAGGTAGCCAAGGCAATGCTTTCCGCTTACCGTAATGAAGTTTACAGAAGTAAAAAGTGGCAGCCGGAAGACCCAGAAACCATGACAAGAAAAACAAAGTGGACAGAGCTTCTGGACTGTGTTTTCAGTGAGAATACAGATGGAATCGGAGTGCAGGATTTACCGGATGAGTGCCAGCGGAGCGTAGAAGATCTGGTAATTCTGCAGGCTGAATCTGCAGAATTGCATCAGAATATCGCAAAGCTGTCAGAACATGAACAGTTTATTATCAAGTCCATCTACTTTGATGGTATGAAGCAGGTAGAACTGGCGAAAAAACTGGGAATTTCAAAGGTTAGTATGTCTCAGAAGGTCAGTGCAATCTTAAAGAAAATGCGGAAAATGTATGAAATAGGTTAAAGAGTGAGAACGGCACTCTTAACTTTTTCATGATTTTTGTATTTAGAAATAAAATCAAAACAGATTGAAAGAGAGTGAAAATATGGCAGAAAAAAGATGTTATACGGTGAAGGATTTACAGGAAATGCTGGATGTCAGCAGATCAACGGTCTATAAGCTGTTGAGACAAAATGAGTTCCGCTGGATTCAGTTAGAAGGCGGTGGCTACCGCATTTCCAAGAAGAGTTTTGACGAGTGGTTGGATAAGGGAAATGCTTCTGTGACATCCTAAATTTTTTGCGAATTGTGAGATATGATTTAAGAAAAATAAATGGAAGGAGAGTGAAACAAGGCAGTGATACAAAGAGTTGGATCGTCGGCAAAACCCCGAAAGTGGATGAGTGTCCACGAGATGGGGGATATGCTGGGATTAAAGAAGACGGATCGTTACTGGCTGGTTCATAAAAACTATTTTCGGACAGAAACATTGCTTGGAAAGATGAGGGTTGAAATTGCCAGTTTTGAAAAGTGGTATGCCAATCAGGACTGGTATCATAAAGTCAATGGAGAAGCACCGGGAAAGGAGTTGAGGCTCAGATCTTATTCCCCAAAAGAAATACAGGAAATGCTGGGGACGGACAACGCAACGGTATATGAGATATTGAAGAAAAACAATATTGAGACAGTTACCGTGAATGAAAGAATGCGAGTGCCGACGGATGCCTTCTGGGACTGGTATTACAGCCAGTCCAGATACCGTACACAGGAAGATCGTAAGAAAGATGCAGCTGCAGAGGCAGCCAGTCTCAGTATGCCGGAAATGGCCCGGCTGCTTGACGTTCCAAGAAGTACCGTATATGGAATCCTGAGCAGTAAAAAATATGCCCCATTGCTGGACGTTATTGTAATTGCCGGACGGAGAAGGGTGACAAAGGAGAGCTTTGAGCGATTCTTGCAGGCACAGGATACCTATGAGCTGTTTAATTTTGAATATGAAGAATTGGAGTTGAAAGAAAAACGGGAATATGAGAATTATAAGCGAAGATGCCTTGCAGAAGCAGATCACAGCCAGGAAAAAAAATGTCTGGAGTATCTGACAGTGCCGGAAGCGGCAGAACTGGCAGGAGTTGAGCCTGCAACCATAGCTTATTGGTACACCACAGGAAAAATCTCGGTCAGAAAAACAGGAAAGATTATTCGTATTCCAAGAGAAGCATTTGAACAGTGGTTATTGAAGCGGAAGGAAAAGGGGGTGGTATAGCATGGCTTCGATACAGAAGAAAAATAACAAATATTGTGTCGTATATTACTGTAAAGATACAGATGGAAAGCGGAAACAGAAGTGGGAAACGTATGATACAAAGAACGCAGCTAAAATCAGAAAAGCAGAAATCGAACTGAAAGAGAAAAAAGGCGGTATTATCGTATCGAACTGTAAGACGTTGGAGGATCTGATAAATGAGTATGTAGAACTGTATGGAAAAGACAGGTGGGCATTGTCTACCTATGACGGGAATATGTCATTGCTGAAGAATTATATATTGCCTATCATTGGGAAAACTCCACTGACGGATATCAATACCAGATTCCTGGAGATTTACTATAAGACGCTGACAAAGACGCCATCCGTTCCAGACTTGAACGGAAATGTCAGAAGCGAGTTCGTATCTACCAGTGTAATCCGTGATGTACATAAGCTGCTGAAGAGTTGTTTTAATCAGGCTGTGAAGTGGGACATCATGGAGAAGAATCCAGCATTTAAAGCGACGGTACCAAAGCATAAATCAGAGAAACGGGCAATATGGGATGCAGAGACCTTTGCATATGCTCTGGATGTGTGTGAAAATGAGTGCCTGAAATTGTGTATGAACCTTGCCTTTGCCGGTTCTCTTCGAATAGGAGAACTACTGGGGCTTACCTGGGACTGCGTAGATATATCAGAAGAAGCGATCAAAGAAAACCGGGCGTATCTTTATGTAAATAAGGAAGTACAGAGAGTCAGCAAAAAAGCGTTAGAGGAATTAGACCAGAAAGATGTGATCGTCATATTTCCAGAGGAGCGGAAAACGAATAAGACGGTACGCATTATGAAAACACCAAAAACAGAAAGCAGCGTGCGGAAAGTGTTTTTACCCAGGAGCGTAGCTGAAGAACTGATTGCATGGAAAGCACAGCAGGAGGAGATAAAGGATATTTTGCAGGAAGAATACCAGGACTATGGCCTTATCCTTGCTACTGAATATGGACTTCCAAGGGGCGGTGCGTATATCAGAGATTCCCTGAATAAGCTGATCAAACAACATGATTTACCACAGATTGTGTTTCACAGTTTCCGGCATATGAGTGTTACCTATAAGCTTAAGTTGAACGGCGGTGATATAAAGGCGGTACAGGGAGATTCTGGTCATGCACAGGCAGATATGGTTACAGAAGTGTATTCGCATATCATAGATGAAGACAGACGGCGCAATGCGACACTGTTGGAAGATTCCTTTTATAACAGGAAGAATCTGAATCCGCAGATCCATGATACAGAAAAGAGGACGATGATGGAAGTTCCAGAAGGAGTGGACGCAGAGTTACTTGCAAAAGTTCTCAGCAATCCGGAAATGGCTGTGTTGCTGACATCATTAGCAAAATCAATGCAAGGGGAACATAATTAGGATAAAAGTAGACCGGTGGAGAGCAAAATCTCTGCCGGTTTTATTTATGAGATCAAATCAGAGCATGTGAGAAAAAAGAGGTAAAATAGTGGTCAAAGCATCTTGCGTAAATGGCGGTATCTGATGTATAATTTAGAAGAAATCTGACAAAGAAAATAGTGTATCACACATTTCATTTCCCGCTTTTAAATGGGCAGGATAGTTGGATTTTATGATTTGAAAAATTATAGATGGAGTTGGCGCTTTATATTAGAAGCGTACAATCATTTTCTCAGAAAATGTAAAAATCCGGAATAATTTTCAATGATCTTATATGAACAGAAATAGTCCGGGAAGGCGCTTTTTTACTGGACTTATAAATGAATAGGTTGTCTCTGTTGGACTAGTCTGAACCTGCATAAAAGTTGCTCCTAAGCACTAGATGTGGGTTCGATTCCCGCACGGGACGTCCTATCAAAAGCGGAATGTATTAGAAAAATTTCTAATATAATTTCCGCTTTTTTGTTTTTTCAGAGGGAAAATGGAATGGAATATCAGCTAATACGGAAAGAATCCTATTAGCCGCTGTCTAATAAAACGCATTGCTGGTATAATAGCTGGAAATAAATCGAAATTCTAATAAAAGAGAAAAGCCAGCTGTTTATTTGAGAAAGTGGATGTAAATTCAAGCTCAGATAAGAAAAAAGAGGAAGGGAAATATCCGGCGGTAAGTTATTAGGTGTGAATACAATAAAATCTTTGCTTAGTGAAAACTAAGGTCAACAGTAAGCCTGTTTGGATCAGATTTCAAAAAGAAATCTATCTGGACAGGCTTTTTCTGTTACAGATAAGAAATGGAGGAAAGATATCAGGAAAGAGAAGAGGCACAGCAGTTGGCAGATATGCAGGAGCTTCAGAGCCAGTTACCGGATGTTGAATTGCCAGAAGATGCAGAAACGGAAGAACCATTATTTCCTGATCAGCAGGCAATGACAAACGAATTGCCTGCTCAAGAGGATTCAGAAATATCAGAACCAATACAGGTGGTTAATTTTCACATTACAGACGATGCTCTTGGGCGGGGGACTGCAAAAGAAAAATTCCGTGCAAACATCATGGCTATTCAGTTGCTTAAAAAATGCGAAAGTGAAAACCGTCATGCAACAGCAGAAGAACAGGAGATTTTATCCCGGTATGTTGGTTGGGGCGGATTGTCAGATGCTTTTGACGAAAGCAAGCCTGCCTGGGAAACCGAATATCTGGAACTGAAGACAGTACTAACCCCGGAAGAATCGCCAGTCTGTTATATCCAGATGCCAATATCCAGATTAAAGGATTTGAGAAAACAGATTACCCGAATGACTTTTTTGACGTGGTAATCGGAAACGTACCTTTCGGAGCCTATAAAGTAAATGACAGGCAGTATGAAAAGTACAATTTCTTTATTCATGATTATTTCCTCGCAAAATCCTTAGATCAACTTCGACCGGGTGGTGTAACTGCACTGATTACCACAAAAGGAACGATGGACAAAGCATCACCGGAAGTGAGAAGATATCTTGCTGAGCGGGCAGAACTGCTTGGGGCAATCAGACTTCCCAATACCGCATTTTCAGCCAATGCAGGAACAGAAGTAACGGCGGACATCCTGTTTTTTCAGAAGAGAGAAAGTATTTCCCATGAAGAGCCGGAATGGGTTCAGCTTGGTAGTGACGCAAACGGAATAAAGGTAAATCAATATTTTGCAGAGCATCCGGAAATGATTCTTGGAAAAATGGAAGAGGTTTCAGGTCCATATGGTATAGAAACAACCTGTTCACCGATAGAAGAAGCAGATCTGGAAATTCAGCTGTCAGAAGCAATCAAACATATTCAGGGAACTATGACACCTGCACTTGACCGGGAATCGGAACTGGATGAAATGATAGAAAGTATCCCGGCTGATCCGAACGTAAGAAATTACAGCTTTACAGTGGTTGATGATCAGATCTATTATCGGATCAATTCCCTTATGAATCCGGTTAAAATGCCGGCAATGACAGCAGAGCGTGTAAAAGGAATGATTGGTGTCAGAGATACCATAAGAGAATTGATTGCCCTGCAGATGGATGAATATTCCAGTGATGAGGATATTGCTGCTCTTCAGAAACGTTTAAATGAAGTTTATGATGCTTATACGGCAAAGTATGGTGTCATTGGAAGTAATGCCAACAAAAGGGCATTTTCGGACGATTCATCTTACTGTCTGCTGGTTCTCATACCGATAGATCATATTGACAATTTTTTGTAACAAAATTTCTTCCGTATATGGTTCAAAATGGATCTTTTTATTTTCTGCAGAGACACAGGGATAATAAATTCCAATGGCTCCATGATGCGGATTTTCCCCGTTACATTTTTTTCTCAGAAGCTTCCCAAGCTCCGGCGTCGTTTCTTTCAATACATGAGCCGTTCCCTGAAGCTGCTCCGAAAGCAGCTCGGCATTCAGAGGGTAACAGCCGTCCCATTTTTTTGTCAGATAGACGATCGGCAGCTGAAAGTGCTCTTTTCCAAGGAGTACCCTTTCTGCCAGTTCTTTTTCTCCGATTCCCAAAGATACGGGCTTCCCTGTAACAGGCAGCCTCCCATCCATTCCAGCGTACCCCTTCCGTATCACCAGTCTGATAAAATATGGGGGAGAAAAACGGTAAAAAAATGAGCTTGTCTGTTCTGTCACTTCCTGATCCAGCCTGACAGAAAGTCTCTTTTCTTCCAGATTCAGGACAAGATCAGACGTCCAGATCATTCCATAACTGTCTGTTTTCTGAAATCTTGCCGCGATTATCCGCTTTTCCGGAAGGTCTTCCACTGCCAGCAGTCTTTGTTCCTCCTGCCAGCGCACTCCCTTCATCCTGTCATGCGGACTTCCCTGATTCCACTCCAAGAGCAGCCGCACAAATTCTTTCTTTGAAAATGTTTCCTTCACCGGAATCATTGCAGAATAAATCTGCATAGAATCCCCCCTTTTTCTACTTTTCCTGCTAAAAATAAATACATAGAAATACCCCTTTCTTAAAAAATGGTGTAACGATTCATTTGAATGTGTGGTATTGTTTGGATTATAAAGATATAAAGATGATATAGATGAATAAAAAAGATAAGTAAAGATTGACTTTGAAATGATAGTCTATATTACCATGTATTGCGAGATTTTGCAAGTATTTAAAATCAAATCCAAATATCTTCGCCTGCATTCACAGAAAAAGAGCAGAAACTTTTTCCCGGAAAAGTTCCTGCTCTTTTTCATCTCTGATCAATTCTTATCTCGGCCAGCGCTCTTCTTTGGATAACAATTTCGGAAAAGGCTGATGCGGCTCTGACTGGTACCAGTAAGCAACACTGGATACATCGTCCTGCCGTTCAAAGAGACCTTTGTGGCAGACACCGATCTGCTGGATCGTCACACGGATGTCTTCGTCAAAAAGAATCGGATCCAAAATGTGCCAACGGTAAAAACCACGTTCCGTTGGTGTATCATTCATATGATAGGGATTATAGACTGTGTCGTCTTCTCTGGAATAATAGGGATATCCCATAAAAGGTGTGCAATACGTCTGTTCCTTGGCCACGCCATTTTCTGTTCTTGTAAAGCTCCAGGCGCCGCCAAAATAATCCTCTGTTCCCGTACCACAGATGGTCGGATATTCTTCATCACCATCCAGATAAACCTTTAATTCTCCCTCGCCCCACCAGTAACGTTCCAGGGCTGCAATGACCAGGTAGGTACCAACGTAATGACCTTTTCCTTTTACGCCATCCAGAATCGTATAGTCCTTCTTCAGCTCCGTCAGACGCTCCCGTCTCCATTGTGCATGGAAATAAGCCATATCCTCCGGAAGCTCATCATAAAGAGTATAATCAACCTGATAGAAAAATGCCGGTACTTCTGCTTCATGCTGGTTTTCCAATGTAATACGGGCTTTTTTTCGGAAAGGCATCTGAAAATAACTATTGAAGCCTCTGGAAGGATTCACCACGATCGGGAGCGAATTTACCAGACATTCTCTTGCAAACCCACAGCAGAAAAAATCTCCCAATGGACTTTCCACAGACGGTTCTTCTTCATCGTCCCAGTAAATCCTCAAAACCAGATCACGCAACACGTAATAATCTTTTTCCGTACGGTCTGTCACAGTCATCCAGATATGCTGTATCACACCCGGTCCTTCCATTTCAGCCAATACTCTTGTTTCTCCTGGAATGATCTTCTGCATGCAGGGAGAGCCTTTTCTGCCTGCGCCGAGGCTTCCTGCTGCCATTCCGCCTTTTCCCTTTTCACCTTTCGGATTTTCCTGATTGATACAACGGCTCTTTCCCTTTTTCTGAAGCATCAGTGAATCCAGGCTATTAGTAAACTGAAGCATGTTTTTCTCCTTTTCCTGCCTGTCTCTTATTTCTGATTCTGCCAATAGGTCTGGATTGCATCAGCTGCTGTATCCCGATCCATCATACCGGTAAGATACTGCTGCATAACGGCTCCGTTTTCTGACCAGAAATCTGACGGCAGGAGACGGCTGAATGCATAGGTACTGGATACTGCTCCGTTTGCAATATAATCCTGAGTAGAAGCAACCAGCGGATTATCATAAGAAACATCCACTTTACTGAACGGCAATGCCATATCCAGAAGATCGGACATCTCCTGTGCTTTCTCCACACAGAAAAATTCTACCAGTTTCTTTCCTGCTTCCTGCTGTTCCTCTGAATTCTGGCTTGCATCAATGCAGTAACCTTTGGAACAGAAAACGCCAAGTTCTGTATTTACCGCATCCTCTTCCTTTCCGGTCAGCGGACAGGGCATTAAACCGAATTCGTCATCTGCGGAAGCAGAATCTTTTATATAATTCCATGCCCAGTCACCCATAAACCACATGGCAACGTCACCTTTTGCAATGGCCTGACCATCAATATCTGTGTTTCCAACCAGCGGGTCATTGGCATTATAATTGTATTTTGCAATAATATCAAAGGTGTCCATCACGCTGTTCCAGGCATCGTTGCTCTTCAGTTCTGCGGAACCATCCTTCAGACTGTTGATGAAATTCTGCTGTGCTTCCGTATCTCCCTGAATACCGGAAAATACCTGGCTGAGATAGTGAGATCCCAAAGACCAGTCCACACCGGTAAACATGATCGGTGCCACGCCGCCTGCCTGAATTTTCTCACAGAGAGCCTCAAGGTCTGCATTACTCTTGATCGTAGAAGGATCGAAAGTCTCACCGGTAGCTTTCTCGATGACGGTTTTGTTATAAACGATACCCATGGCTGTCACACAGTTGGGAACTGCATAAAGTTCTCCGTCTTCACCTTTAAACACATCGAGATAGGATTCATCTACCTGATCCGTGATCCAGGAATCTTCTGTCAGATCATATGCTGCCATATTCTCAATATTTTCCTGGATATCGACCGGATCCATGATGGAAATGGTTGGCGCATCGCCGCTTGCGTAAAGAGTCATCCATTTCTGTTTCTCACTGCTGTCATAGGCAATATAGTTGACCTTGATATCCGGATTTTCCTCCATAAATTCCTCACATAACTGCTCAAACTGAGCATCCTTGTTGGGCAGTGTGGTGTAAAGGGAAATCGTTACCTGGCTGTCAGAATCTGCAGACACAGTCAGACCAGATACGAGAGAACCAGCCATTGCAGCTGTCATCAACGCACAAATCAGTTTCTTTTTCATTTGAATAACCTCCTTGGAAATTTCTTTTGCTGAGATATAGCCTAAATGGTTGTTTCCGGTTATTCAACCGGTTATTTCCAAAACCAGATCTTTTAACAAAAATGAAAACCACTTTTTGTTACTTCTGCCCAAAGTTTCTGTTTTTCACACTCTCCCTCACGATCAGTTCCAGCGGAAAACTATAACTATGTACGGCTACTGCTTCTCCCCGTATCCTTTTCATAAGAAGTTTTACCGCTTCCTTCGCTCGAAGAGAAGGATACTGACGGATGGTTGTCAGCCTGGGCGTCACAAGTTTTGCAAGAGGATTATCATCAAAACCTGTCACAGAAAGTTCTTCCGGAAGTTTTAATCCCTGCGCAGAGAATACATCCATAGCCTCACAGGCATAGTAATCCGAGCAGAAAAAAGCTACCGTATATTCCTGTTTTTTTGCTCTTGGAACAAAGCTTCTGAAAATTTCTGAACGCAGAAGCCGCTCCTCCGGCACCACAAAAATATCTTTCTCCTCAAGTTTTTTCCCCACAGCTTCTAAAGCCTCTCTTACTCCTTGCAGCTTTTCTTTCGTACTTCCATAATCCATCCGTTCGTCACAGAAAAAAGCGATTTTTTCATGTCCTTGACTGAGCAGATACTCTGCCATGCTTCTGGCACCATCCACACTCTGACCGCTGACATTATCATAATCCCCTTCCTCTGAATCAATAAAGACCACCGGTTTTGGCATACATTTTGACAAGTACTCACAGGTCTTTGGATTCTGTCCCAAAACCAGTACTCCTTCTACCTGAAAAGCCTGACTTTTCCGAATCAGTTCGTCTTCATTTAAAGAAGAATCGTACCACACATTTCTGTGATAAAGATGAAGTTCTTTTTCAATCGTTCCAAGCATTTCTCCACAAAAAGGATCCATGAGAATATTTTCTTTCGTTCCAAGACAAAAGCTTACCAGAATAAATTTTAATTCTTCTGTCTCTTTTTCCGTTCTGTAATCGGCAACATAGTGATAACGTACCAACGCTTCCTCGATCTTTTTTCTCGTTTCTGCTGACATTTTTCTTGTTTTCCCATGGATCACATTAGAAACGGTAGTTGTACTGACTCCCAGTTCCTCTGCAATTTCCTTGATTGTCACCATATTCCCCTCCTCCGCTTTTCTTTTTTTACTATAACAGATTTTGAGAAACTTTTGTATCCAGACAATAAAAAAACCAGAAGCTTTTGCTCCTGGCTCTTATCTCATATACCTTCAAAACCACACACAGAAATTTATTTCTTCCATCCGAATCTTTCTACCCAGACTGCCTTGTTATGGAAGTTCTGTTCGCTTCGCTCACAGAACAACCAACGCACTAGACTCTGTCTTCGTCTTCGACTTGCCAATTGTCAAGTGCTTTTGGCTTGGTTAAGCCTTCGACCTATTAGTATCAGTCAGCTCCACACATTGCTGTGCTTCCACCTCTGACCTATCTACCTCGTCGTCTTCAAGGGGTCTTATCGCTTTCGCATCTATTATTGATTTTATTTTATCTTGAGGAGGATATGAAAATGAGTGAAAAGAATGATTTTATACAATTACCACCAATCAAAAAAGACACACCGTCTGATGTGGTAGCATTTATCTGGGAGTACATGAAAGTACCGGAGAACTCGAGAGAAAAAGTTAAGAATCTGCTTAAAGATGCAAATGAAAATGGAGTAAAATTAAGTCATCAGGCACCAACACTGTATGATGTTGTCCCAAAAGAAGAAATTGCTGAATTTGAAGAGCTTATGCGCAAAACCATAGCTGACATTGTATCAGAAGCCAGTAGCGTTGCCTGTTGGGTGTATGTGCAGAAATATGTGAAACAGAAAACTCTTGATGAAATGCTGCAAGAATTGCCAGGAGCAGGCCAGTTTATCATTGTCATGGATACCTGGAAAGACTGATGGCGGAATAATGGATGCTATGATAGAATAAAGAAAACGATTTGAAGTGCAAATCGGTATTTTGTGGAGGAAACAAACATGGAAGATAATAAATCAATGACTGTCAAGAAAACGGTAAAATCAGGAATAACTTTTGGAAGTGCATTAGCTATGGTTATTAGTTATACAACGTGGAAGTCTGTCGGCTGGGCGATTTTTCATGGATTACTTAGTTGGGTGTATGTCATATATTTCCTTTTGCGCTATTAAATTTGAATTTGTGGAGGATAACTATTGTGGATAAAGCAGTTATTTATATACATGGAAAAGGTGGTAATGCTGAAGAAGCTATTCATTACAAACCGCTCTTTAGTAATTGTGATGTGATTGGTCTCGACTATATTGCACAGTTTCCATGGGAAGCAAAAGAAGAATTTCCATTACTTTTTAATTCAATTTATAGAAACTACAAGACTGTTGAAGTAATTGCCAATAGCATTGGAGCGTATTTTGCTATCAATGCCTTATCAAATCAGCAAATAGAGAAAGCATATTTTATTTCGCCCGTTGTAGATATGGAAAGGCTTATTGCTGATATGATGATTTGGGCAAATGTTACAGAGGATGAACTCAAAGAGAAAAAAGAAATTCAGACAACCTTTGGAGAGACTCTTTCATGGGATTATCTTTGCTATGCAAGAGAAAATCCTATTATATGGGAAATCCCAACGCACATTTTGTATGGTGAAAAAGATAATCTTACCGCTTATGGAACGATATTTGAATTTGTACAGAGGACTAATTCAACACTTTCTATTATGAAAAATGGAGAGCATTGGTTTCATACGGATGAACAAATGAAATTTCTTGATGAATGGATAATAAAATCTTCCAAATAAATTCCAGTTTGATGGAGAAAGCAAAAATCAGTCATGCCCTTTATCATATAGTTTCTGTATATTTTTTGGAAGTTTGTCAGGCAACATGGCATTTATAGCATCTTCGTTACCATCTTTCATTGCTGTTTCGTAATACCAGCACTTGAATTTTAAGAGGGAGAGAGTTTTTTGAAGTTCCTGAATTTCAGTTTCAACAGCTGATTTTCTGGTTTCAAATAATTCTTTCCTTTTTTCATAGCTGGAGCTGCCTTCAGATACCCAGATAAAAAATTGCTTTATATCTTTTATCTCAAGACCGGATTTCTTCAGACATTCAATGATACGAAGTGCTTCTAATTCATTATCGCTGAAATAACGGATATTTCCCTTGCGTTCCAGATTAGGGAAAAAGCCTTCCTTGTCATAATACCTTAATGTAGAAACAGGAAGATTAAACATTGCAGAGACCTGACCGATTGTATACATAAAAAACCTTCTTTCAAATTTATGCTTGACCTAAAGTTAACTTTAGACTGTAAGATATTTATATCATATACTATTGTTAGTGTAATTACAAGAAATTTTGCATATGGAGGATGTTAAATATGTTAAAAACAGAAGAATTAAAGCTGGTATCTGAATGGGATAAAACTTTTCCACAGAGTGAAAAAGTAGACCATAAGAAAGTGACATTTGTAAATCGTTATGGAATCACACTTGCTGCAGATTTGTATAAACCGAAAAATGCATCTGGGAAATATCCTGCAATTGCCGTAAGCGGACCATTTGGCGCAGTCAAAGAACAGTGTTCCGGATTATATGCGCAGACGATGGCTGAAAAAGGATATCTTATCATTGCATTTGATCCTTCTTTTACGGGGGAAAGTGGAGGCAATCCAAGATTCATGGCTTCTCCGGATATTAATACAGAAGATTTCATGGCTGCGGTAGATTTCCTTTCTGTTCGGGAAGATGTGGATCCAGATAAAATAGGAATCATTGGGATCTGTGGCTGGGGTGGAATGGCTCTTAATGCAGCTGCACTGGATACAAGAATAAAAGCAACCGTTGCTTCTACCATGTATGATATGACAAGAGTAAATGCGAATGGATACTTTGATTCTGAGGACAGTGAAGAAGCACGTTATGCAAAGAAACAGTCACTGAATACCCTCAGGACAGAAGAATACCGTAAAGGCGAATATTCAAGAGGCGGTGGTTGTGTTCCCCTTCCGGTTCCGGAAGATGCACCTTTCTTCGTAAAAGATTACAGTGAGTATTATAAAGGCAGATGTTATCATAAAAGGAGCCTGAATTCAAATGATGGCTGGAACAGTATTGGATGTATGTCATTTATGAATCAGCCAATATTAAAGTACAGTAATGAAATAAGAAGTGCAGTCCTTATCGTTCATGGAGAAAAAGCACACAGCTATTATTTTGGAAAAGATGCTTATGAAAATATGATCAAGAACAGCAAGTACACATCCAATAAAGAACTGCTGACAATTCCGGGAGCTGTTCATACAGATCTATACGATAATCCGGATGTGATCCCATTTGACAAAATTCAGAAATTTTTTAAAGAAAACGGAGTTGGTTAATTATGACGTGTGAAGAATATTTGAGTAATATGAAGCCCGGATATATCGTAGATGGTGGAAGTGAAGAACATTTGGTTATGCATGAGCTGTCTCAAAGGGCATTAAAGATAACGATGGAGCTGAATAACAAATATCATACAAAAGAAGAAATTATACAGCTTATGTCGGAACTTACCGGACAAAAATAGATGAAAGTTTTGGAATGTTTCCTCCGTTTTATACAGACTGCGGACGAAATATCCATATAGGTAAAAATGTTTTTATTAATGCAGGATGTAAGTTTCAGGATCAGGGTGGTATTTATATAGAGGATGGAGTCCTGATTGGACATAATGCAGTATTGGCAACGATCAATCATATGGAAGATCCCGAGAAAAGAGCAGGTATGATATTTCAGCCGATTCACATCGAAAAAAAAGTGTGGCTTGGAGCAAATGTAACGGTTCTTCCGGGGGTTACGATTGGTGAAGGTTCGGTCATTGCAGCCGGAGCAGTTGTAACAAAAGATGTTCCGGCCAATATGATTGCGGCAGGAGTGCCTGCGAAAGTTATACGGAAGGTTAAAAAAGACACTGAAAAAGGAGAAATTTAATCATGGCAAAAAAAGTATTGATCATATCGACAAGTCTTCGAGGAGGCAGCAATTCTGATATACTTGCAAATGAGTGTGCAAAGGGAGCAAAAGAAGCCGGGCATGATGTGGAACTTCTTTCTTTGAAAGGAAAAGATATAAAATATTGTATCGGTTGTCTATCCTGTCAGAGGAATGGGATGTGTGTACTGAAGGATGATGTTGCAGATATTATGGCAAAAGTAAAGGATGCGGAGGTCATTGTCTATGCAACACCAATTTATTACTATGAGATGTGTGGCCAGATGAAAACACTTCTTGATAGATTGAATCCTTTATATTCGACAGATTATTCATTCAGAGATATTTATATGATTGCAACTGCCGCTGAGAATGATGAAAGTGCATTTGAAAAAGCCTACAATGGTCTGCAAGGCTGGGTAGACTGTTTTGAAAAAGCTTGCTTGAAAGGCATGGTCGGTGGCGGTGGAATTGATGCTGCAAATATAGCTGCAAGCCATGCTGATGTGATGAAAAAAGCATATGAACTTGGAAAGAAATTATGAGTTTGAAAAGAGTACTGTTATTTAGTCTGTGTATATTAGTTTTATCTGGGCTTGTAGGATGTAGAGAAACAGAAATTACCGTCAAATCGGAATTGTGCGCCCAGATAAGGGCGAGTAGTCTAGCAGGTGGAATGCCTGTCTGGTAAGGTCTAACCAACCGCCAGTAGCGAGTCTTGGGTCTTCCACAGTCTGCGTCATACCAGCGTTTATGAAGAAAAAATCAAAAGCTCTTGACTTGGAGTTAACTTCAAGTAGTATGCTAATCGAAACAGGAGGTAAAAAGATGAAGAAATTACTGATTATATATTATTCATGGTCAAATGGAAACACGGAAAGAATTGCAAAAATGCTGCAGAGTGAGACTGATAGCGATATTCTAAAAATAGATACCGTAGTTCCATATACTGGCAGTTATGATGATGTGGTAAATCAGGGACAGAATGAAGTGCAGCGCGGATACGAACCTGAAATTAAACCGCTGGATATCAATATTGCAGATTATGATGTCATCGCAGTTGGGACACCTACATGGTGGTACACAATGGCTCCGGCTGTAAAAACATTTCTGCACCAACAGGATTTTACCGGAAAGACAGTAGTACCTTTTATGACAAATGGTGGCTGGCCAGGGCATGTAATAAAGGATATGAAAGCAGCCTGCAAAGGCGCAAATGTGGTTTGCGATATGCAGATACAGTTTGATTCTACAGGTGGAAGTAATCTGGAGACACCTCAGGAACAAATTAATGAATGGATACAGAGTGTGAAAAATCTTCTTTAAATTGTGGAGGAAGAATATGACAATAAAAGAAGTGTCAGAAAAATATGGTATTTCACAGGATACCCTCCGTTATTATGAGAGGGTTAATGTGATTCCTAAAGTTACAAGAACATCCGGAGGAATTCGGGATTACCAGGAAGAAGATCTTAGATGGGTTGAGCTTGCAGTATGTATGAGAAATGCAGGACTTCCCATAGAAAGTCTAATTGAATATCAAAGGCTATTTAGGGTGGGAGATTCTACAATACCTGCGAGACTTGAGTTGTTGAATGAGCAGATGGATATTCTTCAGAAGCAAAAAGAGCAGATAGAGGAAACTATGGACAGGCTTTCTTATAAGATATCACGGTATGAAGAAGCAGTGAAAACAGGAAAACTGGTATGGACAAAGGAGGAATAGTACAAATGGCAAAGCTGGTAGCATTTTATTCAAGAGCAGATGAAAATTATTTTGGCGGTTCCATGAAATATATTCAGATTGGCAATACTGAGAAAGCTGCAAAAATGATAGCTGATATGACAGGAGCAGACCTTTTCAAAATCGAGCAAAAGATTCCCTATGCCGCTGATTATAATACCTGCATTGCACAGGCAAAAGAGGATAAACAGACAGGAAAACGACCAGAGATACTAAATCTGCCACAGGACATAGATCAATATGACGAGATTTATCTTGGATACCCGAATTACTGGGGAACCATGCCAATGGCTGTATATACTTTTCTGGAAAGTTATGATTTTACAGGAAAGAAAATTCATCCATTCTGTACGCATGAAGGAAGCGGATTGTCAAATACGGAGAGTGATATTAAAAAAAGTGCAAAAGGTGCAGTGACTGAGAAAGGCATTGCGATACATGGAAGCAGCGTAGATCAAGCGAAAGATGTACTTGAAAGATGGATACAGAAATAGAGGTTAGAAAAATGGAATGCAAGGAAATACGTGTTGATGTAAGAACTGCGTCAATAAAAGAAAGTACAGAAGGGCAACGTCAGACAAAAATATTATTTCAGCTTAATCATACAATGCCTTTTACTGATGAATATAATCATTTATTAAAGGAATTGTTTGGAAATAACCTAGGAGATGGGAGTATGATATCACCACCGCTTAATGGAGCATGTGTTGGAAGCGTAAAGATTGGCAGGAATGTATTTATCAATTCTAATCTTCTTGCAATGGCAAGAGGTGGAATAACGATTGAAGACAATGCTATGATTGCTGCAAATGTACAGCTTATTTCCAATAATCATGATCCATATGATTTGTGTACTCTGACTTGTAAGCCTGTTCTGATAAGAGAATATGCCTGGGTAGGAGCTGGAGCTACGATACTTCCGGGAGTATGTATCGGAAGACACGCAATTGTGGGAGCTGGATCTGTAGTGACAAAGGATGTACCGGATTATGCAGTAGCAGTTGGAAATCCGGCAAAAGTAATAAAAATGCTTGATAAAGAAAAATTTCAGGAGGACTAAAAAGATGGAAAATATGAAGTTGAATAACAATTTGGAATGTCCAATGCTTGGACTAGGAACTTTTATGTTATCACCAGAGGATGCCTACACAAGTACATTAGAGGCATTAAAAATGGGATATTCCCTAATTGATACAGCAAATGCTTATGTAAATGAGCGTGCAGTTGGAAGAGCAATCAAGGATAGTGGAATTGACAGAAAAAATATATTTCTATCAACAAAAATATGGGCTAGTGAATATGAAAATGAGAATACTGTAGAAGAAACTCTAGAAAGACTTGGTGTTGATTATGTGGATTTACTTTATATACACCAGCCTGCAGGCAACTGGCTTGCCGGATACAGAATGCTTGAAAAAGCGTATAGAGAGGGCAAAGCGAAATCCATTGGTATCTCGAATTTTGAAGGAAAATATATGGAAGAGTTGGAAACAAAGTGGGAATTTGTACCTCAGTTTATTCAGGCGGAAGCACATCCATATTTCACACAGAAAGAACTTCGTGTAACTTTAGACAAATATGGAATTAAGCTTATGAGCTGGTATCCGCTGGGACATGGAGATACAGCATTAATGAATGAGTTGGTATTTGCAGGACTTGGCAAAAAATATGGAAAAACACCTGCACAGGTTATTCTCCGTTGGCATACTCAGATGGGATTTGTTGTAATTCCTGGAAGTAAAAATGCAGAACACATTAAGGACAATATGGATATCTTTGATTTTGCATTAACAGATGAAGAAATGGAACAGATTGCAAAGCTGGATAAGAATGAAAGATATTATCACCGCACGGATGAACAGCTTGTACAGTTTGCAAACTGGAAACCAGAGTTTGAAAAATAATATGGAGAAAATAGTATGAGCAAAAATGATGTATGGATATCAAGTGAAACGTCTGTTATGAAGAGGGTATGGGGAGATCTCCATCAAGATAAACCCCATAGGTTGACGGGAGGCCAAATGGCAATACCGTTAAACATGGGTGGATCTTGCTCTTATTTGTATCCCTCTATATAACGAAACGCTCAGAGGCTGTTTTACAGTGGGGGAAAAGAAAAATATCAAAAAAATGATGATTAATGGTGAGCTTGTGATAGAATAGATAAAAGAGAAAAGCATAAAGGATGTTGTTGTGGAGAATATTTGTTATGATTAGAAAGTTGCTGAACAGAGATATCGATAGAGTCGCTGACATATGGTTAAAGACAAATCTGAAAGCACATTATTTTATTTCCAATCAATACTGGAAAAGTAATTATGAATTAGTGAAAGAAATGCTGTCACAATCCGAAGTTTATGTGTTTGAAGCAGATAAAATGATACAAGGATTTGTAGGACTAAATGATGAATATATCGAAGGTATTTTTGTCTCTGATGAAATGCAGTCATGTGGCATAGGTAAGCTTTTATTGGATTATATTAAGGATAAAAAAGTCAGCTTACGATTAAATGTATATCAGAAGAATGCCAGAGCAATTTCTTTTTACCAAAGAGAAGGGTTCATTATTCAATGTGAAGGTTTGGATGAAGATACTGGTGAAAAAGAGTACACTATGCTATGGAAACAAAAATAGAAATCGGAAGTTGTGGGAATAAAAAATATGGAATTAAGACTATTGCGCTATTTTCTGACAGTAGCAAAAGAACAGAGCTTTACAAAAGCAGCAGAACAATTGCATATTACCCAGCCAACGCTTTCCAGACAAATGGCAGCATTTGAAGAGGACCTGGGAATAACATTATTTATTCGAAACGGAAAGAAAATATCGCTTACTGATGAAGGAATTTTATTAAAAAGGCGTGCCCTGGAGATTCTTAATCTTGAGGAAAGAACGCTTGAGGAACTGAAAGGAAAAGAAGAGGTTGTAGAGGGCACGATAACCATTGGATGCGGTGAATTTGCAGCGGTGGAGACATTGGCGGAGATATGTAAAACATATAAAGAAAAATACCCGCTGGTTCAGATTGTATTGCATACTGCAACAGCAGATGCAGTGTATGAGATGATGAACAAAGGACTTGTAGATATTGCATTATTCATGGAGCCGGTGGACACCGAAGGGCTGGATTATATCCGGATCACAGATTGCGATCACTGGTGTGTTGGAATGCGGCCGGATGATCCGCTGGCAGAAAAAGAGTTTATAAGAAAAGAAGATCTTATTGGAAAACCATTGATCCTGCCGGAAAGAGTAAATGTTCAAAGTGAACTTGCCAATTGGTTTGGAAAAGACTTTTCGAAACTGCAGATTGCTTTTACAAGTAATCTTGGAACGAATGCCGGAGTTATGGCAGCAAATGGACTGGGCTATCCGGTATCCATCGAAGGTGCTGCAAAGTATTGGCGGGAGGATATTCTTGTACAGCGAAGAATTTCTCCTGAAATCACAACAAGTACTGTGATTGCCTGGAGACGAAACATTCCATATTCTCTGGCGGTCAGTAAAATGATAGAAGAAATAAATGCTTTTCAGGCATAGAATGGAATTCAATATAAGCATTAGACATAATAAAAATATCAGGTATAAAATAGATGTATAAGAGAAATTCAAATCTTATACATCTATTTTTATACGAAAAATTCGCAAAGAAAGGGGATTTTTATTATGAGTAAAAATTTAGTCGCATTTTTCAGTGCAAGCGGGACAACAAAAAAAGTAGCAGAAATGATTGCAGAGGAAGCAAAAGCGGATTTATTTGAGATTGAGCCAAAAGTTCCATATACAAAGGCTGATCTTGACTGGATGAATAAAAAATCCCGCAGCAGTGTGGAAATGAGTGATAAGAAATACAGACCGGAGATTATGAAGAAAAAGGTGGATATGAGTTCTTATGACGAGATCCTTCTGGGATTCCCAATCTGGTGGTATGTAGCTCCGACAATTGTCAATACATTTTTGGAAGCCTATGATTTCAGTGGCAAAAAGATTGTGCTCTTTGCAACATCCGGTGGAAGTGGATTCGGTAATACTGTAAAGGAATTACAGCCATCTGCACCGGATGCGGTTATCACAGAAGGCAGCCTGTTAAACCGTGGAACAAAAAAGGAAATCAGTGAGTGGGTAAAATCTTTATAAATAACAGTGCTATGGAGGTATACAGAAAATGGGAAAAATAGTACAGACAGCAGGAAGAAATGCACTTGGTGAATTTGCACCGGAGTTTGCACATTTTAACGATGATGTCCTTTTCGGTGAAAACTGGAATAACCAGGATATTGACGTAAAAACAAGAAGTATCATCACAGTGGTTGCTCTGATGGCTTCCGGAATTACAGATTCTTCTTTAAAATATCATCTTCAAAATGCAAAAAATCATGGTGTAACACAAAAAGAGATCGCCGCAGTAATCACACATGTCGCATTCTATGCAGGATGGCCAAAAGCATGGGCTGTTTTCAATCTTGCAAAGGAAGTGTGGGAGACAGGCGAAGGAGATTTGCCATACGAAGAGGAAGCGATGCGGGCGCATGCAAAAGAGATGGTATTTCCAATTGGTGCACCAAATGATGGCTTTGCACAGTATTTTTCTGGCAGAAGTTTTCTTGCACCGATCTCCACTTCTCAGGTTGGCATTTTCAACGTGACATTTGAACCCGGATGCAGGAATAATTGGCATATTCATCATGCAAAAAGCGGTGGCGGGCAGATCTTAGTATGTGTAGCCGGCCGAGGGTTTTATCAGGAAGAAGGCAGGGATGCGGTAGAAATGAAACCGGGTGACTGTATTAACATTCCGGTAGATGTAAAGCACTGGCATGGGGCCGCTCCGGATGAATGGTTTTCCCATCTGGCAATTGAGGTGCCGGGAGTGGATTGTTCCAATGAGTGGTGTGAGGCGGTATCGGAGAAAGAGTACGCTGGATTAAGATAAGGAGAGCACTATGGAATACGGTAAACTCGGAAATACAGATATAGAAGTGTCAAAATTATGTGTGGGCTGCATGAGTTTTGGGAAAGCTGGAACCATGCATGACTGGACGTTGGATGAAGCTGAAAGTGAGAATGTTATCAAGCATGCACTTGATTTGGGATATAACTTTTTTGATACAGCAAATGGATATTCAGCAGGAACAAGTGAGGAATATTTAGGTAAAGCATTGAAGAAAAATGTAGCGAGAAATCAGGTTGTGATTGCATCCAAGGTATATTTTAATGAAGGTCGTTTATCAAGACAGGCAATCATGAGGGAAATAGATGGAACTCTGTCACGTCTTGGAACCGACTATCTTGATTTATATATCATCCATAGATTTGACTATGATACACCAATTGAAGAAACTATGGAGGCACTGCACGATCTGGTAAAAGCAGGAAAGGTCAGGGCACTTGGTGCATCTGCCATGTATGGATATCAGTTTTATAATATGCAGTTAGCCGCAAGAGACAATGGATGGACACCATTTTCTGCGATGGAGAATCATTATAATTTGCTTTACAGAGAGGATGAGAGAGAATTGCTACCAATTTGTAAGCAAATGAAAGTTTCGTTAATGCCGTATAGCCCTCTTGCAGCCGGACATCTGGCAAGACCACAGTGGAAATCAGAGTCTCTTCGTGGAACCACGGATAGGGTTGCCATGGGAAAATATGATAAGACTGAAGCGGAAGACATACAGATAGTTAAACGTGTAGCGGAGCTTGCCGAAAAGTATAACTGCAAAATGTCCCAGATAGCCATTGCATGGCAGTGGGCAAAGGGAATTCTATCGCCTATTATTGGGGCAACCAAAACGCAGTATCTGGATGATTCAGCTGGAGCATTTGACATTAAATTAACTGCCGAAGACCTTGCATATCTTGAAGAGCCATATGTTCCACATGAGATAGTTGGTGCAATTGATAAAAATCCGGCGCAAGGTGTTATTTTGCTTGATGAAAAGAAATAAAGTTTCAGTAATCATAGAGTGTATGAATCGGAGAGGTTGTAGACGAGCATACACATGGAATGGATTTGTGGAAATGCTCAAGTATTACCCGTTAGCAAAACCTAAAACGTACTATTTATTGTTTATATTGAAGCGAATGTTACTATGAGGAGCCGTATGCGGGAAAGCCGCACGTACGGATCTGTGAGGGGCTAAGATTGAGAGGTCTTAGTCTACTCGACTGTTGAACTGAATCCGAAAAGTATTAGGGCGCAGAGGAGATAGAATCCTTTGCGTAAAAGACTAACGAACATATTTAATGAAACATCGGAACCATCTTCTTTTTGTTGTTTACCTATAATAACGATTGGAGTAGTCGATTATAGACACTGCAATCAAAAAAATCTGAAAATATATTTATTAACATTACATAAAAGTGTGTAGATGCACATAAAATGGGAATACATATTGAAATTCAGGTCGTTCTGTGATAGAATCTCATTACTAAAAAGTGTGTAGATGCACGGAAATGGGGAGTGTAACGATGGAGATTAAAAGAGACGCTTACCTACAGCAGCTGATCGAGCGAAAAGATAATGGAATGATAAAGGTGATTACCGGCATTCGTAGATGTGGCAAATCCTTTTTGCTATTTACCATCTTTAAGAGATACTTACTGGAGAACGGCGTTGATGTTGATCATATTATTGAAATTGCATTGGATGGTATTGAGAACGAGGAATTAAGAGATCCCAAGGTATGCTTCAAGTACATCAAGGATGCCATGAAAGACGACGGGAAGTATTATCTCCTTTTGGATGAAGTGCAGTTCATGCCACGATTTGAGGAAGTGCTGAACAGCCTGCTACGCATGAGCAATATTGATGTGTATGTCACCGGAAGTAATTCCAAGTTCCTGTCCAGCGACATTGTGACCGAATTCCGTGGCAGAGGTGATGAGATTAGAATCTACCCTCTCTCCTTTGCAGAGTTTTATTCTGTTTATGACGGCGATTATGATGATGCCTGGGATGACTACATGATCTACGGAGGATTGCCGCAGATCGTAAGTTTCCAGAGCGAACGACAGAAAGCGGATTATCTGAAGAACATCTTTGCAAATGTCTATCTGAAGGATGTTATTGAAAGAAATAAGATTCAGAACGTGGATGAGATTGGGATTCTGGTTGATGTGCTTGCATCTGCAATCGGCGCACCGACCAACCCTTCAAAGATTGCCAATACCTTTGCCAGTGAGCGCCAGATGACTTATGCTAATAAAACCATCTCCAAGCATATCGACCATTTGACAGATGCCTTTTTGATTTCCAAGGCAAGCCGATACGATATTAAGGGCAGAAAGTATATCGGTGCAAATCTGAAATACTACTTTACTGATCTGGGACTGAGAAATGCACGTCTGAATTTCAGACAGCAGGAGCCTACTCATATCATGGAGAACATTGTTTATAACGAGCTGCTGATCCGTGGCTACAATGTTGATGTGGGTGTCGTGGATATCTTCGATAAGGATAAAGAGGGAAAACGTGTTCGCAAGCAGTTGGAGGTTGACTTTGTGGTGAATCAAGGAAACCAGAGATACTATATCCAGGTTGCATATGACATGACTTCGGAAGAAAAACAGACGCAGGAGTTCAATTCTCTGCGTAATATCCCGGACTCTTTCAAGAAGATCGTCATTGTAAATGGCAGCAAAAAGCCTTGGAGAAATGATGAAGGTTTTGTCATCATGGGAATGAAGTATTTCTTGCTGAATGCGAATAGTCTGGAATTTTAAGTCGATTTGAGTTGTTGCTGTGGTGTTGTTCTATTTCAAAAAAGAGTGAAATGATATAAATAAGGCCACGGCTGATTTCGTGTTGGAACAGCCGTGGCTCAGTTTATTTTTTTATCCGTACAAACGAGACTGTTCCGCAGATTATGTAGAACAGACAGAGTACGATTCCGATAGTGAGAACATCAGATGCATAATTACCAGAACCACGAACAGGAATATCACTTGATTCCCGGAAGTCTTTCAGCCATTTTGTTAATGTGCTGTATCCGATGCCAAGATTTTCTGCACATCCACGTACTCCGAGATCTTTGTGATCCTGATAGTACTGGACTGCATCAAGTTTAAATTGTTTGTCATGTTGCTTTGCCATATGAGATCCTCCTTCAGCATGCCTCTATTGTATCATGCTTATGTGTATTTGGAATTTCTCATTTTGGCTTGTACTATTTATATTTTAGCACCATTGTGTTTC
This sequence comes from Ruminococcus sp. J1101004sp1_RTP21198st1_B9_RTP21198_201120, assembly GCF_040924245.1. Lineage (NCBI taxonomy): Bacteria > Bacillati > Bacillota > Clostridia > Eubacteriales > Oscillospiraceae > Ruminococcus > Ruminococcus sp. J1101004sp1_RTP21198st1_B9_RTP21198_201120. The sequence goes on along the minus strand of NZ_JBCOMI010000009.1, from coordinate 4,831 downwards.
ACAGTTTCCGACATATAAGTGTTACCTATAAGTTTAAGCTGAACGGCGGTGATATAAAGGCGGTACAGGGAGATTCCTTTTATAACAGGAAGAATCTGAATCCGCAGATCCATGATACAGAAAAGAGGACGATGATGGCAGGCTTATTTTTTGTTTGAGTGTTCAAACTTCTATGTGACAAACGTAACTGTCTGTGATATTATAAAAACGATATAAGCGAAAATGACTTTTGCGGAAACGAAAGTATCTTTATATTTTTTTATCCGTATACTTCCTATAATGAGAATGAATACTTGCAAAGTTGATTACTAATATTTTTTCGTTATTACAGGTACAATAAGAACATGTAATAGCGGAAATGAGGTATAGTTACTTGCAGATAGAGAAGTATATTGCGGATAAAATAACATCTTTGTGTGAAAAGTGTGATATCAGTAAATATAGATTATCGCAGCTGTCGGGAATTTCCTAGTCATCACTGGGAAGAATCATGGCGCAGGAAAACCTGCCGTCGCTGATCACACTTGAAAAAATATGTACAGCTTTGGGCGTGACATTATCACAGTTTTTTCAGGAAGGTAATTCAGAGAATCTGACAGAAAAACAGAAAGAAGTTTTAAGGATATGGAACAATCTGAGTACAAATGAGCAGGAAACAGTGATGTCAATGCTGCGTGGTCTTCGGAAGTAGAAGAACAGTTTGAGTATATGTATCGGCTGTTCTTTTTTTGTTTTTTGTCGTTAAAACGGTAATGTTTTCTTGTGTATACTAGAGCATTAAAGTATAATGAAATCAGTTTTTTTGCATAAGTATTAAAGCTATAATAAGAAAATCGGCAAACCAGATGAAAGTCTGGGACGCAAAGCTACAGGGCCTGTAAAATGGCAGCCAGTTGCATGAAATGAGGTGCACTGTCTGTTTGGCAGTGCTTTTTTATGGTAGAGCACTTGAATAAGTAATACAGAAGCTGTTTGGAAAAATATTGTGAAAAATAGCGGGGAGGTTATTGATAATTAATGAATGTAAAATTAAAATCTGGAAGCAAGCAACTGTAGCCTAGAGGAGGGGAGAAAGATGAAGAAGTGCAAATTAGTACAGAATATAATGAATTTCAAATTTTGTTACATTATATTTTGCACAATTATATGTTTTATTGTTTTATCCGTTCCTACATTTGCCAAAGAAAACTCTGACAATGTTATCCGGGTAGGATCTTTTGAGGAAACTTATAATGTAGTCAATGAAAAGGGAGAAAGAAGCGGCTATGGTTATGAGTATCTTCAAGATATTGCAGGTTATGCAGGATGGACATATAAATACATAACAAGTGATTGGAAAAACTGCTTTACACAGTTGGAAAATGGAGAGATTGATATTCTTGGTGACATTTCCTATACAGACGAACGTGCTGAAAATATGCTTTTTTCCGATATGCCTATGGGGGAAGAGAAATATTACATCTATACGGATGCATCCAATAGGGATCTTACAGCAGGAAATTTGGATTCTTTTGAGGGAAAAAATATTGGTGTGTCTAAAGATAATATAGTGGAGGATGTGCTTAATGAATGGGAATCAAAATATGGTCTGCATACGCAGCATGTCAATGTTTCTAATACCACAGAAATTATGGACAAACTGTCGAAACATGAAATTGACTGCTTCGTTTCGGTAGAAGAATCCCGTTGGGAAGAATCGGATATTTCACCGCTTACAAGTATTGGAGAGACAGAAATCTATTTTGCCATAAATCCCAAACGTCCGGATATCAAAGAAGCACTGGATAGTGCTATGCGCAGAATCAAGGATGACAATCCATTTTACACTGATGATCTCTACAGGCGTTATCTTTCTGCACAGAGCAGCTCGTTTCTTTCAAAAGAAGAAAGGGAGTGGATCGGGCAGCATGGAGCAATCAGGATAGGGTATCTGAATCAGGATGGAGGTATCAGTAGTGTAGATCCATCAACAGGTAAACTGACAGGTGTTATCACAGATTATGTGGATCTTGCCCAAAATTGTCTGCAAGGTCAGACTCTGGAATTTGAATTAAAGGGGTATGATACAAGAAGTGAACTGCTTCAGGCATTGCAGGATAGAAAAATAGACCTGATTTTTCATGCAAACCAGAATCCATACTTTGCAGAAACAAATGGATTTGCTTTGTCGGATACGCTATTGACTCTCAATATGGCAGCAATTACGGCAAAGGATTCTTTTGATGAAAATAAAGAGAATACAGTTGCCGTTGAAAAAGATGATTTTGCATTGAAAGCATATCTTTCATACAATTATCCGCAATGGAAGGTTGTGGAATATGAGACATCAGATGCAGCAGTAAAAGCAATGCAGAAAGGGGAGACGGATTGTATTGTAAGCAATTCAGGTACTGTTTCAGACTATTTGAAAAATGATAAGCTTCATAGTGTTTTCCTGACAAAAGAAGCTGATGTTCCATTTGCTATTCAGCAGGGAGAACCGGTTCTTTTGTCCATTCTGAATAAAACACTGACATCTATGCCTACAACTCAATTTTCAGGTGCAGTAGTTTCGTATAATGCTTCCTCACGAAAAGTTACAGCGAAGGATTTTATTCAGGACAATTTACTGACAGTTTCACTTATCGCTGGAATTTCTTTTTTCGTTGTTCTGTGTATAATTCTTGATTCTTTGAAAAAATCAAAACGTGCGGAAGAAAAATCCAAGAAGTCTGCTGAGCAGGCATTGAAGCTGAATCAGGAGCTTGAAGAAAAACAGCAGGAATTACAAAATGCACTTGTAGAAGCACAGAGTGCCAATAAGGCTAAGACTTCCTTTTTAAATAACATGTCTCATGACATCAGGACACCGATCAATGGCATTATGGGCATGCTTACAATTCTTGAAAAAAGCGGAAATGATGGTGAGCGGGCAAAAGATTGCCTGAATAAAATAAATGAGTCTTCGAAACTGCTATTATCATTGGTAAATGATGTTTTGGATATGGCAAAGTTAGAATCGGATACCGTGGTTTTTGGTGATGAATCCATCAATCTGGATCAGGTATGTAAAGAAATCACGGAGTCGCTATACTTTCAGGCAGAAGAAAAAGGACTTCATGTTATGGGAGAACATGATGATTACAGTGGTATATATGTTTGGAGCAATGCAGTTCATCTGAAAAAAATATTGATGAATCTGTTTACAAACAGTATGAAGTACAATAAGGTGAATGGTTCTATTTACATGAGTATGAGAACGATTGAAAGATCAGAAGATCACATGACATGTGAATTTAAAATAAAAGATAATGGAATTGGAATGTCAGAAGAATTTATAAAAAATGAATTGTTTACTCCATTTGTACAGGCAGATAATTCTCCACGTTCTGATTATAATGGGACAGGTCTGGGAATGCCTATTGTGAAACAACTTGTAGAAAAGATGGGCGGAACCATAACAGTTGAAAGCAAGCTTGGTGAAGGAAGCTGTTTTACTGTAATACTTCCATTTAAAATTGATACGAATGCACGGCCGGAAGAAAAAGAAGATTTCAATGCAGATATATCAGGTGTCCGGATATTATTGGTTGAAGATAATGAGCTGAATGTGGAAATAGCAGAATTTATGCTGACGGAAAATGGAGCTAAAGTAGAAACAGTGAACAATGGGTTAGAAGCTGTTCAGCATTTTGAAGCTTACGAACCGGGAACATACGATGTTATTTTAATGGATGTTATGATGCCGGTGATGGATGGGCTTACTGCCACAAAAACAATAAGATCCCTGGAACGGCAGGATGCAAAAACAATCCCTATCATTGCTATGACTGCAAATGCATTTAGGGAAGATGCAGAAAAGTGTATGGAAGCAGGAATGAACGCACATCTTGCAAAGCCATTAGATGATAAAACAATCAAACAGACTATATGCGAAGAATTGAGAAGCAGTAGGGACAAGTGAAAATTTATTAAACCAGGAGATTGACAAGGAGATGTATAGAGAAATATATTTGACAGACAGGAGATTTAATATGATTTCGAGAGCAAAGAAATATGTGGCAGTGTTACTGTTTTTTGTATGCGTGTGTATGATATTTTTTCCCCTGACTGCATATGCGGCCGAGGACAGTTCGCAGCATGAAACTGTCAAAGTCGGTTTCTTTGCCATGGATGGTTATCACATGATGGATGAAGAGGGGAACCGCAGCGGTTATGGCTATGATTTCCTTCGGTTGATGGCCTGTTATTGGGATGTAGATTACGAATATGTCGGATACGATCAGAGCTGGGATGATATGCAGCAGATGCTTGAAGATGGCGAGATTGATATGGTAACATCTCTCCGCAAAACACAGGACAGAGAAGAAAAAAACTAATTTCCAGCTGTGGACTATCCCTGTCTGACATCATTAGCAAAATCAATGCAAGGGGAACATAATTAGGATAAAAGCAGACCGGTGGAGAGCAAAATCTCTGCTGGTTTTATATATGAGATCAAATCAGAGCATGTGAGAAAAAAGAGGTAAAATAGTGGTCAAAGCATCTTGCGTAAATGGCAGTATCTGATGTATAATTTAGAAGAAATCTGACAAAGAAAATAGTGTATCACACATTTCATTTCCCGCTTTTAAATGGGCAGGATAGTTGGATTTTATGATTTGAAAAATTATAGATGGAGTTGGCGCTTTATATTAGAAGCGTACAATCATTTTCTCAGAAAATGTAAAAATCCGGAATAATTTTCAATGATCTTATATGAACAGAAATAGTCTGGGAAGGCGCTTTTTTACTGGACTTATAAATGAATAGGTTGTCTCTGTTGGACTAGTCTGAACCTGCATAAAAGTTG
>NZ_JBCOMI010000008.1:0-156962 GCF_040924245.1 Ruminococcus sp. J1101004sp1_RTP21198st1_B9_RTP21198_201120 | reverse complement strand
GTTGCGCCGGCGAGTGAGTAATACACATTGTCCAAATGCGTCCCTCCTGAAGAACTTTTCAACCCACTAAATAGCAAAAACGCCAACCTGCAAATTTTCCCTTGCAGGCTGGCGCCGAAATTTCTTATATATAATTTATGCCAGTAAAGTCTTACCAATAAAGTAAACCAAAACCAGCGCACCAAGTACGATTCTGTACCATCCAAATGCCTTGAAATCATGTTTCTTGATATAGCCCATCAGGAACTTGATTGCCAGGATGGAAACTACAAACGCTACCACCATACCGATCACCAGGATCAGCACCTCTGTACCGGTAAATCCAAAACCGAATTTCACAATCTTCAGAAGGCTGGCTCCGAACATAACCGGGATTCCAAGGAAAAAGGTGAACTCAGCTGCAACGGTACGGGAAGTACCAACCAGGATTCCTCCAATGATGGTAGAACCAGATCTGGATGTACCAGGAATAACGGAAAGCACCTGAAAACAGCCGATGAGAAACGCCGTCTTGAAAGATAAATCTTCCAGACTTGTGCACTGCGGCTCTCTGCTTTTATTATAGTTTTCCACAATAATAAACAGAACACCGTAGACGATCAGTGCAATGGCAACAACCACATAGTTATTAAAATGTTCTTCAATGAAATCATCAAACGGAAGTGCGATCACAATGGTCGGCAGACATGCTACCACAATCTTAAACCACAGCACCCATTTCTCTTTATCGCAGAAGCGCTCCACAAAATTCAGGATCACCTGTGCCCATTTGGGCTTCTTCGCAATAGCCATCTGGGTTCTTCTTGGAAGCTTCTTTATGTAAAAAGGCCACAGCTTATTCCAATACAAAACAACAACTGCAAGGATGGCTCCAAGCTGGATCACAACCAGAAATACGTCCATAAAATCCTGTGAAACATTCAGATGAATAAATTCATCAACCAGGATCATATGCCCGGTGCTGCTGATAGGGAGCCACTCAGTAATTCCCTCAACAATACCCAGGAAAATTACCTTTAAAAGTTCGATAATATCCATTTCTACCCCTTTCTAACTTCAACAAAATGAGGACGGAGACCTGAACTTCTCCGTCCTCTTTAGTATATTACACAACTTTGCTTTCGTAAACTTGTATTTTGCATTTTTCGCAAAATTTAGCCTTTGTTTGTTACTGTTCACTGGTAACGTTCCGCGAGGCGTTTTTTGTGAACAAAGTTCACAGAAAACCCGAGAATTAAGTTTGCGCAGCAAACGCTACTTCTTGTGCTTGTCACAAGAAGGTTCGTCTTTCTGTGCATCGCGAAGCGCGTTACTGTGAACGGAGTGAACAGTAACCTTTGTTTAATGTCTTAGAGCGTGTTTATTACCTTCTTGCAATAGTCGCAATATCAATCAGGCTCAGCTTGTTAGCATCTGTGTTTTCCAGACTTGTTACCAGAGCCTCTGCAGTATCAAGGCTGGTAAGAACATTTACACCTGTCTCAATAGCATTACGTCTGATCACGAAACCATCCTTCTGATGCTCAACACCCTGAGATGGGATATCAATAACCACATCAATCTTATGACCAAGGATCAAGTCCATAAGGTTCGGTGCAGGCTGCTCCAGCTTGTTGGTACGGATCACCTTAACACCATGCTCTTTCAGAGTATTGGCTGTTCCTCTTGTGGCATAGATACGGTATCCAAGTGCCTCAAATCTCTTAGCGATCGGTACAGCGTCCTCCTGCTCTTCCGGTCTTACAGTCATAATCATGTTCTTATACTTCGGTAGACGGATTCCAGCTCCAAGGAATGCTTTGTAAAGAGCCTCATTGAAGGTCTCTGCAATACCAAGGCACTCACCGGTAGACTTCATCTCCGGTCCAAGGCTGATATCAGCGCCGCGGATCTTCTCGAAGGAGAATACCGGCATCTTGATGGCAATGTGTTTTGCCTCTGGCTGAAGACCAGGCTCATAGCCCATATCTTTCAGTTTATATCCAAGGATTACCTTGGTTGCCAGCGGTACAATCGGGATTCCGGTAACTTTGCTGATGTAAGGTACGGTACGGCTGGAACGTGGATTAACCTCGATTACATATACATCATCCCCAAGAACGATGAACTGGATATTGATCATACCCACTACATGAAGTGCTCTTGCAAGACGTCTGGTGTACTCTGCAATAGTCTCTTTGGCTTTCTCGCTGATGGTTCTTGCCGGATATACGGAAATACTGTCACCAGAGTGGATTCCGGCACGCTCAATGTGCTCCATAATACCAGGAATCAGAATGTCCTCGCCATCGCAAACTGCATCAACCTCGATTTCTTTTCCCATCAGGTACTTATCAACAAGGATCGGATGCTCCTGTGCGATCTGGTTGATCACACCAATGTACTCTTCCACATCCTCATCGCTTACAGCAATTCTCATACCCTGTCCGCCAAGTACGTAGGAAGGACGAACCAGAACCGGATAGCCCAGCTCATTTGCTGCTTTCTTCGCCTCTTCTGCGGTAAATACAGTGTGTCCCTTCGGTCTCGGAATCTGACATTTCTCCAGGATTTCATCGAACAGCTCACGGTCCTCAGCAGCGTCTACATTCTCAGCAGATGTTCCAAGGATCTTTACGCCCATCTTTGTAAGAGCTTCTGTCAGCTTGATGGCGGTCTGTCCACCGAACTGTACAACAGCTCCGTCCGGTTTCTCAATATTTACAATATTCTCAACATCTTCCGGTGTAAGAGGCTCGAAATACAGTTTATCTGCAATATCAAAGTCTGTACTAACTGTCTCTGGGTTGTTGTTGATAATGATAGTTTCATATCCTTCTTTCGCAAAAGCCCAGGTACAGTGTACAGAGCAGAAGTCAAACTCAATACCCTGTCCAATACGGATCGGGCCGGAGCCAAGTACCAGGATCTTTTTCTTATCCGGTGTGGCAATTGCCTCATTCTCAGTGCCTTCATCACCATATACAGAATAGTAATATGGAGTTGCAGCTGCAAACTCTGCTGCACAGGTATCTACCATCTTATAAGCAGCCTTGATACCGTAATCTGCACGAAGATCTTTGATCTCTTCTTCTGTTTTGCCTGTAAGACGGGCAATGATGTAGTCCGGGAACTCCATACGTTTTGCTTCCAGAAGAAGCTCTTTGGTAAGCTTTCTGTTCTTCAGGGCATTTTCCATTCCAACCAGGATTGCCAGCTTGTCAATGAACCAGATATCAATCTGAGTGATGTCATGAAGCATGGACTGCGGCATACCACGGCGGATTGCCTCTGCGATTTTCCAGATTCTGCGGTCATCTACGATTGCCAGCTCAGCAAGCAGCTCCTCGTCTGTAAGCTGGGTAAAATCATAGGACATAAGGCTGTCCACATGCTGCTCCAGGGAGCGGATTGCCTTCATAAGAGCACCCTCAAAGTTATGGCAGATACTCATAACCTCACCGGTAGCTTTCATCTGAGTGGTAAGGGTTCTCTTAGCTGTGATAAATTTATCAAATGGAAGTCTCGGGATCTTAACAACACAGTAGTCAAGCATTGGCTCAAAGCTTGCGTATGTTTTTCCGGTGATGGCATTCGGGATCTCATCCAGTGTATAACCAAGTGCGATCTTCGCAGCAACCTTTGCAATCGGATAACCGGTAGCCTTACTTGCAAGTGCAGAGGAACGGCTTACACGAGGGTTAACCTCAATGACACAGTATTCGAAGCTGTCTGGTTTCAGTGCGTACTGAACGTTACATCCGCCTGTGATTCCAAGCTCTGTGATAATGTTCAGGGCAGAGGTACGGAGCATCTGGTACTCTTTGTCTCCAAGAGTCTGGGACGGAGCAACTACGATGGAGTCTCCTGTGTGGACACCAACCGGGTCAATGTTCTCCATATTGCAGACAGTGATGCAGTTTCCTGCACTGTCACGCATTACCTCATACTCAATTTCTTTCCAGCCTGCGATACAGCGCTCTACCAGAACCTCTCCAACACGGGAAAGACGAAGACCATTCTCCAGAATCTCACGAAGCTCGTATTCATTGTGGGCAATTCCGCCGCCGCTTCCGCCAAGGGTGTAAGCAGGACGAAGAACAACCGGATAGCCAATGGTATTGGTAAATGCAAGACCATCCTCCACCGTGGTAACAACCTTGGAAGCTGCAACCGGCTCGCCGATTTTCTCCATGGTATCTTTGAATTCCTGACGATCCTCAGCTTTCTTAATGGTCTGGGCTGTAGTACCGATCAGTCTTACATTATGTTCTTTCAGGAAGCCTTTCTCATCCAGCTCCATGGCAAGGTTCAGACCTGCCTGACCGCCCAGGGTAGGAAGAACGCTGTCTGGCTTCTCTTTCAGGATCAGCTGCTCTACCACTTCTACGGTAAGAGGCTCAATGTAAACACGGTCTGCAATATCTTTATCTGTCATGATTGTAGCCGGATTGGAGTTCAGAAGAACAACCTCCAGACCTTCTTCTTTCAGGGAACGGCAGGCCTGTGTTCCTGCGTAGTCAAACTCTGCTGCCTGGCCGATGATGATCGGACCTGAACCAATAACAAGTACTTTTTTAATGTCTTTATTTCTTGGCATTATTTATTTCCTCCCATCATATCCATAAATCTGTCAAACAGGTAACTGGAATCCTGCGGTCCCGGGCATGCCTCCGGATGGAACTGTACAGTGAAAATATTCTTTCCAACGTATGCCATTCCTTCGTTTGTTCCGTCATTTACGTTTACAAATGCAGGATGAGCAATGTTTTTCTCCTCAAGGTCCTTGGCATCTACTACGTAGCCATGATTCTGGGAAGAGATGTAAACTCTGCCTGTTGTAAGGTCTTTTACCGGATGGTTTCCACCGCGGTGACCATATTTCATCTTATAGGTATCTCCGCCTGTTGCAAGTGCCATCAGCTGATGTCCAAGACAGATTGCAAAAATCGGAACATCGGAATCGTAAAGTTTCTTTACTTCTTTAATAATAGAAGTGCATTCTTTCGGGTCTCCAGGGCCATTGCTGAGCATGATTCCGTCTGGATGATCTCCAAGGATCTCCTCTGCCGGTGTAAGAGCCGGGTAAATAGTTACCTGACATCCGCGCTTATTCAGGGAACAGGCAATGTTGCGCTTTGCACCAAAATCCATAAGTGCAACCTTCGGACCATTTCCAGGAAGGATTTCTTTCTCACGGCAGGTTACTTTTTCCACTACTTTACCAGTTGTATATGCTTTTAACTTGGGGAGAATTGCGTTTAAGTCATAATTTTCATCCACTGTGATCATACCGTTCATGGTACCTTTCTCACGGAGGATCTTGGTAAGAGCTCTGGTGTCGATTCCTGCGATTCCAGGAATATCATGCTTGGTCAAGAAATGCTGAATGGTGTCAACGCTTCTGAAATTGCTTGGAACACGGGATAATTCACGTACGATAAATGCGTCGATCCACGGTCTGGTGGATTCCTGGTCATCATAACAGATTCCATAATTTCCTATTAATGGATAGGTCATGCATACCGCCTGTCCTGCGTAAGACGGGTCTGTCATTACTTCCAGATAACCGGTCATGGAAGTATTAAAAACAATCTCACTGATGACTTCCCTTGCAGAACCAATGCTGGTTCCTGTAAATACATGGCCATCTTCTAATATCAGAAATGCTTTCATACAATCTCCCTTTCTTATGTCATTTTCTTTCTTATTTTATCCTAAATCTTCAAGATTGTATCATAGCAAAATGCTTTTTTCAACAAAATATGAGCAAAAAAAAATTCTGTTGTGCTGAAAAAAATTGCACAACAGAAAAAAGCTACTGGATCCGAGTCTGAATAAAAGAGACATCCTGTGCCTCACAGCCAACCTTATACGCAACTCTGGCATTCGTAACAAAAGAAAAAAAATAATGCAGGAGATGGGACTTGAACCCACACGATCTTGCGACCACAGGCACCTGAAGCCTGCGCGTCTGCCAATTCCGCCACTCCTGCATTTCTTATGTTTCAATCGCTCTCTCGCGACTGCTTGATTATAATACAACACATTCAGTCAAATGTCAACACTAATTTTCAAAAAAATTTGAAAAATTTAAAAAATATATTTTTGTATCCTTTAGGATTCCGACAGAGATTTGTTCTTAGTCCATTTTGGTCTTTTTACCTATTCCAGGGGAACCGCAATTTATAATGAAATCAACCGTTATCCACCTGTGGCTGACGGCTGATACTATTTATACTTTTACACCAGAGAAATGAAATATGACGTACAAAAGAATCAGAGAGCTGCGGGAAGATCATGATCTGACACAGAAATACATGGCTCACTATCTCAATGTGATCCAGCGTACCTACTCACGTTATGAACGAGGGGAAAGAATCATTCCTCCTGATGTCTTATGCAAAATTGCAGACTTCTATAATGTAAGTGTAGATTATCTGCTGGAACGCACAGATACAAAGCAGCCTTATCCTCCCTCACTGCTCTCCAGAAAAACAAAAGACACCTAGCGCACTGTGCCAGGTGTCTTTTGTTTTCTGTCTCAGATTATTTTTTCCTATATGAAAATAAATTTCCTGCTGCCCACAGAATGGTACCTGCAGCAATACATACGTCAGACAGATTAAATACGATCTTACGAATTTCTTTGTTCTTCACATTCAGGCTCACATAATCTGTAACATATCCTTTATTTCGACGGTCTGTGTAGTTGGACATTCCACCACCCAGGATCATGGCAAGACCGGCTCTGCTAAGCTTATTTCCGCCGTGGAGAAGCTGGTGCCAGTATTCTCCTGCCACACAGCCCATACCGGCTGCTGCAAGCTCCTGACAATTCTCCCTGCCGATTTTCACCTTACCAAGAATCTTATCTTTATTGTGACAGTTCCGAAGGAGCAGTCTGCCTCCCAGCACTTCTTCTTTGCTTCCCTGAAGGCGGGTACTGTCAATATGTTCTTTTATCTTATAATCCAGCAGAAAGATTCCGCCGGCAATTGTTAGCGAAAGCATACATGCAGCCTCCTTATTTACCAGGAAAATCCTGACCACTTTTCTCAGCTTCTGTTGAGGCCTTTTCTTCCTCTGCACCTGCCTCATTCTCTGCCTGCTTCTCTTCTGTCTCTTCTACAGGTTCTGCAGTCTCAGTGTCCACCACATCGCCCTCAGCTTTCTCTGGTTCCGGAGTCGGGCATACAGAGCCACAGTATGGACAAAAGGAGACACTTCTGTCTACAGCTTTTCCACATGCCGGACAGATTTTCCGTCCCTTCATCTCCGCTGCTGCATCCTTATATCCGTCAATAATATCCAGATGCTGCTCAATCTCTTCGCAGAACCCTTTAAGAGCTTCTTCTACTTCTGCACCTTCTTTGTACTTCTCAAAGATCACATTTCCAATGTCTGCTTTCAGTTTCTGTACCATCTGCTCTTCACTGGAAATCTTGCTTCTGATCTTCTGCGCCTCATAAAGCTGACCGGCTTTTTTTCCAAGATCCTTGGTTGTCCTTGTAATTGTGTCACTTAACTCGTCAAAAAAATCGCGTGCCATAATACCATCTCCTTTACATATAAAAAGTGTTGTAACTATTTAGTACTTTTACGGCTAAAAGCTGTCTCCTGAACAGTTGCAAAGTGATGAAACACCTGTTTCCCTGTCTACTGAGCCATCCCGATCAGGGGAATTTCCTGTCCGCGAAGCAGGATTCTCGGACCGCCTGTACCTTCAATATATTCTCTGGTAATGATCACCTGTCCAATACTGTCATCTTTCGGAATCTCATACATGATATCCAGCATATATTCCTCCAGAATGGCGCGAAGACCTCTGGCTCCAGTATGCTTCTCCAGTGCCTTGGCCGCAATCGCGTGAAGCGCATCCTCCTCATAATCCAGCTTCACCTCATCCAGGGCAAGGAGCTTCTGATACTGTTTCAAAATTGCATTCTTCGGTTCCTTCAGGATCTGCACTAACATATCCTCATTCAGTCCGTCCAGTGTATATATAATCGGCAGACGTCCTATAAATTCCGGAATCATGCCAAATGCACGGATATCATCTACTGTTACCTTCTCCAGAATATGTGGATCATTGTCATATTTGTCCTTCAGGTCTGCGTAAAAGCCGATAGATGCCTGCTTATTCAGTCTCTCCTTGATAATATTCTCCAGATCCGGGAATGCCCCTCCACAGATAAACAGAATATTTCTGGTATTTACCGTTACCATAGGAACCATGGCATTTTTGCTGTTGGCTCCGACCGGCACCTCTACCTCGCTTCCCTCCAGAAGCTTCAAAAGTCCCTGCTGAACCGCTTCACCGCTTACATCACGCTGATTGGTGTTCTTTTTCTTGGCCAGCTTGTCAATCTCATCAATAAAGACAATCCCATGCTCTGCTTTCTCCACATCATTATCTGCTGCAGCAAGAAGCTTGGAGATCACACTCTCAATATCGTCACCAATATAGCCTGCCTCTGTAAGAGAAGTAGCATCTGCAATAGCCAGCGGCACGTCCAGAAGTCTGGCAAGAGTTTTTACCAGGTAGGTCTTTCCACATCCGGTAGGTCCGATCATCAGCATATTGGACTTCTCTATCTCAATCTCATCCATAGTGTCTGTAGCCACACGCTTATAATGATTATAGACAGCAACAGACATTACTTTCTTGGCTCTCTCCTGACCAATTACATATTCGTCAAGGCTTGCCTTGATCTTATGTGGTGCCGGGATCTTCTTAAGATCAATCTCTGGCCTGGCATCTTCTTTTTTCTTCTTTACTTTCTTCGGACGGGGAATTGCATCCTGAATACTGCCCAGATTGATCATACTCACATTAGGCATATTAAGAAGATCGTTCAGATTCAGTCCGTTATTCATCTGCTGGGTCATGGTGTCAAAGCTTTTCTGCATACAATCATTACAGATATGTATATTGTTAGGAAGCTCGATCATTTTGCCTGCCTGGCTCTCCGGACGATGACAGAGAAAACAGAATTTCTCATAATCGCTGTCATCTTCGTGATCATCGTTCTTCTCTGTTATATCGCCATCGATGATTTCGTCTTTTTCATCGTCAAAATGTTCAGTCATATAATTATTTCCTTTCCTGCTGCTGTTATCAGGCTGACCAGCAGTCTTTCCTATCTTATGTAAAAATCATTTTTGTTTTCTTATTGTACCATACTTTTCTCTGATTTAGAAATTAACTTTTTATAAAATGTGAAAAGGGGAGCCTTATCAGCTCCCCTTGCATATTACTGATTACCATCCGGTCTTGCACTCAATGTAACAGTTACTGTCGATTCCTCATACTCTCCGTTATTTAACCGTGCCACCTCAATTTCGATTTCTTCACCAGCTGAATAATACTGAAGCTTATCGTTGATATCAGCCTTACTTGAAACCTTCTGGCCATCCAGCTTGGTAATAATATCGCTTTTCTGGATTCCGGCATTATCTGCTGCCTCTCCCGGATACACATCCATAACAAATGCACCAGATGGCATATTATACATCTGGATTGCTTCTCTGGAAAGATCGGCGAATTTAACTCCCAGATAGCCAATCTGTGACTCATCTGAAACTTTATCCCTTGTCTTACGATTCATAAGTTCTTCCAGAATGGGCTGTGCCTTGGAAATCGGAATGGCATATCCGGTTCCCTCTATACTGCTTGATGCAATTTTGGCACAGTTAATTCCAATCAATTCTCCCTGCATATTTAAAAGGGCACCACCACTGTTGCCAGGATTGATTGCTGCATCTGTCTGGATCAGCTCCTCATAAGTATTGGAATCGGACTGAACAGTGCGATCCAGGGCACTTACCCAGCCAGATGTTACAGTCTGACCATAACCAAGTGCATTACCAATGGCAACCACCTGCTCACCAACAGCAAGATCATCCGAATTGCCAAGCTGGGCAATTTTAATCTGGCTCATGGTTTCTTCCGGAATGTCACTTTTTTCAACTGCAATCACCGCAAGGTCTGTATCCTCGTCAGTTCCTTTTATCTTTGCGGAAACTGCACCATCAATATTCAAGTCTCCATTTCCATTTATATAATTCTCAGTTTCCTGTTCTGCACTTACCACATCACTTCCGATAAAGCAGACACTCAGTGTAGTAGCGCCCTCCACTACATGATTGTTGGTAGCAATGAGAAGTTCATCATCATTCTCTCCGACAATAATACCAGAACCGCTTCCTGTACTGGGATATTCCATTCCATAGCCGAAAAAGCTGCGAATTTCCTGCATGCTTACTGAAGTGATTGCCACGACTGAGGGCATTGCAGCCTGGGCAACCCCTGCAACGGGACCTTTTTCATTTGCTACGATTTCTGCATTGATGCCTTCGCCTGCATCTGTGCTTTCTTCTGCCGTGGTACTGGCAGATGCTGAAGAAGTAAGTGTCTCTGCAGACCCTACTGCAGTCTGAGTTTCTTTCTTAAAATATTTATCCGACACCATATTCACTGCCTGAAATACCAGACCTGCCACCAGACCAAAAATCACAGCCAGCGTAATAGTATTTCCTGCTTTCCTTCCAAAACCGGAAGATGCTGCCTTATCATTATGAAGTCTGTGATGTCTTCCTTTCTTTTTTTCCTCAGGCTTCTTCTCCTGTTCATCAACCTGATAATGCGCATATCTGGGTTCCGAAGATTGGGACTCAAAACCGCTGTCTTTGGATGAATTTCCGGAAGTATCTGAATTGTTGCTGGAAGCGTAATAATTTCCATTGTCTGTGCTTCCTGCACCATCTGAATTTCTGCTGCTGGTATATTTGTAATGATAAGTTACATTTTCATTCAATTCATCTTCGGGGGCCGCTGTCTGATCCGATGCAGCCGATCCGGATTCATCTGTATTCTCTGGCTGTTGGGAGCTGCCATCCGTTTTCTCTGGCTCCTGTCCCCAATTCCATTCATCACTCATTTTCTGCTCCCTTCTATGTTCATAAACAGTGCTGCTGTTCACGTTGGAATCTGCAGCATTCTGTAACATTTTCTTTTATTTATGATACAAGTTTAGCAAGCAATTGTGTTGAAAATGTGATAGATTCATTAAGAAAAGGTGACACGAAAAAAAGTGTCACCTTTCATAGCCACAGTCCCTATTCACGAAGTGCATAACTGTAAAAACACTGAACAGTTACTCGTTTTTCCAATATTCACGGTTCATAGTACAAAACAAAATCACCTTTTTCGGCAGCTTTTTATATCTTTTTCCAAGAAAATATCCCATATATTTGAAGCCACTTTGCCCTGCCAGCTTGGGAACCAGCCAGATATGCCCTGTTTTTATAAGATAAGCCAGGCTCTTTTTCACAAGGCGAAGTCCCTCTCCCTCTGATGGTACTCCCTCAAAAATCTCCGGATGATCTGCCTGGGAAACACCCAGATCAAAATTCCGGTGAAACTGCTGTCTGCATGAATAATTGTGTGAATGGATCACACAGGCATCTGCAGCATAGGCAATTCCATATCCCCGCTTTGCCATAGTTCCTGCATAAATCATGTCTTCATTAAAAATAGCTTTTTTTACAAAACCGCCAATTTCCTCATAAATACTTTTCTTATAAGCTGCACACACATTGGAGCAAAAATAAGTTTTTATTCCATATATGCCAGTATCTTTTTCCCATTTTATAGAAGAAGTTTCCGGATAATTAAATCTTCTGGTGTATTTTTCCAGGTAAGCACAGTCCTCCCGAGCCAGCTGTCTTGCGTAGGCAGCTCCAACTTTGGAATTTTCCTGCAGTGGACGGATCAGATTTCCAATCAGATTTCTGTCTGCCGGAACTGCATCCTGAGTCATAAATACCATAATATCTGAATCAGACAGTCTTGCTCCCCGGCATCTGGTTCCACCGTGGTCAAAATCCGCCTTTTTTAAATGTACCACGTTCACTTTTGGAAATTTTTTCTCCCAGGCCGTGTTCCAGAATTTCTCTTCTGTATTCATAACAAGAATTTTTTCCACTGGATAATTCTGTGTGGAAAGAGAATCCAACAACTTCTCAAATTCTTTTCCCGGACGGTATGCAGGAATAATTACGTCAACTGTTTCCATAGTATCTCTCCTCTTTCATGCTCTGCACGAATAAATATACTTTTGCAATATGGTAACACTGCTGGCAGAGCGCACATCCTTTTCGCGAAAAAGGGACCACTTCCTTTCGGATGGTCCCTTTAAATTTTCAATCATGGAATATTTATCTACTGATCAATATCCGCTTCCATCTTCGAAACCGCCATCGCCGGAGCTGTCTCCACTATAATCTCCGCCGCTGTAGTCTCCTCCATTATCGTAACTGCTGCCAGAATCACTTCCACTGTCATAACTGCCATCGCTATAATCGCCGCTATCGTCTCCACTATAGTCGTTTCCGCTGTCATAGCTATTGTCGTAGCTGTTATCATAGCTGTTGTCGTAGCTGTTATCATAGCTATTGTCGTAATCGCTTCCACCATAATCGTTGTAATCATAGTTTCCGCTTCCGTCACCCTGCCATACAATATCAGAAGAATTTCCTGCTTCATTACTTGCAATCGGAGACTGGTCAACCAAGGTATCTGCACCGCCTACAAGCTCAATGATCCGGGCATTCGCCTCCACAATGTTCTGTGACGGCTGGTAATTCTCGTCAGCACCATACAGAAACTTATGAAGTTCCTTTACATTAGCCTCCAGCGTGTCTGCAACAACCATGCTGGCCTTCTTCACATCCGCAAATTTGTACTTGGCTGGGAAACCGGTAGTATCCGCAATGTTATACCCCATCAGCGTCGGAATCAGGTTCAGAATCTCAGTCTTCGTGATGGATGTGGAAATCATAGGAAATACCTCGTCCATAATATTGAAAATGGTGGTAATTCCTGCTGCCTTTGCTTTGTCAACCATCATTCCGATCACACGGCGCTGACGCTCAGTACGTCCCATATCCATGCTTGCAGTGTAACGGATACGACAGTAAGAAACTGACTGTACACCATTCAGATGGTATGTTCCAAGGATTTCCTCCTCGTTCTCCGGCTTGGGATCCGGCAGTTCTACTGGCGTGTAACTTTTGCCGGTCTCCTGGGAAGTTTCTATACAATAGTCATTCATAAACACCATTTCCGCATAGGAAAGAGGAATATCAAGACCGCCAAGTGCATCTATTGCAGCTACCATTGCATTAAAATTAACAGTTACGTAATCCGTAATTTTCAGGTCAAGCATGGTATTCAGCATGGAAATGGCCTGTTCCGGACCGCCATATGCGTAAGCAGCATTTGCCTTGGTATAAGTATCATTTCCAATATCCAGAAGAGTATCACGATATACGGAAGCAAGTTTCACCTCTTTGGTATCATTATTAATACTTGCAATGATAATGGTATCACTGTTCTGTGCATCAAGCGCAGCATTCTTGGAGCGCTGGTCGATTCCGAAAAGTGCATAAGTTGTATAGCCAGACATCTGTGGTGCTGTCACATTCGTAACAATCTTGCTCTCATCCAGCTGAGGTGTCTCAATCTTGTTCAATCTGGAATCAATCTGTCCATATACATACAATCCGCCAATAAACAGCAAAAGACAGATAATTTCCACAATAAACAAAGCAGTCCTCTTTTTTCTACCAGGTCTTGCCATTTTTCTTTCCTTTCTCAATACGCATTCTTATTAATGAATCCTTTAAAGATCGTCATAAACATTATCTTGATATCAAGCCCTACAGTCCAGTTCTCGATATAGTAAAGATCACACTCAATCCTCTTGCGGATGGAAGTATCACCTCTGTATCCGTTTACCTGTGCCCATCCGGTCAGCCCGGGTCTTACCTGGTGCTTCACCATATATCTCGGAATCTCTTCACGGAACTTTTCCACAAAAAATGGTCTCTCAGGTCTTGGCCCTACCAGACTCATATCCCCCTTTAAAATATTAAAAAGCTGGGGAAGTTCATCCAGGCTGGTTCTTCGCATAAATCTGCCGATTGCTGTAACCCTGGGATCATTTTTTACTGTCCAGGCTTTCTTCTCCTCTGCCTCCGGCTGAATCTCCATAGAACGGAATTTATACATCCAGAACGTCTGATTATGGAGACCCACACGTTCCTGACGATAGATCAATGGTCCAGGAGAAGTGAGCTTTATCAGCGCACACAATACCAGCATGATCGGCGACGCCACAATGATTCCAATAATGGAGCCACAAATGTCCATTATTCTTTTTATCATGGCATTAAAAGTATTACTAAGGGGAACATACCGGATATTGATCACCGGAAGTCCCAGAATATCCTCTGTATATGGTTTCGTAGGAATAATCTTATTATAATCCGGAATAAATTTTGTATGCACTCCTGATTTCTCGCAAAGTGCTACAATCTCCTCCAGTCGGTAATATTCACTTAATCCCAGTGTAATCGCAATCTCGTCAAGCCTGCTCTCCGGCAGGATCACATTCAGATTGGCGATTCTTCCGATCACCTTGACGCCTTTATACATGGTACCTGCAGTAATATTGTCATCCAGAATGCCTCTTACCACATATCCCCACTGAGGGTTCTGCTGAATGCGGTCAATATACTCTTCTGCTGCCCGGCTGTACCCAACCAGCACTACCTGTTTCTGGTTCAGTCCTTTCTTTCGCATTTTGCGCAGGCTGTAGAAAATGAACATTCTTGCTCCCCAGCTTGCCACAATGCAGATTCCGTAAAACATATACAGTACAGAACGGGAAATATCGCCTTCTTCAATGGTATACAAAATAAATGTAGTGATCAGAATACCAAGAGAATTGGCTTTCACAATATTAGACAGCACAAGACGTCTTCCCTGCATCCGCATTGGTTCATACAGCGAAAACGCATGATACAGCAGAATATACGCCGGCAGGATAAATACCAGTGCAGACATATACTGCTGGAAACTTCTGGCCCGGACAGCATTTGCTGCAAAAGGTCCGATAAATCTCAGCGCCCAGGCAAACATATAAGATAACGTAATTACACAGGCATCTATAACGACATGGAGCCGACTGAAGTTCTTCTGATTATCTTTAATCAATCTCTTCCACCTCTGCCCTTCTTCCTTCACAAACCGTTTCCTGCTGAGCGTTTCATCCACATCTCACGCTTTAAAGCCTTTTTCAAACACTCTCCGGTCTGTGACTTCCTCTATCTTATAATAGATAAAACAGAATTGCAATAAATTCTTCATACATTAACATGAAAAATAGTTACGAAATAATAACGAATCACTTCTGCACAAACTTTTTATACCATAAATCTGTAAATTATATTCCACCACAGTTCCAGCTGGATTCTGGCGTATCTTCCAAGATTTCTCATGTGGAACTTCACTTTTTTATTTCTATGACTGATCTGGAACCCATTTTTGATTCCTGCCACATACTCCCTGCCCATTCCCTTCTGGGAAAAAAACAGGATCTTCATGCCAAAGCCCGGCACCAGAAAAGGTAGATTCAAAATAATCTGAAGAACCGGCATATTTTTGTAGATCAGATAAATATTATTTCTTGAAGAATATCTGGTCTTAAACTGATTGTATCTGGATCCGCTTGTTCCGCTGCCTACATGATAGACCAGTGCAGCTGGCACATACCAGTTCTCATATCCAAAGATTCTGGCACGATAGCCCACATCAATATCTTCCAGATATGCAAAATGCTCTTCATCAAAATATCCGATTTTCTCAAAAACCTTCTTGCGGTAAATAGCCGCGCCAGCGCATGAAGTGAATATCCGCCCTTCCTTCTCAAAGGAATGGATATCCTTCCCTTTGCCCCGGGCATATGCCCAGCCAAGAGCAGAATAATAATTCCCTGCGTCATCCAGTTTATCCCGGTCATGATAACAGATCATCCTTGCACTGCAGGAGAAGGCCTTCTTATGACGCTTTATAGCTGCCAGCATTTCCCCTACAAAATTCTTATCTACTTCTGTATCGTTATTCAAAAGGAGCACATAAGGTGTCCGTGATGCATAAATCCCCTCATTTACAGCTCTTGAAAAGCCGAAATTATCTGGCAGCTCCACAATGTGTACCCAGGGAAAATTTCCCATTACAAAGGCAACGCTTCCATCTGAGGATCCATTGTCCACCAGAATGGTCTCAAAATTCTGAAACTCCTGCTGCTCCAGGCTTGAAAGCACACCTTCCAGATATGCCATCCCATTATAATTGGGAATAATGACTGATACTTCCTGCATAATGTCTTCTTAGTCTTCCTCCTTTTTGCCGGTCATGCCCGGAAGTGGTCTTAAAGAATAATTCCACTTGGTCAGGGAAAGATTCTTATTATAATTGGGATCACCGTTCTTCAGAATATCGATCCAGTTACATCTCATATATTCAATCTCTCGCTGGAAACGTCTGACTTTCACCTCATTGTTCTCTGCTCCGCGGGTCTTGGACTCCATGTGATAAAGCCTTGCATAAGGATCATAAACCACCAGATAACCTGCTTTCGTAGTCTTCAGACACAGATCCACATCGTTAAAGGCGACTGCAAGTTCTTCTGTGAAGCCGCCCACTTTGTCAAAAGCACTGCGCTTCATCATCATACAGGCTGCAGTTACAGCGCTCATATCCTGTAAAATAGACGCCTTGTGGAGATATCCGGTACGATCCGCAGGCATATCCACAAACATATGACCTGCAATTCCTCCAATCCCGATCACACAGCCTGCGTGCTGGATAGTATTGTCCGGATAGATCAGTTTCACGCCTACTGCTCCCACTTCTCTTCGCTGACACACCCCCAGCATTTCTCCCATCCAGTCCTCTGTAATGACCGTTACATCATTATTCAGAAAAAGGAGATATTCACCTCTGGCATTTTTAACCCCAAAGTTGTTGATCGCGGAATAGTTGAATTCCTTTTTCCAGCAGATCAGATGGATCCTGGGATCCTCTGAAATCTTCCTGTAATAATCAAAAATCTCATCTGTAGTGCTGTTATTCTCCACGATAATGATCTCATAATTGTCGTAGAGTGTGTTCTTCTTAATAGATTCCAGACATTTCTCCAAAGTTTCCTTCTCGTCTTTATTGGGAATGATAATGGAAACAAGCGGATGTCCCTGTACCGGGTATTTCACTCTGTAAAATCCAAGATCTGGAGTATGGCTTACAGTGCCTTTTACTCCAGTCCTCTCAAGATGTGCCTCGATAGCACGTTTGCCAGCTTCAAAAGCGTACATCTTACTCGCAGGATTATCAGCAGTAGACGCCTTGTGGGTACGCCAATGATACAAAATCTCCGGTACATGCACCACTTCCCTGGCTTTTTCCACACATCGGAAAATAAAATCATAGTCCTGTGCTCCGTCAAATTCCCTGCGGAATCCGCCCACTTCTTCTACAAGCTGCCGC
The DNA here is from genome assembly GCF_040924245.1 of Ruminococcus sp. J1101004sp1_RTP21198st1_B9_RTP21198_201120. Classification (NCBI taxonomy): domain Bacteria; kingdom Bacillati; phylum Bacillota; class Clostridia; order Eubacteriales; family Oscillospiraceae; genus Ruminococcus; species Ruminococcus sp. J1101004sp1_RTP21198st1_B9_RTP21198_201120. The sequence goes on along the minus strand of NZ_JBCOMI010000008.1, from coordinate 139,588 downwards.
CGCACAACAAAAAAGTGACAGATATAGTTATTGGAACGAAGCAGATCAATATTAAAATCCGGCTTCAGGTGTGGCTGAAAATGCTCGTCCAGTTCAGCAGTCACCTTATCCTCATCTGTGTATACTGCATCCCCATGCTCATGCTGGTTCAGTGCATTCACAACCTCGTAAAGAGCATTTGGCGCAAGAAGATCATCATGATCCAGAAGCCCCACAAATTCTCCCTTTGCCATGGCAAATGCAGCATTGGTGTTCTCTGCAATTCCTTTATTCTCAGTAAGCTCCTGCCAGCGTACTCTCCTGTCCCTGCTGCTGTATTCTTCCAGCACTTTTCTCATAGACTGATCTTCCGGACTTCCATTGGCAATGCAAAGCTCCCAGTTCTCATAGGTCTGTGCTTCCAGTGAATCGATCATCTGCCGCAAAAATAATTCCGGAGTACGATAAGCCGGAACTACCACGCTGATAAGAGGTGCGTAAGCAAATTTTTTCTTTCTTTGTTTGTCAAGGACCGTCTGGTCCGGCACATATGCCGCGTACCAGGGACCATAAGGGATCTCCTCCGGCTCAAATCGCTCGTGCAGCCGTATCCAGAACTCCCTGGGACCATAATGCTTCAGATATAAAAGTCCCTTCTGGATCATGTAAGGAGATAATTTTTTGAAGAAACGAGACCACTGGATCCGTCCCTCTGATCCGTTTTTATCGCTCATATTAAAATCCTTTGCTTTTATAATGACCCTATTTTAACATTGAAGAAACAATTTTGCAAGGAAGCTGTAAAAGAAAGGTTGAATTGAACCACATTTTAGGATATGATTATATTTGTATTATATTTTTCTATTTTACAGGAAAAATATACTATATGTTATACTTGCAACAGAATTGTATCTGCACTGTCAGAAAGAGTGTTACCATGTTGTTCTCAGACATCACTGCAGATACCCTTATTTTAATACAGGAGTTCATTATACTATGAAAAAGCAAAAGATAACCTCAGTTTTTCTGGCTCTTGGTCTTTTTGCATCTCTTCTTTTCCAGGTTCCCATATCTGCAGAAGAGGCAGACCAGAGTGCAGCAGTTGAAGCATCAGGTACCATATCTACCAATTCCATTTCCGGATGGCCCCAGGCTTCCGATATTTCTTCTGAAGCGGCTGTAGTCATGGAGAATACCACCAATACCATTCTCTATTCCAAGAATGCAGACGAAGTACTTTTCCCCGGAAGTACAGTCAAGATCATGACCTGTCTTCTGGCTCTTGAGAATACACAGCTCACAGATGAGGTTACCATGACCGCTACCGGAGTTTCTGGTGTCACAGACGGCGGTGCCAGTATTTCCTCACAGGTTGATGAGGTTTTCACTGTAGAGCAGTGCCTGTATGCCATTATGGTTGCCTCTGCCAATGATATTGCACTGCAGATTGCAGAGCATGTAGGCGGTTCTGTAGACGGCTTTGTCCAGCAGATGAATACCAGAGCGCAGGAGCTTGGATGTACCAATACCGTATTCACGAATCCCACCGGACTTCCGGATGACAACCAGCACACTACGGCCCACGACATGGCGCTGATCATGCAAGCCGCCATCCAGAATGAGTCTTTCAGAACCATCGCAGCAGCCACCAGCTACACGATCCCTGCCACCAATAAAGCGGCAGCCCGTAACCTGACCAGTAAATTCACCATGACAGATACTGGCAGCACTGGATTTTACGAAGGATGTATCGGCGGTAAGGAAGGTTATACGGAAGCCTCCGGAAGTACACTGGTATGTGCAGCCCAGCGAAATGGCATGACTCTGATCAGCGTAGTCCTGAAAGGTGCTTCCGGTCAGACAGCTCCTGATGCAGCCTCTATTCTCAATTATGGATTCGATCAGTTTGTAACTTTATCCCTTGGAGACAGCGATTTCAGCATTATCTCCGGCGGTGACGTAGTGGTTCCAGCCGGAACCGGTGCCGATAGCCTTACCACAGAAGATTCCCAGAACGGCGACCAGATTGACCGCACCTACCTTTTTAACGGCACTTCTGTGGGATCTGCAGTCCTTGAAGTTGTTCAGTCTGATGATACTGCCTCCGTCCAGGAAGGTCAGCAGCACATGCAGGCGGCCAAGGACTACTCCGATAATCACACTGAAATTCCGTATTTTGTAATTGCCGGTGTATTCTTACTTCTTCTGATTCTTCTGATCTGGCGAATCGTGAAAATTGTAAAATCCTAATAAAAAACCCAGTCAGGACAAGGTATCTTCCTCTCCCGACTGGGTTTTTATATTAGAGCCTGCATCAAACTATTTCATCCTTCTTCTCATATGCCATCCTAAATGCACAATCCCCTCTCACAATACTCAGATTCGGATTGTAATACGGATCACCTTTTTTCAGAAAATCGCTGTAACGTTCCCGGAAATGATCCACCTCTTTCTGAAGACGCGCCTTCTTCTCCGGCGTATTCTCCAGTCCGCGTGACTTAGATTCATAATGGTACAGGCAGGCCTCCGGAGTAAATACAACCAGTTTACCAAGTGCCCTTGCCCTAAGACAGAAATCAATATCATTCAATCCCACTGCAAAGCTTTCATCCAGCCCATGAAGTTCCTCAAAAACGCTTCGCTTCACCATCAGACAGGCGCCTGTTACTGCGCTCTCATCCTGTGTAGTTGCCAGTCTCCACAAATATCCCGTGGCATATCTGTCGTATCCGGTAAGAATATGTCCCGCAAAACCTGCGATTCCTACCACAACACCAGCATGCTGGACCGTATTATCCGGGTAAAGGAGCTTGGCACCTACAATGCCCACATCCTCTCTCTGGCAGTAGCCCATCATGTTCTCCAGCCACTCTGGAGTAATAACCTCTGTATCATTATTGAGCAGAAGGAAATAATCTCCATCTGCATATTTTGCACCAAAATTGTTGATTGCTGAATAGTTGAAGGGACCATCCCATGTAACCACTTTTACCTGAGGATACCGTTTCTCAAGTTCCTCATAATAGTGGAAGGTCTCTTTCTTCTCACTGTTATTCTCAATTACGATAATCTGGATATTTTTCCAGGTGCTCTTCTCCAGAATGGAAGTCACACATTTATTCAGATCCTCTGTATGATCCTTATTCGGGATCAGAATTGATACCTTCGGGTCACCCTCTATAACAAAATGGGTTCTGAAAACGACCGGGCATCCAGTGTATTCCACCTCTGCCTTAATTCCCATGCGCTCATAATGCCCTGCAAGTGCCTTTTCTCCTGCGATCACTGCATATGGCTTGTCATCCGGATTTCCCGCTGTGGAACCCTCATGGCTTCTCCAGTGATACAGAATTTTGGGAATATGGCGGATCTTCTCACTGTCTGTATGCTCCGTGCAGCGAAGCAGAAAATCAAAGTCCTGAGAGCCGTCATATTCTGGTCTCAGAAGTCCTGTTCGGTCGAGAAGCGTTCTCTTTACAACTACCAGATGGCAGATATAATTTACGCAGCACAGATAATCAGGGTTAAAATCCGGCTTAAAATGAGGGAAAAGCCGATTTCCTCTTATATCAATAATATCCTCATCGGAATAAATAAGATCTGCATCCGGATGCTGTGAGATCTCCTTCGCCATCTGATAAAAAGCTTCCTCTGCCAGGGTATCATCATGATCTGCAAATGCAATATAATTTCCAGTGGCAATTCCAATAGCAGCATTTGTATTGTCTGAAATCTGCAGCTGTTTCTCATTGAAAACAACTTTGATCCTTGGATCCTTTTTCTGATACTCTTCCAGAATACTGCGGATCGGAGAATCTGCTCCGCTTCCATCTGAAAGGCAAAGTTCCCAGTTGCTGTATGTCTGCGCCAGCACAGAATCCACAAGAGCCTTCAAAAGATACTTATCCGTCTTATAGAGAGGAACCACAAGGCTAAACTTAATGTTTTCCTGAAAAACAGTCTTTCTCTGCTGATTCAGTTCTTTCTTAGTAACCCGGTTCTCCTTCAGCCAGGTCTGATAAAGACCGTCTCCCTTGCTCAACGCTTCCAGCTTGATCAGAGACTTCCGGATCACAGTATGAATACCATTAGAACGATAATTCTCCATTGCCTTTTTCGAATAAAGGCTGGCTTTTGCCTTAAAGCGTTCGCCCTTTGAAATACCAATCTGGTAGACTGCCTTTTTTCCGTTCTCATCCTTTGCAACAAGATAAGCCTTCTTTCCAGATACATTTTCTGCCTGGATATGGAATCCGCAATCCTTATTCACTTCGCATTCCCGAAACATTTCAGCCACGTCCATTCGGGTATTCCGCTTCAGGGTTATTTTCACAGGCTTTTTATTTTCGTCATATACCTGCAGGGAAACTGGTGTAGTTCCTACTGCCCAGCCGGCAAGTATAACCTTCTTCTGCTCTCTGACTATAGATTCCCCATCAACAAAAAGCTGAGGTTTTCCCTGTTTTCTCATAAGATCCGGGGTTTTCATCTTATACCAGAGGAAACGCTCCTTTCCGTTAACAGCGTACACCTCAAGTTTTTTGTAATTCTGCAGATTCTCAGGCAAGGTAACCAGTATCTCCACCCATTTGCCTCCTGGATTTTTCGTCTCCACAGCCCTCATAAATCCGGTCATCACAGTAATCAGGTTTACCTCAGAAGGAAGGCGGATACCATCCAGATAACACTCTATATCTGCTTCCTTTGAAACCCTTCCTGTGATCATATATTTACAATTATCATTCAAAAGAAACCGTTCTTTTTCAACCAGCATTACCTTTTGATTCATTCTACTTTCCTTTCTTTGCAGAAGATTCCCGACCATTTTTCAGACGGCCCACTGCTTCTCTCGCCCGCTCTCCAAGCACTCCTTTAAGACTGTGGCTTCTCACCTCAATGGCACAGATCTCATTCAGCATATCTTCTTTTGCCTCATCAATCTCCAGATTCAGTGTAAGATTCTTAGCACCTTCCGGAACCTCTATATCTACAATGCAGGGATCAAACCGTGAAAGGAAGGCCCAGCTGCCGCAGATTGTTCCATCGGGTGTCAGAACCCCTTCCAGGGAAGCAGGCATCCTATCAAAGCGGATTGCTGCAAGATGTACCGTACATGGATGATCACCTGGATCAATTCTTATAAACCTGCAGCTTTTCGGCAGATTCAAGGTACATTTTACCTTTCCAGCCATAATAGGCCTTTTTACAGAACTTGCTTCGGAATACATACCTCTTTGTTCTGCGAAATATACCTGCAGCGGTCCCAGATTACTCAGGGACAGATATTCCACCCCTGGAGTCATTGTGGCATACATCTCCCTCATAGGAACATGCGTGCCTGTGATATATACCTGAAAACCGCTTTCCATCCTGAAAAAACTGGTTCTCATCACTTCTGAAATACCAAATTTCTCATAAAGTCTGGATGCATTCAGCACTTCACGCACTTTATGCGTCTGTATATAGTAATGGATGATCCGATACAGTACAAATTCACAGGGAACAGGAAACTCAAATGTCCATTCATAGTCCAGAAGCGTATATGGACTGGTCATTACAACATTGTCACAGATCATATCAATATTCGTAACATCTGTACAGGTCAGTCCGCCAGGCATAGGCACATCACCGAAAACATTTTTGAATTCCTCAGTTATTGTGAACGGCTTTTTGCTGTGAAGCTTCTGTACATTTTCCAGATATTCTGTGAAAATTTTCTCAGCTTTTTCCTTTTCTCCCTTTCCCAGCAGATCATCCAGATATTCTGCAAGATTCTCCTGTTCCAAATACTCAAAATAAGCACAGTCTTCGCCTATCTCGCACTTGTTGCTCAGAAACGGAACTTCCCCATACATCTGATCAAGCTTCTGATTCCATTTTTTCATACGAAGAACGTGTTCTTTTCCTTCCGGATACAGCCATTTTTTCTCCAGCCATCTTTTCCCATCTTCTTCTGCAATGTCAGTGCGGATTGCGAAGGAACGGCTTCTTTCATTGGAATATTTACTGAAAATAATCTCTTTCATTTGTTTTCCTTCCTTTCCACGATCACCAGGAATGAATTGGAAAATTCCTGAAAAAGTCCTGCATCAGTGAGGGAATCGTATACTTTTCCCTCATTGAACAATTGTATTCTGTTACGGTCAAAATTGCAGAAATTATCCCGGAGCTCGCCTTTCTTCGGCAGACGCTTGTCTGAATAAATAGTCATCGGGAATTTATAATCCGGGTATGGATAATAGAAAGTGGTCCTAAATGCACCAGCCTGGTCAATAATATCAGACAGTTCCTTTCTGGAAAAAGTCCGAACACTTCTGGTATCCGGATAATTCTCCAGTCCTTCAAAATATTTTCCCACATGATCTTCGGTGCAGCCGGCCCAGTATTTCAGACCAAGCCTGTTCTCGATCGCGATCACGATTCTGCCTCCCGGTGCCAGATGGCGGGCAATGCGTCGGAGCATTTCCACATAAGGCTGTGCTGTCCCGATATAGCCCTGGGAATATTCAAACACACCGATCAAGGTAATGTAATCATATTTCTCAGTAAGGCTACTCTCCACATCCTGAAAATTTCCTACCATAATTTTCACATTATCACATTCGCGATTTCGATATGCATTGATGGTGCTGCGCATTTTTGACAGATCGATACAGGTGACACTTTTGGCTTTTCGCGCGAGAACTCCTGTGATCGGTCCACATCCGGACCCGATTTCCAGAACATTTTGTTCTTTTGTGATAGGAAGCCACTCCAGAATGTTCTGACGAATATGTGAAAAATGATAAAGGACCGGCCAGCTGTTTCGCTCATAGATCAACTGGTTTAGTTCCTTCTCCTGATAATTTTTCGCAATTTCCAGAAGTTCTTCTTCCACAGGACCATCGCTGTACAGATCCTCGCCTGGGTAATATTCATAATCTAATGTTACGTTTCCGATTTTTTCCTGCATATTTTATTATTCCTCTATCCACACTTTGGAATTCATATCGTAGAATCCAACTGTATTTTTGGAAGAAACCACAGTTATGTTGCATGCATCATATAAACGATGGAATACGGTAAAATCTCCATTCCGATAGCCGGTACAGCCAAAGGAGAGAAGATATTCCCCACCCTGCATATCCATTTTCTGTTCAAAAACCACTACACACTCATCCCCTGCGTCTGTGTGTTCCACATTCACACCTTCATACATAGTGTTGGTTCCTGTGATCTCAGTTCCCTGAATATTCTTGAACGTGAAAGCCATAATAGGCTGCTGAATGCTTTCATGAAAATGAATGCGCATTTTAATCTGAAATTTAGACCCCTTCTCGATCGTGTTGGTCTGAAGTCCCTTGGAATCCATTACAACGAAGTCTGTGATCTCAGCCTGTTTTTCCCCATACTCCAATGTGTTCGGGTTCACAAGAAATCCCTGTTTCCAGTCTTCTTTCTTTGTATCTGAGCCTTCTGCCTGTTTCACCGGATCCTGATGTACCAGAAGCTGCTTATACATGTCTACCATAGCTTTAGGCGTGCCCTCATCCAGCATAACACCCTGATTCAAAAGAATAACACGATCGCAGTATTTGGAAATGCTTCCCAGGTCGTGACTTACAAACAAAATGGTTTTGCCCTGTTTCTTAAATTCCTCGAACTTATGATAGCATTTCGCCTGAAAAAATACATCACCTACAGAAAGTGCTTCATCCACTACCAGGATCTCCGGATCTATGTTGATAGCCACAGCAAAGGCCAGGCGTACAAACATACCACTGGAGTAGGTCTTTACCGGCTGATGGATAAAGTCACCAATATCTGCAAAACTGAGGATTTCATCCAGCCTTGCGTTGATTTCTTCTTCTGAAAAGCCTAACATGGTACCATTCAGGAAAATATTTTCCATACCGGAATATTCCGGATTAAATCCGGCTCCCAGCTCCAGAAGAGCTGAAATTCTTCCATTTACGGTTACGGTTCCGGCTGTAGGAGCCAGTACACCGGTAATAATTTTCAGAATAGTGGATTTTCCGGAGCCGTTTGTTCCAATAATACCAACGCATTCTCCTTCTCCAATATCAAAACTAACATCCTTAAGTGCATAATGCTCTTTATACAGCTTCTTACGACTAAGCCCCAGAGAATCCTTCAGGCGGTCCAGTGGTCTGTTATAGAGCTTATACATCTTGGACAAATTTCTTATTTCAATGGCGTTTTTACTTTCCACGTTGTTTCCTTTCTTTTCTATCCGCTTTGTAACTGCTCAGTATCTCTACAGTTCTGTACTTCATCGAACATGCCTCATGAGCCGTTACCTTCCCTCTTCGCTGAATACATTTCGAGTCATAACTGCTTTTCTCCTTTTTACAGAACATCTGCAAAATGAACCCGAAGCCGTTTAAAGATCCAGTTTCCAAACAGGAAGCAGCAGATGGCAAATACCCAGAAATATAATGTCCAGACTGGTCTTTCGAAGAACCAGCGCTTGATGATAAATGCGTCACGATATCCTGATACAATATAAAATACAGGATTCAGCTGAAGAATTTTGTATAGAAGGCTGTTGGTACCGATCATGCTCTCTGACACCCACATAATAGGAGTCAGCCATACTCCAACCTGTAATCCGATACCAATAATCTGGTTCAGATCGCGGAAAAGGACTGCTATTGCACTGGTAGCATAACAAAGTCCCAGCACAAGGAAAAAGACGCATGCACTATAATACAATATCTGAAGGTAGTACCAGTCTGGAAATCTTCCGTTACATATATAAAGAATAATTGCCAGAAGTACAAAAAAGCCATGTACAAATAAAGCAGAAATTATTTTTACCACTGGAAGGACACTAATGTTGAATACTACCTTTTTTACAAGGTAATTGTATTCCAGAAGCGAATTGGTACCTCCGGAAAGAGCATCAGAAAAGAAAAACCAGGGCACAATACCAGCTACCAGATAAAGCACAAAAGGGACTCCCAGTTCATCTGTGTTGGACCGGAACCCCACTGAAAATACAAACCAGTATACCAGAATTGTTACCACCGGCTGAACGAAAGCCCAGAAGGTTCCAAAATAAGAACCTGCATATCGGGTCTTGAAATCATTTTTTGCCAGTTTCATAACCAGCCGGCGGTTTTTATATAAATCCGCCGGCAGGGAAAAAATAGACTTAAGCATTTACAGTCTCCTATCTGTTAAGTTCCTTAAAGCTGCCCCATTTCTGATCCTTGTCAGAGAAGATCAGCTCCATACCTTCCGGAATTGGCCACTGTACATTGATGTCCGGATCATTCCAGATCAGACCGCCCTCATCGTTTGGATGATAAAAATCGGAGCATTTATAAGTAAACTCAGCATTCTCAGAAAGAACCAGGAAGCCATGTGCAAATCCCTTCGGAATAAAAAACTGTTTCTTATTCTCTGCTGAAAGAACAACTCCGTACCATTTTCCATAAGTTTTGGAGCCCTCTCTTAAATCTACAGCCACATCAAACACTTCTCCGTTTACTACGCGGACAAGTTTGTCCTGTGGATAATGAAGCTGGAAATGGAGACCGCGAAGAACACCATAACGTGAGCTGGACTGATTATCCTGTACGAATTCTACGTCAATTCCTGCCTCTTTGAAGTCATTGTAATTGTAAGTCTCCATAAAATAACCTCTGGAATCTCCAAATACGGTTGGCTCAATTACTTTTAATCCTTCAATATCATCACAATTTGTTACTTTAATTTTTCCCATTTTCTTTTCTCCTTATTTATCTTTCATTTTATATTCAATCAAATTTACAGTCTTATCGACTTCTTGGAACGTGTTTGAAAAAGGTTTTCTGCAAGATGTGCGTCACAATTTGTGGGAGATCTTTCAAACACGCTCTAATATACATGATTCCGTCTGATAAATCAAGATTATTGGTTACTGTTCATCCGATCTGTACTGTTTGGTACATACACCATTTTTGTTAAATACGGAAACGAGTCCATCTGCACTGGTCAGGCTCACGTTCTGCGCACGTACTCCTGCGCCAGCACCCGTTCCGCGGTAGAAATAATATTTTTTTCCTTTGATAGTGTACCAGCCCTTATAAGCCTTTCCATTTTTTCCAAAATAATAAGTATTCTTCCTGCCATTCTCTGTGAGGGTGATAAACTTGTTCTTTGCACGGTAACCTTTACTTCCAAAATAGTAAATGCTGCCGTTGGCTGCTACATATTTGTAATTCTTTTCCATGGAAAAGGATGTAGTGCTGAAATAATAATATTTCCTGCCCACCTTGCGCATACCTGTCAGGGCTTTGCCATCTGCTCCGAAATAGTAGGTCTTGCCTTTCTTTGTCACAACTTTATTTTCTACACGTACGCCGTTTTTGTCCACGTAATAAGCAGTGCCGTCTTTCTTGATCAGCTTGCTTTTATATAAGTGTCCGTCTACGGAACTAAAGCAGTAATACTTGCCATCAATTTCCAGCCATCCTTTGGCCTTTTTATCATTTGTGTAGTAATATTTTCTGCCTTTAACAGTGGTCCAGCCATTCTTGTGAAGCTTGGGATCTGAATATAAAGGCTGTTTTGCAGGGGTATAGCCTTCCTGAGAATTCCATCTGGGAACAACCTTGGTTGTATAATCTACATAGCCAAAGTTCAGATCCACATTGTTCTCTTTGGGAACTCCACTGATCAGCTTCTTGGTACTGATCATACCTGAAACTTCATCACCAGCTGTGCACTGCCAGATGGTGTATTTGTATTTGCTGGCGCTCGGTGCAAGAATTGTATCTCCGTAGCTTGCAATCCAGACATCCAGACCGGAGCCTTCCAGAACGTTCCAGTCTACAAAATTATTATACCAATTCAGATTCATGTAGAGAATTGGTGTATATCCTGCCTTGCGGATCTCATCACAGAATGTGAGAGCAATCTGGGAAATTTCCTTTCTGGTCAAGGTTCCCAATGTAGCTTCATCTTCCAGGTCAAAAGCTACCGGATAGGAAACCTTATGTCCCTGCATCTGACGAATAGCCAGCTGCGCTTCAGCAAGTGCTTCTTTGTTTGTCTTGGCAAGACTGTATACATAAGTTCCCACCGGCACATCTGCTGCTTCTGCCTCAGTCATATTATAGTCATAATAATCATCCAGATGTCTGGTTCCATAGGAAATACGCACAAAGGCAAAATCCAGATCTTTCTTGGCTTCCTTCCAATTGATCTTTCCCTGCCATTCTGAGACATCCATACCTCTGGTAATGGCTCCTTCTACTTTCTTTCCGCTTCCATTGTAACAGACTCCGTCAATTTTGTGCCATGCCTTTGAGCTTGTCTTGGAAGAGGAATCTCCTACACTTGGCGCCAGCTGCGCATCTGGTGAAACATTTTCAATATTATATGGCTTATTTCCTGCATTGGCACTTACATCTGCAGTTGGTCCTGCAATTATTGCAGTTCCAAGCATAGCTGTAAATAAACCGGCAGACAGCCATTTTTTCCATTTTCCCATATCTCCTCCTGATAAACCGTTTCAGGTTACGGTCCTTACCGGACCAGTAGTGTTTACCGTTTTTCCCTCATTCGCTTGTTTCTTACAAGATGTTAAAAATGTGTTACTTTGTTATTATACAGTTTCCATTTTCAAATTTCAATGTTATTCTCCAAAACAGTAAAAAGGTGCCTTAAAATCATCAAATCTGATAATTTTAAGACACCCTTTTTGGCTTTTTATGTCGTTTTTTTAACAAATATCTTTCAAAGTAAGTTATTAAGCTGCCGGATCGGTCGGATCGTAGTATCCGCCATTCTTAGTTCCCTTCAGCGGTGTAATTGCGCGACGTCCCAGCGGTCCTTTGAACACTTCGTCAGATTTATAGGTTCCATCGAAAATATAAATGGTAGAACCATTACAGTTCTCATATACCCATTTTGCATCGGCAACACAGGTACGGATACAGCCATGGGAAGCCGGGCTTCCAAGCTTAAGATATGCACTTACCGGCAAATTATAGCTGTTTGCTGAGCCGCATGCAATAGAGTGGACGAAAATTCCGCCCTGACCAGCACCATCTACATGAGTACCATACTGTCCCCAGGACGGTCCCATAAGCGCCTGCCATCTGCTGTATCTTGTCAGTTTATATCTGCCTGTCGGAGTATCTGTTCCAGGATTTCCAACTGAAACACGAATGGTCTTAACCGGAATTGTACGGTTCGCATCTGCATAAATTGTCATAACACCATTTATACGGTCCACTTCAACTGTATATCCGGATTTGTAAATATTTGTTACATCATTGATCCTGTAACCATTCTTATCAAAATAATACAGCTTACCATCAATCCACTTGGATTCATTTTGCACAAAGCCCTTCTTATCCGGGTTAATGTAACGAACCAGATTCTGGGAATTGTCTACAACTACCCAGCCTGTAGTGAACTTACCAGTAGCATCTACATATCCGTATTTTTTGCCTTTCTTCACGAATGCATTCTTCACAAGACTCATATTCTTGAAGTAATACCAGTTTCCATCAATCTTCTGCCATCCGCTCTTGCGAAGTACACCCTTAGAGTCTGCAAAATATGTTTTTTTCTTGTAAACAAACATTTCATTCTTAACCATCTGGCCATTTCTGGTATTAGAGGTAGATGGTTTAAAGAAATAACTCTTGCCATTGATCACGGTAACTCCGCTGGCAAGTCTTCCGTCAGCTTTGAAATAATATCCGTTTCTCAGTGTATTGGCATAATGATTTCCTTTTTTATTGAACAGGAACCAGCCATAGAATTTCCCCTTAGAGGTGGTTACTTTCTGCCATCCGGTTTTCTTCACGATCCTGCCAGCAGTAGAACCAAAATAGTACATTCTGTTTCCAGCCCCAGGACAGCGGTGCCATACCTTTTTCCAGGTTGCTCTTGCTCCGGTTTCTGTTACATAATATTGTTTCTTTTTATAAGTGACAATGCGATTCTTATAAATGCAGCCATTCTTATCTGTCAGATAATATTTGCCATCTGTGGCTTTCTTCATAGTCTTCTTAAGAAGATAGCCATTTTTATCGATCAGGTAAGAATTCTCCGCATCTTTACGTCCGTCAAGATCTGTTACAATAACGCCATGAACCATAAGCTGTCCAATCTTACTGCTGTCCAGCTCACCGGAATCATAATATTTCCACTGCTCACCGGCTGTTCCTGCAAAGCTCTTCCATCCATCACGGTACATCTTTCCTGGAATTTCCTGATCTGTTTCTGCCGGCTGGAAGTAGTACTGTGCAGCTACTCCGTTTACGGTCAGAGTAACATCCCCTGTACGTGGTGTTCCATTCTCATCCAGACAATAATACTCATCATTGATCTTATAATATCCTGTATATGTATTATTTGCCTTGGCGGCTTCATCCAGCTGTGCAGTGGTTAATGCCTTTCCATCTGCGCCATAATAATGGAAGTTTCTGCTTTCTTTGTTCCACAGCCAGTAATCCTTCTTCATCTGACCAAGTGTGGTCTTCCACGGAACCAGTGCAGCACCCTGTCCATTGTATTCTGTATATGCCTGTGCACTATCGGAAGCTGTAAAATAGAATTCACCAACAGCCCCATTTGCACTCTCCGTTCCAGCTAAAGTCTTAATGCCGGTAACCAGAAATCCATTGGCATCAAACAGATAACTTCCTGTATGAACTGCGCCAGCCTCGTTTCGTGTAGTAATCTCTACAATGCCATCTGCTGCAGTATAATATTCAGTCTGGGCAGCTGCTCCTTCAGCCTCCGCACTTTCCGTACCTGCTGCTTCGCCATTCTCCTGTACTTCATCAAAAGCCTGAATCTCATCAGAACCAGCCACATTCTGAGCTTCAGCAGCTGGACTTACAGCTGATTTTTTCTTGCGAAGCTTAAAACCAGCAGCTGTCTGCTCCCATTCCTTCCAGTCAAATACTCCATCTGAATTATCTTCCTGCACTTTCTGAGTCCCATCTAATGTGCCTTCAGGAACAGCTTCAAATCCATCTACCGGAGCAGTACTTCCGTTCTCCTCCACTGTTTCATCTGAAGTAAAGCCGTCGGAAAAACCATCTGTACTTTCTACTGAATTTTCACTATCTGTATTTTCTTCCTTGTCCTGACTTTCCTGTGCCTGCTGCTCCCCAGCTGCTGCCGTATCTGCAGGCGCCTCTGTATCCTCAGACGGCTGTACTGCTTCGGCTCCGTCTTCTGTTTGCACATCTGCTGCCTGTTCAGATGTAAATCCGGATTCAAATCCGCTATCCAAAGCTGCGGCTGGAACTTCCAGACCCATGGATACACTTAACATAATCCCTAAAACTGCGGCTGCTACTCTCTTTTTCACTTTTATACCTCCCTATTGTAACGTTGTAAATCTTATTCTCCTAAACCATTGTTGATAACAGTTACAAGATTTCTTAAAGCCTCTATCTCGTCCTCGCCTTCGCAAAATATAGTGATCTCATCACCACATTTCACACACGCACCCAGAACACTGAGCACGCTTTTGGCATTGGCAGACCCCTGACCATACTGAAATGTTATAAAAGATTTATATTTCATAGCTTCTTTACAAAGAATGCCTGCCGGTCGTAAATGAAGGCCGGAAGGATTGTTCACCCTTACTTTCTCACTTACCATAGTTTCTCTCCCTTATTGCTGCTGTTTCCTGCATCCATGGCAATATTTCGCCAGACGTCATCCGTAAACAGCAGCTCATTCATTATTAGTATCTGAATTGGAAACTTCTGATATAGTCACATCTGCAACCACATCATCCAGAAGTTCAAATCCCTTAGGCAGTTTCACAGTCACAGGAATCTGATAGCTTCCTACTCCCATATCCTTCAGATCAACAGAAGCTTTCACTTCATCAAGATTAAAGTCATCAAGCTCTCCATCTGTTGCTTTCACACGGATTTCAATCTTATCTGTTCCAAATGTTACCAAAAGGTTATCAGCAAGGTTATCTACCGTAATCTGATTAGATGGCAGACCATATGAATGACTTCCAATAGGTAAAATACTTACCTTCACCCAAACGTCCTCACTGGTTCCGCTTGTCAGCTTCACATCCTCAGGAAGCACATCCTTCAGACTGACTTTCTTCTCAATATCTGTTGTCTCTCCTGTAATATCAATATCAGTACCGCCTATCCAGATCGTGTTGTCATTCTGCTTCAGAGTCTCCAATGCCTCATCTGTTCCCGCAATACTTACAGTATCCGGAACAGTAGTAACACTCTCCACCTGATAGCCATCTGCCGGCACACCTACATAGTCCGCACCAATATTAACGCCAGTACGAATCTTCCAAAATTTAGTTGTAACAACAACCTTAGTATTATCTATGGTGAGATAAGCCATTCTTCCGGCAAGACTGTCCTGATTCTTATCAATAATATTCAGTTCTGCTTCTTCGGAAAAATCCTTTGTTCTGCCATCAACATCAACGGTCGCATTTACTTTGTCAATTTTATTCACAAGAGATTTCGGACCTGTAATTTTAACTTTCTCCGGACTTGCAGTCTGGGAACCAACCTCGTAGCCTTTGCCCGGCTGGCTGGAACCGTAATTTACATTAACCAGAAACTCCTGCGTCACTTTTTCTTCCAGTCTGACACTGAGATACTGTGGTGTCACTTTAATATTCTCAGGGCTGATTCCCGGACAGGAGGCAGTGATCGGAACCATAACCGGATCTGTATCAAGGCTTCCTGCCTGCTGCAGATCTGCCGTCAATGTTATATTGGCCTGTGTAATCCTGGAAAGAAGTCTTCTCTCTCCTGTAATTGTAACCCTTATAGGATCCGGATCATCATCCTGCATACACATCATGTTGGCACTGTCCACATAAGCCGTATTCTGAAGTTCTACATTTTCTCCGGCAATGGTGATACTTTTACTAGATACCGGATTGTCTACATTTACCACAATAAACCAGATCAGAAATCCGATGAAAACAGACATGATCTTCAAGGTAAAATTCCTAGTCAGCTTTGTCTTCTTCATGTCTCATTCTTCCTTTCAACAGATGACGCAGTTTACTGTTAGTTACAACCTTTTTATTCTGAGCCTTGATCAATGCAGATCTCAGTTCAGCACTGGTAAGACCTCTACTGAGCTGTCCGTTCTGGGCCATGGACACCTGCCCAGTTTCTTCTGAAACAATAATTGTCAGGGAATCACTTACTTCACTGATTCCCACACCAGCTCTGTGTCTGGTTCCAAGCTGTTTGCTCAGCTCCATATTATCGGAAAGAGGCAGATAACAGGTAGCTGCTACAATTCGATTGCCACGCACCAGAACTGCACCATCATGGAGTGGTGTATTATGTTCAAAAATATTGATCAGGAGCTGACTTGTAAGAACTGCATCCACATTGATTCCTGTACGCTCATATTCACTTAAGCGGATATTCTGCTCAATAACGATCAATGCGCCAGTTCTTGCTTCTCCCATGTCAAAACATGCCTTCACAAGCTCATTGATGGTTTTATCTGTAAACCTTTCCTGTACCTCTTTACCAGCATCCAAAGGGAAAATAGAAGCCATAAATTTCTTCTGTCCCAGCTGTTCCAGCATTTTCCGAAGTTCTGGCTGGAAAATAACAACTACACTGGTAAGAAGTATAGTAGAAAGATTCTTGATGATCCAGAGGATCGTATTCATTTTCAACACATATGCAAATAAAATAAAAAGGAGTACTATCAGAATTCCCTTCAACAGAGTATAAGCGCGGGTAAACTTGATCCACACCATAAACTGATAGATAAAGAAGGAAATCAGGGCAATCTCCAGTATGTCTGTTACTCCCAGACTGGGCAGGGAGAGTTTTGACAAATATCCTGATAATCTGACTGCCATATCCTGCATAGTGTACTCCTTTCTTTGTTACCATTCACTGCCGAGCAGTAATCTTAAAGATCTTTAAGAGATTCTTCAAGTTTTTTTTCAAAATCAACATCCTTAGCAGCAGGTTTCTCTGCCTGTCTTGGCTTTCTGTCTGCTGCTGGAGAAGCTTTCTTTCTTTTAGGCTTCTCATCCTGTCGGAAGATTGGATTGGCATAAGTACCAGAGTTGTCCTCTGCCTTGCGCTCTTCACGAACAGGTTCTGCATTTATTTTCTTAATACTTCTCTCGGAAGTTGCAACAGAAGCCTTGGGAACTGCTTTTACATAATAGAAGTATTCATCATCCTCATACTCCAGATGCTCTGCACGGCTGTAATCTCCTCCAAATGCAAAGAACTCAAGCACAAGTGCCAGAAGAACAGCTGCAATAGTACAGATCAGAAGCGGAACCATTGCAACAGTTGCATTCAGGTTCATTCCAAAACTTCCAACAAGCATTATAAACACATAGGCAACACCGCCTGTAATAATAGATATCCTCCATGCATGATCAAAAGAGCGGGTACGGATCAGATGTACCAGAAGGATAACTGCTACAAAAGCAACAACTGCAATCCACATTCCCCAGTTCTGTACCAGACCGTCAGCCATGATCTGCAGCTTATCTGTCATCTCCAGATCCGGATTTACAAGGATTGTTGACTGTGATCTTAAGAAACGGATAAAATAATACATAACCACACCGCAGCCAGCCGGAATTGCAGATAAACTGCTCTCCATAAGTCCGCTTCCAATAGGAAGTAATGCTGGAATGCTGAATGCAAAGGAAAGCGGTGTAAATACAAATGTTACATTCTGTTCACCACTGAACCTCAGGAAAAAGATCATCATCAGAAGGATCAGAACAAGCATAAATGCCGCAATTTCAATTCCAAGTGCATAACTGTGCACAAGGATCAGCACAAAACCAATATACATCATAGCGGAAGACGGCAAAATGGAACAGATCAATGCCAGGATCAGTACTAAAAATACATTATTCAGGCGAGACATATATCCCATATTCGCATTGATCCACAGGAAATAAACCAGTGCAAGAACAAACTTCATTACAGGCAGGATATACATTTCATACTGTCCGTATATTTCTTTTATTTTCTGCTTTAACTCAAGTAATGCTGTCATTTTCTATATCCTCCTGACATTTCACGTCCTGCGAATTTCTTTTCTTCACGAGTATAGATCTTCTCTAATTTCGTCAGCTGACTGTAATACTGCTTCACACTCTTCTTCGCCTTATGGTACTTCACAGTGTACTGGATATATGTCAGCACAGAATATAATACCAATATTCCTATATATCCCCCCAGGGCTACAACTCCAAGAGAGATCAGATCCATCTTGTGCACATTATCCAGCAGATATTCCAAATTATACGCTGCAAGCACAGCCAGTATCAATCCATATCCAATTGTTACAAGAAAGAAATTCTTAATCAGTGCCAGACCAATATAATCACTCCTGTAGTACTTGCTTACCGGAAGATACTTTCTGCCTTCCTGTTTCTCATATACAGCAAGCCGGTCCATTATCTTTACTTTTTCTTCGTTTATCATAAATGGCTCCTTATGCGTTTCTTTTAAAGCTGAAAAGCTATACTCATACAGGATGATTGTATCATATATCCCATGCCATGAAAAGCATTTTTTTACCTGTTGTTTCCAATACACAGCGTGAGAAAATATACATGGGATGCTCCCTTTTCCAGCAGAAGCTTTGCCAGCACATCCATGGTACTTCCAGTAGTATATACATCATCAATAAGCAAGATACGCATTCCTGAAGGATTTCCTACAACCTGAAAAGCTTTTTGAAGATTCTTCTTTCTTTCAGCCGCATCCAGTTTTTTCTGTGATCGGGTAGCATGGCACTTTTTTAGAATAGCAGTATCTACAGGAATCCCGGCATAACGGGATAGTTCCTTCGCCAGAAGTTCAGCCTGGTTAAACCCTCTTATGCGCTGCTTTCTTCTATGGAGCGGAACCGGAATAATTATCTGTGGTTTCCATACTGCAAGCAGATCTTTTCCGTAGATATACAATGCTTTTCCATAAAAGCGGCTGTATTCCTGACAGCCAAAATATTTATATTTCATTATAGAGTATCTCATCCGGTCATCATAAAGAAAAATCCCGCGTCCCTGGTCAAAAGCGCCTGGATGAGCGCTGCAGTCCCTGCAGTATTCTTCATCCCCATTTACCGGTTTTCCGCATTTGTAACACCTTGGTCCCGATACAGGTCTTAAATCTCCGGCACAGTCCGGACAGATCAACTGATGGCTGTTCCTAAGAATCCTGTGACACAGAGGGCACCGTCTTGGGTACAACAGATTCAGAAAGTTCCTGTATCCTTGCCCAAAGAGAGCTGTAACGTTTCTGCTGCTTCTCATTGCGGATCATCTCCCCGAAAGTCTCCTCACTTCCAACTACAGTAACACATTTCCGGGCTCTTGTAACACCTGTATACAAAAGATTGCGGTTCATCAGCATCTTGGGGCCGGAAAGGAGCGGCAGAATAACTGCCGGATATTCTGAGCCCTGGGATTTATGTATGGTTATAGCATAGGCAAGTTCCAATTCTTCCAGCTGCTTAAAAGAATAGTCAACGAAACGGCCATCCTCAAATTCCACAGTGGCAGTCTCCGCAAATTCATTGATCTCCTTCAGAATGCCAGTATCTCCGTTAAATACGCCCACCCCTTCTTCTACAGGAATTCCGTATTTCCCCCGGACTTCCCATTCCAGCTGATAGTTATTCCGGATCTGCATAACCTTGTCTCCCTCACGGAAAAGCCGTTCTCCAATTTCTTTCTCTTTTTTACCTGGTTCTGGTGGATTCAGATATCTCTGTAAGATCTGGTTCATCCGCTCTACGCCCAGAAGCCCCTTTCGCATTGGAGTCAGAACCTGTATTTCAAAAGGTCTTGCATCCACATACTTCGGCAGTTTCTCCTGAATCAGTGCGATGACCACACGGATAATAATATCAGCATCATATCTCTTCAGGAAAAAGAAATCGCGGCTTTTGTTATCAAGTGAAACCTGCTCTCCGTTATGGATCTTGTGTGCATTTACTACAATATCACTGTGAGAGGCCTGCCTGAAAATTTTCTTCAGTTCTACTACTGGAAAAACACCGCTGTGAATAATATCCCGCAGCACATTTCCCGGACCTACACTTGGCAGCTGGTTCTCATCTCCTACCAGAATGATCCTGGTTCCCGCAGTCACCGCAAGAAGCAGTGAATGCATAAGAAAAATATCTACCATGGACATCTCATCAATAATGATTACATCTGTATCCAGCGGATTCTCTGCATTCCGTTCAAAATGAACACCCTGAGACTCTCTGCCATCCTCATCCGGCACACCGTTCAATTCCAGAAGCCGATGTATTGTCTGTGCTTCATAACCTGTAGCTTCTGTCATCCGCTTGGCTGCGCGTCCTGTAGGTGCTGCCAGACGAAGAGTTGCACCTTCGCCCTCGAAAAAACGAATAATTGCATTGATCGTAGTAGTTTTACCGGTACCTGGTCCTCCTGTAAGGATAAAAAGACCATTTCCAGCAGCCTCTATAACAGCCTTCTTCTGCATTTCCTCCAAAACAGTACCTGTTTCTTTCTCAATCTGGGCAATTCTTCGCTCCATCATCTGCTCATTCTGCGGATAACGGATATTCAATTCAGTAAGCATTCTTGCTGTATTCAGCTCCAAGCGGTAATACTGGCTTGGATAAACCAGTACCTCTCTGTCATTCTCTTTTAAAACAACTTTCCGGTCAATTGCCATATCCATCAGATGTTTCTCCATATAAGAAACATCTACCTGAAGCAGCTGGGAAGCTCTGTCAAACAGTTCGTCCTTCGGAAGATATACATGCCCTTCCCCTGAAGCCTGGAGAAGAGTATACATCATACCGCTGCGGATCCTGTAATCTGAATCTGCATGTATACCAATACGTGACGCAATGGTGTCTGCAATTTTAAAGCCAACTCCCGAGATATCATCTGCCAGACGATAGGGATTCTCCTGAAGCACACTGTATACTGACTGACCATATTTCTGATATATCTTTGCTCCAAGATTCAGAGAAATGCCATATTTCTGCAGAAACATCATGGCTTTTCGCATATCTGCCTTCTCAGTCACCTGTACTGCAATCTCTCTGGCTTTCTTCTCACTGATTCCCTTGACTTCCGCCAGCCTTTCCGGTTCTTCTTCCACTATTCTAAGGGTATCCTCGCCAAAACACCGCACAATTCTGGCAGCAAGTGCTGCACCTACCCCCTTAATCGCTCCGGAACCCAGATAACGTTCCATAGCCTGGGTGTCCTCTGGTGCCTTTTCCGCATAAGACTGGATATTAAATTGTCTGCCGTATATATGGTGCTGGGAAAACTGTCCCTCAGCTTCAATGGTCACGCCCTGTGTAATGTCGGGAAATGTTCCTACACAGGTCAGCTCTTCCTCTGAATCCGAGGTCTTAAGGACCATAACTGTATATCCATTTTCATCATTGCGGAATATGACATGATCTATATAGCCTGTAACTTTCTCACTCATTTGTTCTTCTCCTGCCGCCAGCACTAACCAAAGGGCACTGCCGGAGTGTGTTTGAAAAATCATTCCCGCAATCTGCACGCCACACTTTGCAGAAAGCCTTTTTCAAACACACTCTAGAACGCAGTACCCTTTTCATTATAGTTTACATAATATTTTATCTTTTGCAAAACAGAATAGCCAAATTATATGTTACTGTTTACGATTTTCACAGCAACCAGATTATTCTTCCATCCTGGTAATTACTTCCGCATATTTACCGGTACCCACCACAACAGCAGACATAGCATCCTGCACAGTAAGAGTGCTTACGCCAGTCTTCTGCTCAATGAGGGTGTCCATTCCATGGAGCAATGCTCCGCCACCAGTAAGAACAATTCCTCTGTCTACAATATCAGCAGCCAGTTCCGGTGGAGTTTTCTCAAGCACTCCGTGCACAGTTTCTACAATCTGATTGGTAGCATCCTTCAATGCAATACGGATTTCTTCAGAAGTCAGAGTTACAACCTTTGGAAGTCCGGTGATCACATTTCTGCCTTTTACCTCCAGCATCCGCGGAGATGCTTCCTGGCAGGCAGTTCCGATTTTTATTTTTATGTTCTCAGCGGCCTCTTCACCAATAAAAAGACTGTGATTTTTTCTCACATAACTCATGATCGCCTGGTCGAAATTATCTCCGGCAACCTTTACGGAAGCAGACACAACAGAACCAGCCATGGAAATCACGGCAACATCAGTGGTTCCGCCTCCTATATCCACGATCAGATTACCAAAAGGCTTCGTCACATCTACTCCGGCACCAATTGCAGCTGCAATCGGCTCTTCCACAAGAAACACTTCCCTTGCTCCAGCCTGATAAGTAGCTTCCTCTACTGCCTTTCTTTCAATCTCTGTGGTTCCGCTGGGGATACAGATACTGATTCTAGGCTTTCGAAAGGCATGGCGTCCCATTGCCTTGGAAATGAAATACTTCAGCATCTTCTCCATAACCGTATAATCTACGATCACTCCCTGGCGGATTGGCCGGATTACTTCCATATTGGATGAAACATGTCCGGTCATCTGTCTGGCTTCCTCACCGATTGCTTTTATTTTCTCTGAGTTCTTATCATAAACCACTACAGACGGCTCACTGACTACCAGTCCCCGTCCAGTAGAATATACCTGACTGTTTCTGGTTCCCAGGTCAATTCCAATATCACTGGCAGGCATTAAATTCCCCTTTCTCTCAAAACACATTGTCACACTTTCTCTGCAAGAATTGTGCAATAAATGATTACCATTCACAACCCGAACCGTAATCATAAATACCACATTCTGCAGATGTGACTTTATAATTGTCTCATAGATTTTTCATAATTAATAGTCTTCGTACCATTATAAACAAAAATGCTTCAATTGGAAAGAGGTTTATTATCAGAATCACTTCAAATATTTCGCAACATAACGTCCTGTATAAGAAGCTGGGTTTTTCGCCACTTCTTCAGGTGTCCCTTTGGCAACAACTGTTCCCCCGCCATCTCCGCCTTCCGGTCCGATATCAATTATATAATCAGCGGTCTTGATCACGTCCAGATTGTGTTCAATTACAACAACTGTATTTCCACCATCCGAAAGTCGTCGCAAAATCTCCACCAGTTTCTGAACGTCTGCAAAATGCAATCCTGTAGTAGGCTCATCCAGAATGTAAATAGTCTTACCTGTACTGCGCTTACTCAGCTCTGCAGCCAGCTTAATACGCTGTGCTTCTCCGCCGGAAAGAGTGGTGGAAGGCTGTCCAAGACGAATATAGGAAAGCCCTACATCATATAAAGTCTCTATCTTCCTTCTGATGGATGGAACGTTCTCAAAGAACGTCATTGCCTCCTCAACTGTCATATTCAGTACATCATAGATGCTCTTATCCTTATACTTCACTTCCAAAGTTTCCCGGTTATAGCGCTTACCCTTGCAAACTTCACAAGGAACATAAACATCTGGCAGGAAGTGCATTTCAATTTTAATAATACCATCACCACTGCAGGCTTCACAGCGTCCGCCTTTTACATTAAAGCTGAAGCGCCCTTTCTTATATCCTTTTGCCTTGGCATCTGCTGTAGCAGCAAAAAGATCTCTGATCTGGTCAAACACGCCTGTATAAGTAGCAGGATTAGATCTTGGTGTACGTCCAATTGGAGACTGATCAATGGCAATTACCTTGTCCAACTGGTCTATTCCAATAATTTCATCATGCTTTCCCGGGATCACGCGGGCCCTGTTCAGATCTCTTGCAAGATGTTTATAAAGGATTTCATTGATCAGAGAACTCTTTCCTGACCCGGAAACACCTGTAATGCAGGTCATAATTCCAAGAGGAATATCCACGTCTATATGTTTGAGATTATTCTCTGCCGCCCCCTTAATAGTCAGATAACCGGTAGGTTCCTTTCGTACTTCCGGAACCGGGATTTTCAGTTTTCCGCTGAGATATGCTCCTGTAATGGACTTCGGATTCTGCATAAGTTCCTCTGCAGTGCCCATTCCAACAAGCTGTCCACCATGTTCTCCTGCACCGGGTCCGATATCTACAATACAGTCCGCTGCGCGCATGGTATCCTCATCATGTTCAACCACTATAAGACTGTTTCCCAGATCTCTTAGGTGCATCAAAGCTCCAAGAAGTTTATCATTATCCCTCTGATGCAGACCAATGCTTGGCTCATCCAGAATATAGGCAACCCCAACAAGGCCGGAACCGATCTGGGTAGCAAGACGGATTCTCTGTGCCTCTCCACCAGACAGAGTACCGGTAGCACGTGCCAGGGAAAGGTACTCCAGACCTACATCTGCCAGGAACCCCACTCTGGCTCTGATCTCCTTTAGTATCTGCCTTCCAATAAGCTGCTGCTGCGGAGACAGCTGCATTTCTGCCAGAAATCTCTTCAGCTTATCAATGGACATATTGGTAATTTCATAAATATTCTTATCCGCTACCGTGACAGCAAGTGACTCCTTCTTCAGTCGCTGCCCCTTACATGCTTTACATGGAGTGATCTGCATAAAGCTCTCGTATTCCTGTTTCATAGATTCAGAGCCAGTCTCTTTATAGCGCTGTTCCACATTCCTTATAAGACCTGGAAAAGCCACATCATAAACACCCTCTCCGCGCTGTCCCTTATAATAAACCTTCACAGAATGTCCGCCTGTGCCGTATAGAATAATATCCTGTATCTTCTTGGGATAATCTTTAAAAGGTGTATCCAGATCAAAACCGTATTCCCTGCAAAGGGCATTCAGAATAGCATTGGTAAAACTGCTCTTATCTGTGCAAGACTGCCAGCCCATCACTACAATAGCCCCTTCAGAAATGCTCAGAGACTTATCCGGGATCATAAGATCCGGGTCAAATTCCATCTTATAACCAAGGCCAAGACACTCCGGGCAGGCCCCAAATGGGTTATTAAATGAAAAACTTCTGGGCTCGATCTCATCAATACTGACTCCACAATCCGGACAGGAAAAGCTCTGGCTGAAATTCATATAATTTCCATCCATGGTATCCACCACAGCCAATCCGTCAGCCAGATTCAATACTGTCTCAAGAGAATCTGTAAGTCTTTTCTCAATTCCAGGCTTCACGATCAGACGGTCTACAATAATAGCAATCGTATGTTTAATATTTTTGTCCAGAGTAATCTCCTCGGAAAGTTCATACACATTTCCATCGATTTCCGCACGCACATAACCGCTGCGTCTGGCCTGATCCAGTAATTTCGCATGGGTGCCCTTGCGGCCTCGTACTACCGGTGCAAGAAGCTGGATCTTGGTACGCTCCGGCAATTCCATGATCTGATCCACCATCTGGTCTACAGTCTGCTTGGCGATCACCTTGCCGCACTTCGGACAATGCGGAATACCAACGCGGGCATATAAAAGACGGAAATAATCATAAATTTCTGTCACAGTCCCTACTGTGGATCTGGGATTGCGGTTAGTAGACTTCTGGTCAATAGAAATAGCCGGTGGAAGTCCCTCTATACTCTCCACATCTGGCTTCTCCATCTGGCCAAGGAACTGTCTGGCATAGGAAGACAGAGATTCCATATATCTTCTCTGCCCTTCTGCATAGATCGTATCAAATGCCAGTGAAGACTTTCCTGATCCGCTTAAGCCGGTAAGAACTACAAACTTATCTCTGGGAATATCCACACTGAGATTCTTCAGGTTATTCTCATTGGCTCCTCTGATTCTGATAAACTGTTTCTTATTCTCTGCTGCCATCTGTTCCTCCATTTCTTAACCGGAAAGCACCGGCTGTAACTCCCTGTATCCTGATCTGATCCGGAATCCTCCGGCTCAGATATTTCTTAATGTGTTCTTCAAGAATATCACAAGAACATTTGTTCGTCAACCATTTCTAAATTCTTTTTCCACCAAAACTTACAGCAAAAAATCTGCCATCACTGCATTACTCACATGAATGCCTTCTCTTGATAAAAATATCCTGCCGCTTTCTTCCAACAGCAGTCCCTGTTTCTTATATTTTTTCAGAACTTCTCCATATATATTCTCTATTGCAGTGCCAAAATACTCCTGAAATTCCTTTTTGGACACGCCCTGTGTCATACGAAGTCCAAGAAACATAAACTCTGCCATCTCATCTTCTCTTGTAAGAAGTTCCCTGTTTTTTCGAATTTTTTCTGGTGCACTGCTGTTTTTCAGATATTCCTGCATATCGGAAGTATTGGAAAAACGTTCCTTTCCCAATAAGGAAGCCGCTCCAAGCCCAAGCCCCAGATAATCCTTTCTCTGCCAGTATCCTTCATTATGTCTGCATTCACACCCTGCTTTTGCATAGTTGGAAATCTCATACTGATGATAGCCATACTCTTTCAGAACTACAGCAACATCTTCATACATGCGGTACTCCGTATCTTCATCAGGCAAATCCAGCTTTTTTCTGGAAAAAGGGGTGCCCTCTTCAATAATAAGACTGTATGCCGAAATGTGCTCCGGGCCAAGTGCCGCCACCATCCGAAGGTTCTCTATCCAATCTTCATAACACTGTCCCGGAATGGCAAACATCAGATCCACATTTATATTGGAAAAGCCAGCCTCTCTTGCCATCTGAAAGCTTTCCAGAAACTGTGCATAATTATGAATTCTTCCAAGCATAGCCAGTTCCTTATTGTTTGGCGACTGTAAGCCAATGCTGATCCGGTTAATTCCGTATTTTCTGTAAATAGAAAGTTTCTCAGGCGTCAATGTTCCAGGATTTGCTTCAATCGTTACCTCCGCATCCGCCGAAAACAAAAAATAATCTCTCAGCCCCTGTAAAAGCTTTTCCATTACATCACATTCCGGCACAGAAGGTGTTCCCCCGCCAATGAAAACTGTATCTACCGGACGTTTTTTCAGATTCTTTGAAACCGTCTCCATTTCCCGTAAAAGTGCATAAATATAAGCTTCCTGCCCGGCCCTGGTAGAGGGACCTGACAGGAAGTCACAATAATCACATTTCTTTATGCAAAACGGGATGTGAAGGTACAATTCCAAACCATTCTTCTTTGTTCCCATTCTGATTTTCTCCACATTGTTTATTTTCTTCTGTTTACAATGCTGTTTCTGTAAAATTAATCTCCACTACCGGTCTCAGTTTCTTCATCTGTTGAATTTCCAGTAGCATCACTGCCGCTGTCAGACGAATCTGCAGCAGTCTGCTCTTCTGAAGAGCCGCTCTTACTGCTGCCTGCAGCCTTTCCCTCTTCTTTTTGAACCAGATACTCATTCACCATAGTCACGCTTCCGCTTTGCGCTACCGCATCTTTATTTACCTGGCGAGGTACCGGCGTAGGTGTTGCTGTAGGGATCGGCGTGATCTTCATTACGCCCTGCGACTCTGCGTCTGGTGCTTTCACCGTTTTCTTCCCACATGCACAGCTGCCTGCAAAAATTACGATCACCAGCAGGATCACTGTCAAAATCCCGCCCTTGATCCACTGTTCCCTGTCTTTTTTATAACTTCTCTTTATTCTTCTTATCAAAATACGTATCTTAGCTTTCATCGGATACCTCCGCGTCTGATGCCAGCTGGCATATATCTTATGTCAATCAGTCACACTCAGACACCTTTATTTGTTGCTTTTCACCACAGGATTGACAACAATTAATTTTCATCCAGTTTCAGTACGCTCATAAATGCTTTCTGCGGAATCTCTACGTTTCCAACCTGGCGCATTCTCTTCTTACCTTCCTTCTGTTTTTCCAGAAGTTTCTTCTTACGAGAAATATCACCGCCGTAGCACTTGGCAAGAACATCTTTACGCATAGCCTTAACCGTCTCTCTGGCAATGATTTTGCTTCCGATTGCGGCCTGGATTGGAATTTCAAAGAGCTGACGCGGAATCTCATCTTTCAGCTTCTCGCACATCTTGCGGCCTCTTTCATAAGAAGTATCTGCATGCACAATAAAAGAAAGGGCATCCACTTCTTCTTTATTTACCAGAATATCCAGTTTCACAAGCTCACTTCTCTCATAACCACAAAGTTCGTAATCCAGAGACGCATATCCTCTGGAACGAGATTTCAGGGCATCAAAGAAATCGTAAATAATCTCATTCAATGGAAGCTTATATTTCAGAAGAGCTCGTGTCTCTTCCATATATTCCATGCCAAGATACTGACCACGGCGCTCCTGGCAAAGATCCATAATGGCACCGATAAATTCTGTAGTTACCATAATCTCAGCATTCACGATTGGCTCTTCCATATATTCGATCTCAGATGGATCTGGAAGATTGGTCGGATTTGTCAGATCAATCACTTCGCCGTTTGTCTTGTGTACTTTGTAAATAACGCTTGGAGCTGTAGTAACAAGATCCAGGTCATATTCACGTTCCAGACGTTCCTGAATGATTTCCAGATGAAGCAATCCAAGAAATCCGCAGCGGAAACCAAATCCAAGAGCAACAGATGTCTCCGGCTCATAGAATAAAGAGGCGTCATTTAACTGCAGTTTCTCCAAAGCATCACGAAGATCCCCGTATTTCGCTCCGTCAGCCGGATAAAGGCCGCAGTAAACCATTGGATTTACTTTCTTATATCCAGGCAAAGCCTCCTCACATGGACGGTTATTGTCCGTAATAGTATCACCAACACGAGTGTCTCTTACGTTCTTAATGCTGGCGGTAATATAACCTACCATTCCAGCTGTCAGTTCCTCACATGGAATAAACTGCCCAGCTCCAAAATACCCAACTTCCACAACTTCTGCCACAAATCCAGTGGCCATCATACGGATGGTTGTGCCTTTGCGGACTTTTCCATCTACCATTCGGCAGAAAACAATGGCACCCTTATAAGAATCATAAATGGAGTCAAAAATAAGCGCCTTCAGCGGTGCATCCGGATTTCCTGCAGGTGCCGGGATCTTAGCCACTACCTGCTCCAGAACCTGATCTACATTCAGACCTGTTTTTGCAGAAATCTGCGGTGCGTCCTGGGCTTCAAGTCCAATCACATCCTCAATTTCATTGATAACACGCTCTGGCTCTGCACTTGGAAGATCAACCTTATTGATTACTGGAATAACCTCAAGATCATGATCCAGTGCCATATAAACATTTGCCAGCGTCTGCGCTTCAATTCCCTGTGCAGCGTCAACTACAAGGATGGCACCGTCGCAGGCTGCAAGGCTTCGTGAAACTTCATAGTTAAAATCCACATGTCCAGGTGTATCGATCAGATTGAAAATATACTCTTCTCCATCTTTTCCATGATATACCGTGCGGACAGCCTGGGATTTGATGGTAATTCCACGTTCTCTCTCCAGTTCCATATTATCCAGAACCTGGGCCTGCATTTCCCTCTCAGTCAAAAGTCCTGTCATCTCTATAATTCTGTCGGCCAGTGTAGATTTACCGTGGTCAATATGTGCAATAATACAAAAATTTCGAATTTTACTCTGGTCTGTCATTCCAGACATTCCTCCTCTGGTTATGCTTTACTGTTTATTCTATCAAGAGATTATAGCACAGATTAAATCTGTTTGTCACTTCCTTTTATATGGTTCCTGTTCACTCCGTTCACAGTAACATTCTTGACGGGATAAATTATATTATTTTTATCCTGTTCCGCAGCCCTTTAACACTCTGTTCAAAATGTCTGCAAAGGGTTCCATGGCGTTTTTTACTTCCTGCACCGTATTTGTCTGGGCACCGGCTTCCAGAAGCAGGGCTCTTTTTCGTAAATGAAGATTGTAGCGCAAGCCCGCCAGGTAAATCCCTCTGTAAAAATCAGGATAATACAACGCCGCCTGATATTCCAGCTGAAAAGAAAAAGCAAGATTGTCCTGTATGTAAGGATTTGGCAAATAAGAAACCTTCCCCTGGTCATTCGTGTAGCTAAGGCCATTATAAAAAAGAATCTGCGCAGTATCTTTTCCGTTTATTTCAGTTACCAGCCGTCTGTCTTCATCGATGCCATCTCTGTGCAGATCAATAACCACCTCCACAGACGGATTTTCTTCCAAAACCTTTTCTACGTAATCACAAGCATAATTATAGGCCTTATTCCGATCCAGTTCTCCGCTCATCATATCAAAAGCTTCTTTTATATGGATCACCTGATAACCATATTTTTCTGACAGCAAACTGGTCAGATAATTTCCAACACCCACAATCGTATCTTCCTCTTCTCCTTTCCTGGAATCGGAAAACGTTTCCTGGGAGTGACTGTGATAAATTAGAATCTGCGGCTCCAACGGTCCATGACTCAAGGAAAAATCCTCTGCCAGAAATTCAGCAGCATTTATTTTTACGGCAGATGCATCTGTGTTCTCATCTACAATGTAAAAATTGTTCATTAGATAATCGTAATCCGACAGCTTGTCTCTGGACAGATCCAGAATTGGATGCGGGAGAACGATGTTAGACTGAGGAAGGGTATTTGCAGGCTGAGTTTCTGACTTTAAGTGATTTTCACTATTTTCTATGATTTCTGACATCTCAGAGTTATCTTTATTTTCTATTTTATCTGTATTATTTATTTTTTTACTTTCCTCAGAAACACTGCTGTTTTTTTCCAGATTGGCTTCCTTGGATTTCTTTGCATTTTCCTCTCGCAAATTACGCTCATTCTCTGCAACTTCTTCTAAATATGCTCCATTTCTCTTCTCAATCTCAGCCAGAGTTTCCCCATCCATTTCCATCCAGGTTTCCTGTGCTTTTTCCTCTGTAAAATAATAGAACGGAAACTGCCTGTACACATTATGCACAATTTCCCGCATGGAAAAAGGTCCTGGCAGCATAGCCAGAACCGCAAAAAAACACAGACAAAGAAACACGCAGAAAACCTTCTGGACTTTTGTCACGAAATCACCTCTTTAAGGTTATCCTATGACAGATTTTTCCTCCGTATGTTTCTTTTTTTAGGCTAACTTTCCATATTTTCAGTATTTTTCCACAGCTCACCACCTTTACATCAGCTTCATGCGCCAGAGCGTGTTTGAAAAATCATTCCCGCAATCTGCACGCCCACTTTGCTGGAGATTTCACCCGAATTCGATTGCCGTAGCCCGCTACGATGCCCTCATCTAGGCAAAATCTCCCACAAATTGTGACGCACATCTTGCAGAAAGCCTTTTTCAAACACGCTCTAATAGATCTCTGCAAAAGTCATATTTAATCCTTCTGAAATCGTAAAACTCAGATATTTTATGGTCTCGTCCACATCTTTCGGCGTCACAAACATTCCATGAAGATGTGGGGAAATCATTTCTTCCAAAAATTCTTTCTGTTCGGCCTCGTCCAGTGTCTCAAGCAAATGAGCCATAGAATCATGAACAATAGTCGCCGCATCCACCACCGTAGGCACTCCGATCCCAATCACTTTTACATTCAGATTTTCTTCTGTAAGACCATTTCTGTGGTTTCCCACCCCTGATCCCGGAGTAATTCCTGTATCCGTGATTTGAATGGTCCGATTAAGGCGCCTGGTATTTCTTGCGGCAAGAGCATCCACAGCGATCACTACATCTGGCCGTGTTATTTCCACCACGCCCTCCACGATTTCCGAAGTTTCCATTCCAGTCTGCCCCATTACTCCTGGAACAATTCCGCTGATTGCATGAAGAATCTGCTTTTCTGTACTTTTCAGTCCATACTCGCGGATCAGATGGCGTGTCATATGAAGATTCCCAATTACTTCCGGTCCCAATGAATCCGCCGTAATACCCGGATTTCCAAGCCCAACAATAAGCACGGACTTTTCCTTTTCCAGACCGATCAGCTGGCGTAAATGTCTGGAAAGTTCTTCAGACACTTCCCTGTGATAGTCCTCATCTGGCGCTGAAAGCCCTTCCGATTCAATTGTAATATATGTCCCCTGAGGCCTCCCCATCGCCCTAGCACCATTTTCCGTGGTTATTTTCACCACAGTGGTTCGAATGTCTTTTTCCTCATTATAATCTTCCTGAACCTCCACCCCGCGCACTTCTACATTGTCCTCTGTAAAGCGTTCTCTTGCCTCTACCGCCAAATCGGTTCTGATCTTATAAGTTCCCAGCATATCAGTTCCTCCATACTTTCCCAAATTCTCCCATATCACCGGCTCCGCCCTGCTGTTTTCTATGTGCAAAATGTATTTCTCATTGCAATTCATACCTTTCACAGCCACACCTTTCGATTTTTATATAATCTCCCCACTTTTTTGCAAAAATATGTATGTCAAGCATTTTTGTAAAAATATGTATTGACAATCCAAGGTAATTATTATAAACTATATAAGCATGTTCATAGGAACGCCCGTGTCTGTTCTTATGGTGCAAAAAATTAATCATCATTCACGAATTGGAGGTGTACGAATTGGCTAACATCAAATCTGCAAAAAAGAGAATTTTAGTTAACAGAACAAAAGCTGCGAGAAACAAATCCATCCGTTCTGCTGTTAAGACTTCCATCAGAAAAGTTGACGCGGCAGTAGCAAACAACGATAAGGCAGCAGCAGAGGTTGCATTAAAAGAGGCTATCTCTACAATCAGCAAAGCAACTTCCAAAGGTGTTTATCACAAAAACAACTGCGCAAGAAAAGTTTCCCGTTTATCCAAAGCCGTTAACAGCATTGGCTAATAGATATCTGAATTTTTAGTTATAAGCTTATAAGTGAAAATTAAGGCAGTCGAACCGTCATCGACTGCCTTTTTTCTGTATTTTTTTCATTCCTGTTCAGCCCACTGCCTATTTTTGCAAACATCATAGCCTGCACCAAAGCGTCATCTTCTGGCTGAACTATACTTCACAATCAGTAATTCCACACTAAGCACATCCTGCAATCTGCCTGTCTTCACAGCTTCCTCTGCATCCACAAAATCCGTCACTGCCTGACGAAGTTCACTGATTCTATAGGATCTTGCACAGACTGCAATATTTTTCGCCACAAAAGACGGCACTCCCAGTCTTGATGCCATCACCGGCTGAGGGATTCCTTCTTCTGCATATTCTTTTACCAAAAGCAGCTGGCGAAACTGTTTCGCCAAAAGAAAAAGGATTCTCATCGGGGGCTCTTTCAGCGTAAGAAGATCATAATACAGATCCAGTGCCCTCTTCTGATTTTTCTCCGTCACTGCCCGGACCATATCAAAAATCTTATTCTGGGTCTGAGTGGTACAAATCTCCAGAATGTCCTCTCCCGTTACCACATCCCGGTCACCGGTATAGGAAATTATCTTTTCCAGCTCCATCCGCAGATTTCCCATGTCCACACCAGTCATGGTAAGAAGAAGCTCCATATCCCGCTGGGTGATCATCTTGCCTTCTTTTTTCAGAAGCCCGGCAGCCCAGCGCATTAGCGTTTTCTCATCCTGCTGCACAAATTCTCCGATTCTTCCTGCTGCCTTTACAGCTTTATACATACGGTTTCTTTTGTCCACCTCATTTTCCACAAAAATGAGGCAAAGATAGTCTGGCAGTTCTTTCATATAATCAGCCAGTTCATCACATTTATTCTTAAAAAATCCGGTATCTTCCAACAGAATCACCCTACGGTCCGCAAAAAAAGGCATGGTCTCACAAAGGTCGATCAATTCCTTCACATCAATGTTCCGACCCTCATAATGATTAAAATTCATGGTGTCATCTTCCGGATTCAGTGCCTGTACCAGTTTATGTTTATACTGCTGTTTCAGGTAAGCTTCCTCACCATACAGCAAATACGCCTGTTTAAAATTACCCGTCTTTATATCTTCCTGGATATTCTTCAAAATGTACGCTCCTGTTATCTTCTTGTCGGTCAGGACTTTTCCCAAAAGGTTACTATTCACGATCTGATCTGACCAGTAGCCCCCCCAAACTCTTTCTGCCAGGGAGGATAGAGCTGTATCCGACATTCTATTAAACCATACCACAAATTGTGTCTTTATAAAAGTACCTTTTTCGATCTACAAACCATTTCCCTTTTCCAAAAATTTCTTAATCCTTATCCTCTCTTTCTCCCAGCAAACTTTTACAGCACCGCTTTCCATAGTAAAACTTGTCTGGCATCCGGCTTCTTCCAGGCGTTTCGTAATTTCCGGTGACGGGTGACCATAAGTATTGGTAGAAGAACAGGAAATCACAGCATATTCCGGGCGCACTGTATCAAGAAACTGTTGACAGGTAGAGTAATGGGAGCCATGGTGTCCCACCTTCAAAAAGTCCACATCTTCCAACACTCCCAATTCCAGCAATTTCTTTTCTGTTTCTTCCCCGATATCACCTGTCAAAAGACCAAGAAACTCCTCATATTTTACTTTAATCACCATGCCATCTTCATTTACATCTGCGCCAGAAGCACTGACCGCAGGAGCAATTATCTGCAATTGCAATTTACCTGCATTCAGGCAGTCTCCTTCCTTCAGGGTTCTCACTGGAATTCCGGCCTCTTTTGCTGTCTGTTTCAGTTTTTCCCATGCAGCAGGGGGATTTTCCCACTCGGGCAGATACAAACATCCCAATTTTACTGAATTCAGTTTTTTTACAGCCATCTCCAATATTTCCTGTACACCACTGATATGATCCTGATCTGTATGAGATATAAAAATTCCATCAATCTGAGAAATCCCCTGATTTTTCAGATAAGGTAAAATCTGATATTGTCCCACACCTGATTTGTTTGTGCTTCCACCATCCACAAGAAAACAATTTCCTTCCGGCGTCCGCAGCACAAGCCCGTCGCCCTGTCCCACATCCAGACAGCTGACAGAAAATGGTTCCGGCTCACGCCATATAAGAATAGATATGGCCAGACATGCAACTACGAAAGCAATTATTTTTCTCTCCCGCTTTCTTTTCTGTGTAAGTATCCAGACTGCTCCTGCAAACAAAATATAATATGCAGCCACCTGCCACAGCTTTGGTTGTCCTGTGATCCAGATACCAAAAGGCAGATTTCCGGATAGTTTACATAACTCTTCATAAATTCCAGCAAGAACCTTTCCAGGCAAAATCACAACACGCCCAACAGAAAAGCTTACACACCCTGCAAGCAATCCAGTAGCTCCGCTTCCCAGAACAATTCCTACTGTAGGAAGCACCAGCAAATTTAAAAAAATTCCAACCAGTGAAACTTCTCCGAAAAAATATAAGGAAACAGGAAGCATGGTCAGCTGTATTCCTATAGATGCGCCTAAAGCCAGATTTGCTTTGCAAAAACCTCTGGCGAATTTTTCATATATTTGCCCTGTATGTTTTCCTAAAATCATACAGCAAATATCTTTAAACTTTTTTCCAGCATGTCTTTTCCATGCACTCTTTCTTCTCCGCTCATTTTTCCCTTTTTCAATCCGGGATGAATCCATACTCTTTGTTAATGCAGGAACCACTACGCCAGCTCCTGCTACCGCGCTAAATGACAAAAGGAACCCACTGTTATATAAATATGCTCCTGAATCTCCAAGAATTAACATAGCCGAAACAGCCAGCGCCGTTGGCAGATCATAAATCCTTCCGGTTATTTTCGCCCCTACAGATATCAAAAACATACAGACCGCACGCATAGTAGACACACTTCCACCAGTCATCACACCGTATTGAAGCAAAATCAGCAGGGCAATTATCCCAGACGGCCAGATTCCCATTCCCGTCTTCATCAGAAGATTATAAATTCCCATTCCAATCACGCTGATGTGCAGCCCTGAAATTGCCAGAACATGCACAATACCAGCCATCTGGTAGCGAAGCTTCACTTCCTCATCCAGGCTGCTTTTATCCCCAAGAACAATTGCCTGAAAAATCCCAGCTTCTTTTCCACCAATTCCATTCAGAACTTCACTGAAATATTTTCTTAGATCATTCATACCTTGTCGATAAGCAGAATAATTTTCCGATTTTTTTAACAATTCCGCCTTTTTCATAAAATAGAAAATATGCTGACTGGCGTAGTACTGTCTGGCATCAAATTCTCCTGGATTTCGCATCTCACCTACTCTCTCCAGATTTCCAGACACCAAAACAACAGTTCCTGCCGGAACATCTTCTTTTTTCTTTAAAAATACTTTTA
Source organism: Ruminococcus sp. J1101004sp1_RTP21198st1_B9_RTP21198_201120 (assembly GCF_040924245.1). NCBI lineage: Bacteria > Bacillati > Bacillota > Clostridia > Eubacteriales > Oscillospiraceae > Ruminococcus > Ruminococcus sp. J1101004sp1_RTP21198st1_B9_RTP21198_201120. The sequence continues at coordinate 103,643 of NZ_JBCOMI010000008.1, read as the reverse complement.
CATTTTCAATAGATATTTTCTTCGGTTGATTTTCCTTTGATTGATTCTTCTTTGGTTGATAAATCAGATATGTATTGCTAAGATAAACAGATTGTGAAAATTCATTTTCTGTGGTCTGTGTCACTTCTCCGCAGATTGTGACCTTGGGATGCTTCCGGATCCAGGAGTCCACATTTTCCGGCACAGGATTTCCTCGGATCAGTGGAAATCCTGCCCGGTCGGCCACACACATAAGGAGCATCAAGACCAGACACACCATGCAAAGCGGTCTTTTCGTCATTTATAAACTCCTTTAGTATTTCATTTTATAAGCGTTATTGATTGATTTTTTCAAACACGCTCTAATTCTCTTTCAGGATCAGATCTGTATTTTTACTGAAAAGACTGTACAAAGATGTTCCATCACTTAACTTAGCCTCTGTATCACCTTCGATTGAAATTTGCACTTTATCAGCAGATGTCGTATCCAGAAGAGAATTTACCACGGAATAAATCATGGTGTTCACCGGAATATCAATTCCTGAATCTGAAAAAGCGGAACTAAAATCCACATAGCACACATTATCAGACACCTCTATTCCCAGAATATCCGTATCCTGCGGAATTGTTGGATAATGCCCTTTCACCATCGGTCCTTTGGCAAGCTGTTCCAGTATTACTCTCTCTCTTGGCAGAATTCTCTTATAATATACATTTCTCTGTTCTGCCACAAGATGCTCTCCTGTCTTGTCTGTAAAATACAGAGTAAAAGTATCATACCGATACGCATCTTTATCAGAGCCCCACATTTCTACAAAAGTGTTGCCGTCAAGCACGCCTACAGCCTGTCCCTTGGAATCGGTAAGCTCCTGATTTCCTATAAAAATCTTTATGCCGGTGATTCCTGGGATCTGAAGAAATGTTCTTGCCACACCTGCGCGCACCAGAATCTCCCTGGTTCGGGAAATATTACTGTAATCTGCATTAAACTCCAATTCCAGAAGGGATTCATTTAAGCGGTAAGTCACCAGCTGAACTCCTGCTGGAAGCAAAGGCAGGTTCTCGCCGCTGCTCTCCTGTCCATTCAGGATTCCCATTAAATCCTGGAGCATAAATTCCGCACTTTCCTGCTCCGGATAATATCTTGTCTTTGTTACTTTCGTTTCATCTTTGTTCAGGTAATATAGATAGTACTGATTACTGACACTTTCAGTCTTCTCGCCCTGGCTTTCCACCGAGCATCCGGTAAGAAGGCCAATGATCAGAACCAGAGCCATCGCTGTACTCAATAATTTCTTCATCTGGCACCTCCTACGGAATATATGATAAAGGAATGCGGACAGTAAAGGTGGTTCCCTCGCCTTCCTTACTTGCCACCTGAATAGTTCCATGGTGCATGGTCACAGCACTTCTGGTAATCGCAAGTCCAAGACCTGTGCCGCCAATTTCTTTGGAATGGGATTTGTCTACGCGGTAAAAACGTTCAAAAATTCTTCCGATGGACTCCTCCGGAATGCCCATTCCGGAATCTGCAACCTTCACATAGAAATATTTATGGTCAGCGTCAAGGGTTACACGAACCCAGCCATCATCCACATTGTATTTAATACCATTCTCAACCAGATTGCTCACGGCAAGAGTAAACTTTACCTCATCCACATCTGCTTCAACAGGGCGGAAACTGTCCAGGATCAGATCAATGTGCCTCTTATCTGCAATTGGACGGAGTCTCTTCAAGATATCCTCCAGAAGCTGATTGATATTCAGGTGCTCCACATTCAGATCAGCTGCTTTCTTATCCATTTTTACAAGAGAAAGCAGGTCTGTGATGATCTTATTCTCCCGATCAATCTCTGCAGTGATATCTCCCATAAACTCCTGATACAGCTCCTCCGGCACCCCTTCCTGGCCCACCAGTGAATCGGCAAGTACCTTCATGGAGGTAAGCGGTGTCTTCAGCTCATGGGACACATTGGAAACAAACTCATTTCTGGACTCATCCAGAATCTTCATTCTGGAAAGCATTTTGTTGAACGCATCCGTAATAAGTGCTGTCTCTGTATAATCCGGGACAGAAATCTCCTCATTCTGGTATCCATCCGTCAAATCCTCAATGGACTTGGTAACTCTGGCAAACGGCTTTACAAGAACCGTAGAAAGCACATATCCAAGAAGGACCGCCAGCACAATAATGATTCCTGTGATCAGAAGACTCTTCTGTTCCAGCTCCAGAATATTCTCTGCAATTTCATTGGAGGAAAAGCTGATCAGCATAGCACCCTGAAGCTGCTTCACCTCCGGGCTTTTCACAGGGAGAGCCATCTCAATCTTCTGTGTCTTACTATTATAGCGGCTGGCTTCCTCACCTTTGAAGCATTTGATCACCATAGTGGAGATCAAAGTTTTTCCCTCATCTACGCCATAGGTATCCTTGATAATCCTGTAATCCCTGTCAACTAACAGAATTCTGCCGTCATACACATTAGACAACAACTCCAGCTTGCTGTTTACATCCTGCGAGCTGGAGTCATTCATATAATTCTCTTTAATTAACAGGTTACACAGAATGTCACACTGCTTCTCAACAGTCTGCTTACGGACAGCCACAGCCTTGCTCTCATAGGCCGCCACCATCACATGAGCAACAATGACACTTGGTACGATTCCCAGAATGACCAGAATGATCAGAATACGAAAACGCAGACTTTTTAAAAAGCTTGGTTTCTTTTTCTCTGGCATGGCTTATGCCTGAAAATAATATCCCACACCCCATTTGGTGTGTACATATTTGGGCTCACTGGGATTCGCCTCAATTTTTTCACGTAAACGACGGATATGTACATCCACTGTACGAACATCACCAGGATATTCATATCCCCATACAATATTCAGCAGGTTCTCACGGCTGTACACTTTATTGGGATTAAACACCAGAAGTTCCAACACATCAAATTCTTTGGCAGTCAGATTGATTTCCTTACCAGAAATAAACACGCGACGGCTCTCACAATCCATCTTCAAGTCACCAGCCTCTATTGTCTTCGCCTTGTCTTTTTCTTCCTGATTGCTGCCTGCACGGCGCATAATGGCCTTGATTCTTGCCTTTACCTCAAGAATATTAAATGGTTTGGTGATATAGTCGTCCGCGCCATACTCAAGGCCGAGGATCTTATCCATATCCTCACCTTTCGCTGTAAGCATTACAATAGGAACATTTGAAAATTCCCTGATCTGCTGGCATACTTCAAAGCCATCCATCTTGGGAAGCATAAGATCCAAGAGAATAATGTCATATTTCTTCTCTTTGGCCATCTCCAGGGCTTCTTCTCCATCGTAGGCACAATCCACATCCATTCCATCCTGTTCCAGACTGAAACGGATACCCTTTACTATCAGTTTCTCATCATCTACTACCAAAACTTTCCTGCTCATTTAAGAATCTCCCTTATCCAGTTGATATCTTGTCTTTTATCTTTGAAAAGGTACCTTCCTTGATACCTTCTACATTCATAATCTCTTCTATAGAAGCAAAGTCTCCATGCTCCTCTCTGTATGCAATAATGGCTTCTGCCTTTGACTGCCCGATTCCGCTTAATGTGGAAAGCTGCCCGGCATCTGCAGTATTCAGATTAATTCGCGGATCATCGCCTGCGCCATCTCCGAAACTTCCTGTATCTCTTTCAACAGTTCCCGATGGATTTTCCACTGAGCTGCCTTGAATTTCTTCCAATCCTGAACTTCCAGACTTGTCACCATCGTTCAATGCCTCTGGCACTTTCGCCATAGCGAGTTCCAGCTCCTCAGACACTTCTTTCTCAGTAGGCACATAAATCTGCTGCCCATCTCCAATGCTTCTGGCTCTGTTCAGATAATTTATGGCTGCCTCTGGCAAATATCCTCCAGCTGCATCAACAGCCTGGAAAATACGCGCTCCTTCATCCAGCTCATAAACGCCTGGATTTACAACGGCTCCACATACATCAACGAATATTTTCTGTGGAATTGGCGTTTCTGGTGGCGAATCCAAAGCTGAATTTTCTGTATTTCCCTCTGATCCAGCATCTGAAACAGCAGACTGTTTTTCGGGATTTTCCCCTGCCGCCACGTTACTCTCATACGCAGTGCTCTCTTCTCCGGCTTTTCTATTCGAGTTCTCTTCATCTGAATCCAACTCTTCCAGAAAAACCTCTTCCCGACGTGCGCAGCCTGTCATTGCAGACGCCGTCCAGAGAAAGAACAAAACTGTCCAGATTCCACATCTGTATTTCATTTTTCTTCCCATGCAGGTTCCCCTTTCGCTTTATGCGCAGGTTCCCCTCCACTCATGCTTTACCTAATCTATTTTAACGAAACTTTACATTTTTTACAATACCATTTCTAAATTTTATCAGTCTTTTATCTATTTACCTTATTTCTCCCATTTAAATATGACAATTCCTACAATAGCCACAGCCATACCGATCAGTTTCCGCCATTGAAAATCCACTTTTTCTACACCAAACAGACCAAATAATTCAATTACATAGGCAACTGCAAGCTGGGAAATTACAATCAGCATAGCAGCCTTTGCAGGACCTAAACTTCCCATGCTTTGAATGACAGTTATGGTAATAAATGCTCCGATAATACCGCCAAGTAAAGTATATTTATTCTCCACCTGCCACAACGCGCCAATACTATCCCTCCCGGTAAAAATCCACGCCAACACACAGACCAAAAACGCAGAAAACTGTACCCAGCCGGTGGATACCCACAAGCTGGTCTGCTTAGTCATCTCTGTGTTAAAAACGCCCTGAATACTCATCAATGCACCAGATATCAACGCTACAAGAAATCCCCACATACAATACCTCCATAAACTATCCTATACTTCCAGATTCTTTCTCTAATCCAATCGATGTTCTGACAGCCTCCAAAAGGATACTCCCTTTCCCGGGAAGAAAAGGAGGTGCACTTGCAGCAGGCACCTCCATAATAGTATTATATGTATTTTTCAAAGATTCATTCACTTCGCAAGTTTTTCGCTTTTTTTCGTAACACAGCACCGGCAGAAATTAAACGCCGATAAGATCCAGAGAAAAGCAGGAATGATAATAGCAAGAACGCCCGTATTCCATACCATATGAAGCAGCATGGCTACCAATGTGCAAAAAGGAAGTACCTTTCCAGTCAACAGGTAAGTCTTATAACTTGCTTCGTAGATTTCTTCCTTCTCTGCTTCGTCACAGCTTGCAAGCCACTGCTCCTGGAATTTCATAGAAGCAGGATCGCCTTTCTTCTCAGGATAAATTCTTTGGACCATCTTTACATAACGAACCTGCCACATACCAAAATATACAACCATTCCCATAAACACAACTAGTCCTGCTAAGAACCTCCCGGTCTCACCGTCACTCTGGCTCTCAATATATTTCATAGAATATCCTGGTGAAATGATCAGCATCATAAGAACAGTTCCCACTGTACTTGCGATCATCCCCCAGCTGGAGGACACTTCAATATGATATTGCAATTCATGATATTCTTCATCCTCTGCATCCTGTATCTGGCTTCCCATTCTCTTCATCTTTCCAAAATGGATCTCACAGATCATAATACAGATCGCACCGCAGATACATTCCAGCAGCACTGTATGATCACGTACAGCCAAAAGAAATGCATTCATCCCATGCCCAATAACTGCTATAGAATTCTCCCCGCTGTATGATGTAACAAAACCAAAAATTCCTCCAACAACACCACCAGCCAGCATAATCAGTACCATTTTTAAATAGGAATTCATTTTCTTCTTAGATTTTCCCTTATTCATCTTCTCCATCCTCCGTATAAGTAAAAATATCTTCCACTGTCACCTGACAGATCTTCGCCAGCTTCAAAGCCAGCGTCACTGAAGGTGAATAGTCTCCCCTCTCAATCAGGCTGATCGTCTGTCTGGACACACCAGCCAGTTTCCCCATGTCCGCCTGATTGATTCCAAGCCTGGCACGATATTCCTTCAATCGATTCTCCAGCGCCATTTCAAAGGCTCCTTTCTCATTCGTAGTGTATTCAATTATTTTTTCTGAAATGACTTATTTCATTGTCATTATGACAAGTTTGTTTGTCATTTCCTGTATTTGAATAGTATCATTGACAACTTTATTTGTCAACATGTTTTTTATATTTTCCCAAAACAACCTTGCAATCCTGTTACATCTCTACTGAAAACCGCTTTTCCAGTCTTTCTTCTGACATTATGCAAAAACATTTTCGAAATTTTCTATATTTTCCATCTATTCAACAGCTCTCACAATTGATATAATATTTTCAACAAATATGACAGCCGGGCTGGCATGTCAACTTGAAAGGAGAATCACAATGGCAAACGAAAAGAACATTGGTACCCCAGCAGAAGAGGAAATCGAGATCATCACTCTCACAGACGAAAACGGCGAAGACATGGATTTTGAGTTCCTGGACCTTGTTGAATATGAAGGAAAGCGTTACGCAGTTCTTCTCCCACCTGTAGAGGACGTGGAAGGTGAGGACGAGAACGAAGATGAAGAAGTACTGATTCTTCAGGTTGAGGACGACGTAAATGAAGAAAACGAGAGCTATGTTTTCGTTGATGACGATGACATTCTCACCGCTGTTTTTGACATTTTCAAAGAGAAATTTAAAGACGAATTCGACTTCGCAGAAGAGTAAATTTACAAAAAGCTTTTAAGCAGCTGTACTCCATACAGTGTAAAAAGTTCCATCCCCCAACTTTTGACAAGATGTATGTCAGGATTTATGGGAGATTTCCGGAATAATTTTTTAAAACAGAATCTTGAGCGATAGAAAAAAGGTACCTGAAAACCATTTCAAAGTACCTTTTTTTCTGTCGTTTTATTCTCATTTATGGCTTAAACTCAACCTACGCTGCTTTTTTAGCGAATCTTTTTTAATTTTCACCTGTTTTTTCACAAAAACTCCAGTCCTGATTTACGCCAGGCATTCATCCAAAATCTCCGCCATTTCATCGATATCCGCCTTGGTAATCACAAGCGGAGGCACAATACGAAGCACGTCGCTTCCTGCAGAAATAACCAGCAGTTTCTTCTCCAGAGCCTTCTTAACAATCTCTCCTACAGGTCGTCCTGCAATGACGATTCCCTGCATGAATCCCATACCTCTTCTTGCTGCAGCACACTCATGTTTTTCCACAAGTTCATCCAGTTTTTTTTCAAGATATGGAGTTAATTCCTGTACGTGAGTAAGAATCATATCCTTCTCATAAATGTCAAAAACCTTGCTTACTGCAGCACATACAAACGGATTTCCTCCATAGGTTGTACCATGATCTCCCGGCTTCAGGGAAGCCTGTGCAACCTTCTTACTCAGTACAAATGCACCTACCGGAACACCGCATCCAAGCGCTTTTGCACAGGTCATAATATCCGGCTGTACACCGTATGCCTGCCATGCAAAATAATATCCGGAACGTCCCATCCCGCACTGGATTTCATCCAGAATAAGGAGAATATCTTTCTCATCACACAGTGCGCGAACGCCCTCCAGAAACTCTCTTTCCGCTGGATAAATACCGCCTTCTCCCTGTACAGTCTCCATAATAATTGCACATGTTTTATCTGTAACCTGGGCTTTTACACTCTCAAGATCATTGAAATCAGCAAATTTCACACCACCCATGAGCGGCTCAAAAGGCTCACGGTAATGTGCATTTCCAGTGACAGAAAGTGCTCCGATTGATCTACCATGGAAGGAATGATTCATGGCAATGATCTCATGATCTGCATGTCCGTCACGTTCATAAGCATACTTTTTCGCAGCCTTTAATGCACCTTCAATAGCCTCTGTACCACTGTTTGTAAAGAAAGCCTTGTCCATGCGGCTTGCATTTACCAGCTTTGCACCAGCTTCAATAATTGGCTCATTGTAATACAAATTAGAAATATGAGTCAGCTTGTCAATCTGATTTTTCAATGCTTCATCATATCCCGGATAGTGATATCCAAGCGAATTTACAGCAATTCCTGCTGCAAAATCCAGATATTTGGAGCCTTCAGAATCAAAAAGATGCACACCCTCTCCACGTTCAAAAACAACTGGAAAACGATTATATGTATGAAGAATACTGGACTCCGCTTCTTCCATCTGATTATTCATGTTCATGGTAATATTCCTCTCCATCCTCTCTTAAAATAGCAGTTCCGATACCTTTGTTTGTAAAGATTTCCAACAGTAAACTATGAGGAATTCTTCCATCAAGAATATGAACCCGGTTAACACCATGCTCAATTGCTTCAATGCAGTTATTCAGCTTCGGAATCATTCCACCGCCAACATATCCATCCTCGATCAGTTTTCTGGCATCCTGAATATGAAGCTCAGAAATCAGAGATGACGGATCATCTTTATCCTTATAAACTCCCTCAATATCAGAAAGAAATGCAAGCTTCTCTGCATGTACAGCCTCTGCAATTGCGCAAGCTGCATCATCTGCGTTGATGTTATAGCTGTCATAATTATCATCAAATCCGATTGGAAAAACAATCGGAAGAAAATCTTTTTCCAGCAGATCATAAAGAATTTTCGGGTTTACTTCTGTAATATCCCCTACAAATCCAATATCCTCTCCATTGGAATATTTCTTCTTACATTTCAGCAATCCACCGTCTTTTCCACTGATACCAACAGCCTGTACTCCAAGGGATTCCACATGGGTAACAAGCTCTTTGTTTACTCTTGCGAGAACCATCTCGGCAATCTCCATTGTCTGGGCATCGGTTACACGAAGACCATTGATAAACTTGGCTTCCATGCCTACTTTTCCAACCCATTTGCTGATTTCCTTGCCACCACCATGCACAATGATCGGCTTGAAACCAACCAGTTTCAAAAGAACTGCGTCCTTAATTACATTTGCCTTCAGTTCTTCATCCAGCATAGCACTTCCGCCATATTTTATTACTACGATCTTACGATTAAAACGCTGTATATAAGGAAGTGCCTCAATCAGCACCTCTGCCTTGTCAAGATATTTCTGATTTACCATTTTCTCTTAACCTTTCTTTCCTATATCTTCTATGTCATAGAGTTCCTGCAACCGCATACCTGTTGATTTTCTCCCGATTCCAGTCTTTTTTTGACCAAATTCCGCCTAAATCTACACTCTCTCAAATCCTAATATCAGGAACGGTAATCCGCATTAATTTTTACATAGTCATAAGTAAGATCACAGCCCCATGCAGTTGCTTTTGCGTCACCCATCTTCACATCTGCAATAGCCGTTACCTCATCCTCAGACAGGATTCTGGTTGCCTCTGCTTCATCATATCCTGTTGAAACACCGTTCTCAATAATCTTTAATTTTCCTGCGCGGCTCTCAAAATACAGGTCAACTTTTTCCGGATCAAACTGTACTCCAGAGTATCCCATAGCGCACAAAATACGTCCCCAGTTTGCATCGTGGCCATAAATTGCAGCCTTTGTAAGAGAAGAAGTTACTACGGATTTGCTAAGCGTAACTGCATCTTCTTTTGTCTTAGCGCCCACAATTTTCACTTCAAAAAGTGCAGTCGCGCCCTCTCCGTCACCTGCAATTTTCTTTGACAAACAGGTATTAATATAATTCAAAGCCTCCATAAATTTATCAAAATCAGCACCCTCTTCTGTGATCTCAAGATTGCCTGCCATGCCATTTGCAAGGAGAAGAACAGTGTCATTTGTGGAAGTATCACCATCTACAGAAACCATATTAAAAGTATCTTTAATATTAGCACTTAGTGCTTTTTGAAGCATTTCTTTGGAAATTGCAGCATCTGTTGTGACAAATCCAAGCATGGTACACATATTAGGATGGATCATTCCGGATCCCTTGCACATACCGCCAACTGTTACTGTTTTTCCACCAATTTCGATCTGTACAGCAACCTCTTTTTTTACGGTATCTGTAGTCATGATAGCCTTGGCTGCCTCTGTTCCGGCCTCTAAAGAACCGTCAAGCTTCGGAGCCATAGCCTTTACACCATTTACAATTCTGTCAATCGGAATCTGCATTCCAATCACCCCTGTAGATGCAACCAGTACACTGTCTGCAGGGATTCCAAGTATCTCAGAAGCTGCATCAGCAGTCGCCTTACAATAGCCATATCCTTCTGCTCCGGTACATGCATTTGCAATACCACTGTTGCAGATCACAGCCTGTGCAGATGGGTGATTATAGACCACATTCTGATCCCATTTTACCGGAGCTGCCTTCACCACATTTGTTGTAAAAGTGCCAGCTGCAACACATGGAACTTCACTGTAAACCATGGCCATATCTGTACGGCCTTTGTATTTAATTTCTGCTGCTGCCGCTGCTGCTTTAAACCCCTTTGCTGCGGTAACACCACCTGTAATTATTTCCATATTGATACTCCTCCTTTGCCCGATCAGGCAAATTATATGTTTATTTTTTGATGTAACTCAGTCCTGAAACCATGCCCGGAGCCTGTCTCCAATTTCACTTTTACGGATACATCGGAACCTGTAATAATCCTTCCGCTTCATCAAACCCAAACATCAGATTCATATTCTGAACTGCCTGTCCGGCAGCACCTTTTACCAGGTTGTCAATAGCTCCCATCATGATGATTCTGTGGGTTCTCGGATCGATCTTGAAGTTCACATCCACGTAATTACTGCCCTCTACCCACTTTGTCTGCGGACACACATCCTTATCCAGAACCCTCACAAATGTCTCATTCTCATAACATGCATCATAAGCAGCTTTTACTTCTTCGTAGGTCACATCCTTTGTCAGGGAAGCGTATGCTGTAACCAGAATGCCTCTGTTCATTGGAACAAGATGCGGGGTAAAATTAATGGTCACTTCCTGTCCGCAGGCATATCCTAACTGGTCTTCGATCTCTGGTGTATGTCTGTGTGTAGCAACACCGTAAGCCTTGATATTTTCATTTACTTCACAATAAAGATTATCAACCTTAGCCCCTCTTCCAGCACCCGTTGTTCCGGATTTAGCATCAATAATAATCGTGTTCGGATCAATCATTCCGGCCTTTAACAATGGGTAAATAGAAAGTGTAGAACAAGTTGGATAGCATCCCGGATTCGCGATCAGACGGGCTTTTTTGATGTCCTCGCGGTTAATCTCACATAATCCGTACACAGCTTCATCAATAAACTGAGGGGATTTGTGCTCAATTCCGTACCATTTTTCATATTTCTTCACATCTTTAATACGGAAGTCTGCACTTAAATCAATTACTTTCGCTCTGGAAAGGATTCCCTCATTTACAAGAGAAGCACACAGCCCCTGCGGTGTTGCAGTGAAAATCACATCAACCTCATCTGCCAGAGCTTCCATGTTATCGTCCATACATTTTGCATCTACCAGCTTAAAAAAGTTCTGATAAATTCCTGCATATTTTTTATCAATGTAGCTTCTTGATCCATACCATGCTACTTCCACATTTTTATGTCCCAGAAGGAGACGTACAATTTCATTTCCCGCATAACCGGTTGCTCCAATAATTCCAGCTTTTATCATTTTAGTGTCCTCCATTATTATGGTGTCAAAAGCATGCTTTTTCAAACAGGCTCTAGAACTCATACTTGTTACTCTGTTCACTGGCAACAATGTCCGTTTTGTGAACGGAGTGAACAGTAACATGTGCTTTATAAACAATGATGAATGAATTATACATCTTCTTTGCATATTATGCAATAGTCATTTTTTCCTTATTTTCCATTCAATCAATCTTTTTTTGTGCATTTCAACGCGTATTTACCTATTATATGATGCATTTTTATGCAAAGTTTTTATAAACTTTTTTCAAATTTACTATTGCATATTTATGAGTATTGTTGTATATTATTCTTTGTGAATAACGTGCAGAACGTAAGAGCCGTTATCACGATGAATATTTATTCAAAATTTAATATGCTTTATAACCCTATCTGTTTCAGAGGGATAAAAGAAAAGAGGTAAATATTATGAAAGAAAAAGTTGTACTTGCATATTCAGGCGGACTTGATACCACAGCATTGATTCCGTGGCTGAAAGAAACATTTGATTATGATGTTGTCTGCTGCTGCGTTAACTGCGGACAGGGAAATGAGCTGGACGGACTTGAGGAAAGAGCAAAGCTTTCCGGAGCTTCCAAATTATATATTGAGGATATCGTAGATGACTTCTGCGACAACTATATTATGCCATGTGTTGAGGCAGGTGCTGTATACGAGCACAAATATCTTCTTGGTACTTCCATGGCACGTCCTGCTATTGCTAAGAAACTGGTTGAGATCGCAAGAAAAGAGAACGCTGTTGCAATCTGTCACGGCGCAACTGGTAAAGGAAATGACCAGATCCGTTTCGAGCTTGGAATCAAAGCTCTTGCACCAGACATCAAAATCATTGCACCATGGCGTATGACTGACGTTTGGACCATGCAGTCCCGTGAAGACGAGATCGCGTTCTGCCAGGCTCATGGTATCAACCTTCCATTCGATGCAAAACATAGCTACAGCCGTGACCGTAACCTGTGGCACATCAGCCATGAGGGACTTGAGCTTGAGGATCCGGCGCAGGCTCCAAACTATGATGATATGTTAGTACTCAGCGTAACACCTGAGAAAGCTCCGGATAAAGAGACCGAAATCACCATGACATTTGAGGCAGGTGTTCCAAAGACCTTAAATGGAAAGGCAATGAAAGTTTCCGAGATCATCACAGAGCTGAACAAGCTTGGCGGCGAGAACGGAATCGGCATTATCGATATCGTTGAGAACCGTGTTGTAGGTATGAAATCCCGTGGTGTTTATGAGACTCCTGGTGGAACAATCCTTATGGAAGCACATGAACAGCTTGAGGAACTGATCCTTGATCGTGAAACTCTGGAAACCAAGAAGAAACTTGGCAGCCAGCTGGCTCAGGTTGTTTACGAAGGAAAATGGTTCACACCACTTCGTGAGGCAATCCAGGCATTCGTAGAGTCCACACAGAAATATGTAACCGGTGAAGTAAAATTCAAACTTTATAAAGGCAACATCATCAAGGCCGGAACCACTTCTCCATACAGCCTTTACAATGAATCTCTTGCGTCCTTCACAACAGGTGATATGTACGATCACCATGATGCAGACGGATTCATCACTCTGTTCGGTCTGCCGCTGAAAGTTCGTGCAATGAAGCTTGCAGAAGTAGAAAGTCAGAAACAGACCAACGACTAATCTTCATAAAATAAACCAAAAACATCTCCGGAAGTTCTTAATCCTCCCGGAGATGTTTTTTTGCGGCTTTCTATTTTATGTAAACCTATTATTTTCCAAAGCTTCATTCCTTTAGCAACCAGCGCTTATTAAACATTTTCTCAACTGATTTTTACCTTCTTCTGCTCCAGCCTCTCAGCCACCCATTCCTTAAACAATGTAAAAATTACAGACACCAGCGGAATAAAAATCAGCATTCCCACAATTCCCATAAGATTTCCGCCCAGAGTCACTGCAACCAGTACCCAGATTGCCGGCAGTCCCACAGAGTTTCCAACTACATGAGGATAGATCAGATTTCCCTCAATCTGCTGCAGGATCAAGAACAATACAAGAAATGCCAAAGCTTTCAGAGGACTTACCATCAAAATCAAGAAAAATCCCACCCAGCATCCAATAATTCCGCCAAACACAGGAATCAGCGCCGTAAAACTGATCAGCACTCCGATCAGCATTGCATATGGAAATCTTCCGATCGTCATGGAAACAAAGAACATGCTTCCCAGGATCACCGCCTCTATGCACTGCCCGGTAATAAAGCTTGAAAACACCTTACTTGCCAGTGTACATACATGTCCCAGATATTCCACTGTTTTCACAGGTAAGATCGCATAAGCCGCTTTCAGGACCTGCCTGCCCAGCTTCTCTTTCTGAAGGAGCACATAACAGGAAAACACAAAACCAATTGCAAAATTCATAGCCATGCTCACCAATCCCATAGTCACGGTAATAGTGGATGATACCAGATTGTCCGCCCCACTTCTCAAAACGCTCACAATAGAATCAATAATTTTCTGCGGATCAATTTCTATGGTAGATGCCCATTTCACAATTTCAGAATCACTCTGGAAGGTATCTGTCAGCCATTTCTGAACTAACGGAATATCTTCTTCCACCTTTTTCACAACATTTACCAGAGTTCTTCCAAGCTCCGGTGCCACAATCAGTACTACAACGAGAATCGCCAGCACCACCAGAACAATGGAAAAGATCAGGCTCACCGGTCTTGCAAATTTTGCCGCTGCACGTCCCCTCCTGTCTTCTTTTTCCTTTGCTTTTCCAAAAACATGACGCTCAATAAATGCCATAGGTACATTCAGCACAAACGCCATAGCTCCACCCAGCACAAATGGCAGAAGAAGTCCCCACACAATTTTCGCATACTTCAGCACCACATCCAGATTCTGCACTCCCAGATACAGAAGCACTGAAAAAGCGATCAGCCACCTTATCTTTTTCATATTTTCCTTATTTAGTTCCACTATTTTCAACCTCTTCCTTTCTCAGTACACTTTTGTTCTGCATATCTTACCACAAAATCCACTTTTTGACCAGTTATCCCTTTCTTTTTCCCACCTCTTTTAATTCAACGTGTTACTGTTCCCTCCGTGACCAGTAACACGCTTCGCGATGCAAAAGAATCATGCTTTGCATGATTTCGCGCCGCAATTCTCTGGTTTTCTTTGAACTTTATTGACACTTTTCCACGTTAACGCTATAATATTGATTAAATATCGTTTGCTCTAGAGCGTGTTTGAAAAATCATTCCCGCAATCTGCACGCCCCACTTTGCGGTATATTTTGCCCGAATTCGGTTGCCGTAGCCCGCTACGGCGCCCTCATCCGGACAAAATCTCCCACAAATTGTGACGCACATCTTGTGGGAGATTTTTTTATAATTATATTGTGGGGTTTTTCCCCGGCGAAAAGGAGGTATCTTCACTAAATGAAACAGATATCAGGCAATAAGCTGCTGGTAAAAGCACTGAAAGAAGAAGGTGTTGAGTACATTTTCGGTTATCCCGGAGCATGCACCATTGATATCAGCGATGAATTATACAAACAGGATGATGTCACCGTAATCCTTCCACGTCACGAACAGGCACTGGTTCACGCAGCCGATGCTTACGCACGTACTACTGGAAAAGTTGGAGTATGTCTTGTAACAAGCGGTCCTGGTGCTACCAACCTTGTCACAGGCCTTGCTACAGCCAATTACGACAGCGTTCCTCTGGTGTGCTTCACCGGTCAGGTAGCACGTCATCTGATTGGAAACGATGCATTCCAGGAAGTTGATATTGTAGGAATTACCCGCAGTATTACCAAGTATGGAGTCACTGTACGCAACCGTGAAGATCTTGGACGTATCATCAAGGAAGCCTTCTATATTGCACGTACCGGACGCCCTGGACCGGTTCTCATTGACCTGCCCAAGGATGTAATGGCTGAACTGGGCAGTGCAGAATATCCAAAGAGCGTAAATATCCGCGGCTACAAGCCAAACACCAGTGTCCACATCGGACAGCTGAAACGTGCGATCAAAACACTTTCCAAGGCAAAGAAGCCTCTCTTCCTGGCAGGCGGCGGAATCAATATTTCCCATGCCAATAAGGTATTCCAGGAAGTAGTGGAAAAGACCGGTGTTCCGGTTGTAACTACTATTATGGGACGAGGTGCAATCCCTACCAACCATCCGCTTTTTATCGGAAACCTTGGCATGCACGGTGCCTATGCAGCCAATATGGCTGTAAGCAACTGTGACGTACTTTTTTCCATTGGAACACGTTTTAACGACCGAATCACAGGAAAGCTTCATGAATTTGCCCCTAATGCCCAGATTATCCATATTGACATTGACACGGCCTCTATTTCCAGAAACATCCAGGTAGATATTCCAATCGTTGCAGATGCAAAAGATGCCCTTGCAAAAATGTCCGAATACGTTTCCGACTATGCCAGCAAAAAATGGAACAGTGAGATAAACAGCTGGAAGCAGGAACATCCTCTTGTAATGCGTCCAAATGACAGATTAAGTCCGGTTGACATCATTAACCAGATCAACTGCCAGTTTGAAGAAGCCATCATTGTCACGGATGTCGGACAACACCAGATGCTGGTTTCCCAGTATGCTGAGATCACACCAGGCAAGCAGCTTGTTATGTCCGGGGGCCTTGGTACCATGGGATACGGTTTTCCTGGTGGTGTAGGAGCAAAGATCGGTAATCTGGACAAACCGGTTATCGTTATTTCCGGCGACGGTGGAATGCAGATGAATATTCAGGAATTTGCCACAGCTGTTCTGGAAGAGCTCCCACTGATTCTTTGTGTATTTAATAACGAATATCTTGGTATGGTTCGTCAGTGGCAGAAGCTTTTCTATGGCAAACGCTACAGCATGACCAATCTTCGCTCCGGTGCCCTTTCCCGCCGTACAAATGGCGAGGAATACCCGAAATATACACCGGATTTTGTAAAGCTGGCAGAAAGCTACGGTGCCAAAGGGATCCGGGTTTTCAATAAAAATGAGGTTGCCGCAGCCTTTGAAGAAGCAAAGAAAAATACCAAAGTTCCGACCCTGATCGAGTTCATCATTGATCCTGAAGAAATGGTTTATCCGATGGTAAAGCCTGGCGGAACACTGGAAGATTTAATTATGGATTGTTAATTAACAGGAGGTTTATCCAATGGCAGATAAAGGCATGAAAAAAAGATGGATTTCCCTCTACGTAGAAAACCAGGTAGGTGTTCTGTCCAAGATTTCCGGACTTTTCTCCGGCAAAAGCTATAACCTGGACAGCCTCACCGTTGGTACTACAGAGGATCCTACCGTTTCCCGAATGACCATCGGAACTGTAAGCGACGATGAAACGTTCGAACAGATCAAGAAACAGCTGAACCGAATGGTAGAAGTCATCAAAGTTATTGATTTCACCAATATGTTCGTCCGCATGAAAGAGATTCTTTACATCAAGGTTTTTAACTGCTCTTCTGAGGACAAAGTTGAATTATTCCAGATTGCTGAGACTTTCAAAGCCAGAGTCATTGATTACGGTAAAGACAGCCTGCTTCTGGAATTCGTACAGACAGCGACCAAAAATGATGCAGTTGTCAAACTGATCAAAGAAGAATTCGGCCGCATCGAAGTAGTCCGAGGTGGAAGTGTAGGAATTGAATCCATCAGCATGATGGAAAGATAATTTAAACGATGATGCCCCTCCTGTTAAAGGAGGGCATTTTTGTAAATTTTACGAGGGGATAATCCATTATGAAAAAACAACAAATACCATTAAAAAATTCACTGATTCTCCTTTTGACAGCAACGATCTGGGGAATCGCCTTTGTAGCACAAAGTGAGGGCGGTGAAGCTGTCGGCCCTCTCACTTTCAATGCCACAAGAAACATTATCGGTTCTCTGGTGCTGATCCCGGTTATTTTACTGCTCAATAAAATAAATCCACAGAGCAATTCAGCTGATTTCACAGAATCCGACAGACAGCCAATGGCATCCAGCGGTTCAAATCCATTTTCCCGCAACAAAACCTTAATTGCCGGCGGCATAATCTGCGGTATCTGCCTGTGTCTTGCTTCCAACTTCCAACAGTTTGGTATCCAGTACACCTCCGTTGGAAAAGCAGGTTTTCTCACTGCATGCTACATTATCATCGTCCCGATCCTTGGACTTTTTATGAAAAAGAAATGCAGTCCTTTTATCTGGGTTGCGGTTGTAATGGCACTGATTGGTCTCTATCTGCTTTGCATCACAGACGGCTTTTCCATTGGAAAGGGAGACTTTCTGGTCCTGATCTGTGCTTTCCTGTTTTCCCTGCACATTCTGGTCATTGATTACTTTTCACCAAAGACAGATGGAGTAAAAATGTCTTGCATCCAGTTTCTGGTCTGCGGAATCCTCACTGCTATCCCAGCCATAATTCTGGAGCATCCCAGTCTTTCTTCATTCAGTGGTGCCTGGGGCGCTACTCTCTATGCCGGCGTTATGTCCTGCGGTGTCGCCTACACCCTCCAGATCGTGGGCCAGAAAAATATGAACCCAACCGTAGCCTCCCTGATTCTCAGTCTGGAATCCTGCATCTCTGTCCTCGCCGGCTGGATTATCTTAGGACAGAAATTAAGCACCCGGGAAATCATCGGTTGTGTGGTAATGTTCGGGGCTATCGTTCTTGCCCAGTTGCCGCAGAAAGAAACTGCCAGTGAAAAATAACGCGCTCTAGAGCCTGTTTGAAAAATTCTTGCAGAAAGCCTTTTTCAAACACGCTCTAAATCTTCCAAAACCAAAAGTAAGAGGTAACGCTTGAACCTTCCAAACGTTACCTCTTACTTATTTACCCCATATCACCCATTATACAGCTGATAATATTTACCTTTCTGCGCAATTAACTCATCATGAGAGCCTCTCTCAATAACACGTCCCTGCTCCAGAACCATAATACAGTCACTGTTTCTGACTGTGGATAACCTATGTGCAATTGCAAATGTAGTTCTGCCTTCCATCAGCTTATCCATACCATCCTGTACAAGCTTCTCTGTACGGGTATCAATAGAGCTGGTAGCCTCATCCAGGATCAGAACCGGCGGATCTGCTACTGCCGCCCTGGCGATTGCAAGCAGCTGTCTCTGTCCCTGGCTTAAATTAGCACCATTATTGCGAAGCATAGTATGATAACCATCCGGCAGTCTTCGGATAAAGCCATCCGCATTCGCCAGCCTGGCAGCTGCAATAACTTCCTCATCTGTGGCATCCAGTTTTCCATAACGGATATTCTCCATAACGGTAGCAGTAAACAGATTAGTATCCTGAAGAACGATACCCATGGAACGTCTCAGATCACCCTTTTTGATCTTATTTATATTGATGCCATCATAACGGATCTTACCATCCTGAATATCATAGAAACGATTCAGAAGATTGGTAATTGTCGTCTTACCGGCACCCGTGGAGCCGACAAATGCAATTTTCTGTCCTGGCTTCGCATACATCTTCACATCGTGAAGCACGATCTTGTCATCACGATATCCGAAGTCAACGCCATCCAGAACAATATCACCTTTCAATTCGATATAATCTGTTTTGCCAGTGGCTTTGTGAAAATGCTTCCATGCCCAGCGTCCTGTACGTTTCTTGGACTCAACCAGCTTACCATTCTCTTCTTTCACATTTACCAGGGTCACATATCCGTCATCTACCTCCGGCTTCTCGTCCAGAAGGTCGAAGATACGCTTCGCTCCGGCAAGTGCCATAACAATACTGTTAAACTGCTGGCTTACCTGGTTGATCGGCTGGCTGAAGCTCTTGTTAAAAGTAAGAAAACTTGCCAGGCCGCCAAGAGTAAATCCACCCACACCATTTACTGCCAGCACGCCGCCAACAATGGCACACAGCACATAGCTGATATTCCCAATCTGTGCACAGGTAGGCATCAGCACGTTTGCAAATTTATTGGCATTATTCGCGCTCTCAAACAGCTGGTCATTCAGCTCATTAAACTTCTCAAGGCTTTCTTCCTCATGGCAGAATACCTTTACAACCTTCTGGCCTTCCATCATTTCCTCGATGTAACCATTTACAATACCAAGATTCTTCTGCTGCTCCATGAAATACTTGCCGCTGAGTCCTGCAAGATTCTTACTTGCCACCAGCATCACTCCAACCATGACCAGAGTCACGATGGTAAGAGGCACATTCAAAATAAGCATACTTACCAATACACTGACAATGGTAATCACACTGGAGATCAGCTGTGGAATACTCTGGCTGATCATCTGGCGCAGTGTATCAATATCATTGGTGTAGATAGACATGATATCGCCATGTGCATGTGTATCAAAATATTTAACAGGAAGTGTTTCCATGCGCTCAAACATCTCATTTCGAAGATTGCGTAGGGTGCCCTGACTGACATAGATCATCAGACGGTTGTACGTATATGTGCACGCCACCCCAATTGCATAAAAACAGGCTACACGAAGAATTGCCATTGCAAGAGGATGGAAATCCGGAGTCTCAGATTGAAGCATAGGCATGATATACTGGTCAATCAAAGTCTTCATAAACATGGTTCCCTGCACATTGGCAAGAACACTTACCACAATGCCGATCACAACTACAATAATATGGATCCTGTAGTTCTTAAAAATATACCCCATCAGTCTTCCAAGCATCTTGCCCTGATTCTCTACCATAGGGCCTGAACGGAAGGCTGCCCCGCTGCGGCCTGGCTTCTTTATCGGTCTTTCATTGCTCATGCCTGCTCACCTCCTCTATTCTCATCAAAATCTCCACCACCCTTTATCTGTGAATTATAAACCTCCTGATAAATGGCATTGGTTTTCATTAGTTCCTCATGAGTTCCAAATCCGCTGATTTTTCCCTCATCCATGACAATGATCCTGTCCGCACTCTGAATACTGGAAATACGCTGTGCAATGATCAGCTTGGTAGTATCCGGAATTTCTTCTGCAAAAGCTCTTCTGATACGTGCATCTGTGGCAGTATCTACCGCACTTGTGGAATCATCCAGAATCAGTACTTTGGGTTTCTTAAGAAGAGCTCTGGCGATACACAGACGCTGTTTCTGACCGCCGGAAACATTGGTTCCGCCCTGCTCAATATAAGTATTGTATTTGTCCGGCATTTTCTCAATGAAGTCATCCGCACAGGAAAGCTGACACGCTCTGCGGCACTCTTTCTCCGAAGCCTCTTTATTTCCCCAGCGCAGATTCTCCAGAATGGTACCGGAAAACAGCACATTCTTCTGAAGTACAACTGCTACCTGGTTACGCAGACTATCCATATGGTAGTCACGCACATCCACGCCGCCAACTTTCACTGATCCGGAGCTCACATCATAAAGACGGCTGATCAGGTTTACCAGACTGGACTTGGCACTTCCGGTTCCACCGATAATACCAATAGTTTCTCCTGCGCGGATAGAAAGATTGATATCCTTCAGCACCGGCTCCTTACTGTCCTTCTTATAGCTGAAATCCACATGATCAAATTCAATACTTCCGTCTGCAACTTCCATAACCGGATCCTGCGGATCATGAAGATCTGCTGTTTCATTGATAACCTCAGTTACACGCTCTGCACTTGCTGCGCTCATGGTGACCATAACAAATACCATGGAAAGCATCATAAGGCTCATAAGAATATTCATACAATATGTAAGAAGACTCATCAATTCACCTGTAGTCAGACTGCCGCCAACGATCATATTCGCACCCAGCCAGCTGATTCCAAGAATACATGCATATACTGTAAACTGCATAACCGGCATATTCATAACTACCAGTTTTTCAGCTCTTACAAACATTTCGTAAACTTTATTGCAGGCTTTCTGAAACTTAGTGGTCTCATATTCTTCACGTACATAAGCCTTCACAACGCGGACTGCGCTGATATTCTCCTGCACGCTGGCATTTAAATCGTCATATTTTTCAAATACTTCCCGGAAATACTTAGTCGCCTTTTTCATAATAAATACGAGAAAACATCCAAGAAAAATAACGGCAATAAGGTAAATGCTGGCAACCCTTGCATTGATCATAAACGCCATCGCCATGGCACAGATCAGACTGGCCGGGGCACGGGTACACATACGCAGGATCATCTGGTATGCATTCTGCAGGTTGGTCACATCTGTAGTCAGACGTGTGATCAGACTTGCAGTACTGAACTTGTCAATGTTTGAAAATGAAAATGTCTGAATGTTAGTATACATTGCTTTACGAAGATTACGGGCAAAGCCGGAGGATGCGTATGCTCCATATTTTCCCCCAAGAATACCGGTAACAAGTCCTGCAACAGCAAGAAGCGCCATAATGGCACCCTTTCTGTAAAGATAACTGATATTACCGGTTTCCACACCGTTGTCGATCATATCTGCCATTACAAGAGGAATCATTGTCTCCACCACAACCTCCAGTATCATAAATACCGGTGTGAGGAAGGAGGCCTTCTTAAACTCCTTTACCTGGGCAAGTAATGTCTTTATCATCAGGTTCTCCCCTTTCTTTTTTGTTAGTTTTCATCCCGCAGACAGCACTCTCTTTGGGCATTTTCCCGGATTATGTCCAGAACTTCCATAAAGCATTCCAGTTTTTCCTGGGGAATGTCAGACTTCAATACTTTCTGGATCCGGTCAAAATTCTCCATAATTTCCATCTGAAATTCCATTCCCTTTTCTGTAAGCACCAGACGCTTCAGTCTGGCATCTCTTGGAATAGGTTCTCTGGTAATAAGCCCTTTCTTCTCCATTGCCTGAAGGATTCCTGAAGCAGTAGAACGCGCCATCTGAAATTCTGCTTCCAGGTCTTTCTGGAAAACAGCCTCTTCTGAATGTCGGTACAGATAACCAATGATCCACCCCTGCATGCGGTTAATTCCGGCTTTTTCATCCACCTTGGACTGATACGAATTCACCAGACGCCCAATTACCTGATTGAGAGTACGAACCTCATACCCTATTTGCCGTTCCGCCCTGCAGCACTCATCAGGACCAGTTTTCTTCTTTTTCTCCATCTTTCCCTTCTTTCATATACTTCCATACAAAATAGTTCATGTGCGAACCGTTCGGGTTCGAACTGTTCGTGCACGAACTAATTATAAGGGGCATGTTTCTGAATGTCAATCCTGTTTTTTCAATATCCGCTTTGCTATTTGCTCGCGGAGCGTTTTTTGTGTAATAGGAAATTACTCCGTAATATTCCTATTACACAAAAAAATACCAGAAGCAAAATTCCCATTGCTCCTGGCATCCCTTTTTATTTCGAATAAAAGCTCCACTCCCTTTCATCCACAGGCAGGTCTTCCATCTGATAATTCTCAATCCGGATGAAACTTCCCATCTCGATTTCCTGAATCATACGCTCAATTCCGGAAAGCTCTCCCTGGACTTCCATTTCCACTCTGCCATCCCACAGATTGTCCACCCAGCCGGTAAGATCATTGGCTCTCGCCGCATTTTTGGCACGGTAACGAAATCCAACGCCCTGCACCTGCCCGGAAAAATATATGTGTTTTCTCACTATCGCCATCTTTTGTCACTCCTTATGTACCTTATGATATACGTCAATACCGGCAGATGCAAGAATTTTTATTATTTTCCCTCAAAAATCTGAGCAATCGGGGAATCCGATGACAAAATAACGGTCTTGTTTTCTCCTTGCATAGAAGCTTTCAGTGCTTCAAGACTTCTTACGAAGGAATAAAATTCACTTCTCTCATCTTCCCCATAAGCCTGGGAAAGAATTTTCATATATTCCTGTTCCCCTTCTGCCTTCAAAATCTCAGCCTGCTTCTTCGCATCTGAAATCTGAATGGTCACTTCCTTATCCGTCTTGTTCTGGATTACTTTTGCTTCTGAATCGCCTTCTGCTTTATATGTAGCAGCAATATTATCACGCTCTGAGATCATTCTCTCATACACAGCAGCCTTATTATCGTCCGGCAGATCCAGCTGCTTTGTTTCAAATTTAATCAGCTCTATTCCATATTGTTCCATATTATCTCCAATGGCTTCCATCACCATATCCGATAATTCTCCGTCACGGCTTGTGATCACTCTGTCCTGGGAAAGACTGCTGATCACATTTTTTGTGGCATTATATACGGCCGTATTAATTCGGCTCTCGCTGTTTTCCAAAGAAGAGTTCAGAGTCTGTGCAAATTTAAGGGGATCTGTGATTCTCCACAAAACATAGCTGTCACTGATCATGGTTTTCTTGTCCTTGGTAATCACATCAGATGCTTCCAAATCATATAACAACGTTTCCTTTGGTAAAGACTGTGTTCTTTCTATCAATGGAATTTTAAAGCTGATTCCCGGTTCGCAGATCACTCTGTCAACTTTACCAAACTGACGGATCAGCTTGTATTCATTTTGTTGGGTTATAGTTATGGAAGAACCGATTATTACTGCTCCGAGAATGCCTGCTATAAGTGCCGCTTTTTTCATTTTCATAATTTTTTATCCTTTCTATCAGATACTTATCTTAACTTCACTTAGTTTCTTCACTTGTATCTTCTTCTGTTTTCCAGTCTCCGGAAAAAGAATCCAGCGGCAATATCTTTTCCACGCCACTTCCGTTGTCGATCACAATCTTCATACCAGGCAGCACATCTTCCATGGTTTCATAGAACATTCGCATTTTTGTGGTCTCCGGATTCTTCACATATTCCTCATACATTGCATTAAATCTTGCCACCTCAGCTTCTGCCTCATTGATCCTCACCTGTTTTTGTGCCTCCGCATCCTGAATAATCTGGTCTGCCTGGGCCTGCGCTTCGGGAAGCTTTTCGTTCCTGTATTTATTAGCATTGTTAAGCGCCGTTTCTTTTCCCTGTTTCGCAGTTTCCACCTCTTTAAATGCTTTCATCACTTCTTCAGTAGGCGGCTCGGAATCCTGTATTGTTATGTTGACCAATTGAATTCCCAGATCCTGTTCCTCCATCTGATTCAAAATCATTTCTTTGATCTTGCTCTGGATTTCTCCTTTTCCGGTGGTCAGAACCTCATCCACGTTATAGCTTGCTATTACAGTTCGGATACAGCTTTGCGCAATATTTTTTAAAATCTCTTCCGGCTGCTCAGAGGTGTAAAGGTATTTTACAGGTTCTGAAATTCGATATTCTACAAAGAAATCCACATCAATAAAATTGTAATCCGAAGTGATCATGATTCCTTCATTTTCCACCACCGCATTGTTCCCCATACTGTATCCTATTGGAAATCCCTGGATCGTGGTATTTACCTTCTGCACCTGCTGTACAAAAGGGACTTTGAAATGTAATCCCGTTTCATTCACTGCCTTTGGCACTCCAAAGGTTGTGAGTACTGCCTGTTCCTGCTCCTGAATCTGGTAAGTTGTATCCAGAGCCAATCCCCCTGCCGCTATAAGCCCAATAGCACCGATTGCCAGATATTTCATTTTTCCATTTCGCTTACTCATTTTTCTCCTCCATCTCTCTTACTAACAATAGTTGTAAAGCGTTCAAAAAGGGAAAAAAAAGACTTTTATCCCAGGCACTGTTATAATGCCTGAAATAAAAGTCTCGCTGATTATCTCATAATGCGGGTAGTTTCATCTACCGTTCTGACGCATTTATGCACCATTCAGAAAAAATGGATTTCCTTTTATCTCTTCATGGCCGCTACTCCCTTTTCTTTGAGCGATATCATATCATAAGTATTCATGAAAATCAAGATGTTTTTTTATGTTTTTCAGTTCTTATTAATGCCTTGTTGCTGTTCAGGGGCTAACCCTGTGTTACTGTTCACTCCGTTCACAGTAACGCGCTTCGCGATGCACAGAAATCATGCATTCGCATGATTTCGCGCCGCAATTCTCGGGTTTTCTGTGAACTTTGTTCACAAAAAACGCCTCGCGGAATGTTACCAGTGAACAGTAACAACCCTGTTTCAAAAAACAGGACAACTTTTTAGAGAATATGGATTTCTTTACATTAGCATGATACAATTAAGAAAGTAAAAAAACGGCACAGCATAGATCATCCGGCTTGCTGATTGGGATACAGCGAAAACAAACAAATTTGCAAACAGAGCAATAGCCAATAGCCTATCTTCTGAACTGTGAGAACGAAAAATTGCCCAAGGAAATGATGGCGGCCTTTGAATAACGAGGGAGTGAGATACATGGAACAATTATTGATTATTGAAGATGATATAGGGTTGAATCAAGGTTTAAGTAAAGCACTAAAAGCAGATGACCGTCAAATTATATCCTGCCATGAGCTAAAAGCGGCAAGAGAGCAATTGCTTTGCGGTAGTGTATCCCTGATCCTGCTGGATATCAATCTACCAGATGGCAGTGGGCTTGAGCTGCTCCGGGAGGTCAAGAAAAACCTGCCCGGAGTTCCTGTTATTCTGCTGACTGCCAATGACACTGATCTGGACATCGTAGACGGACTGGAGCGGGGCGCTGATGATTACATTACCAAGCCCTTTTCTCTTTCGGTTTTGCGGGCAAGGGTGAATACCCAACTGCGAAAGCAAGCGTCAAACCAAAAAAATGCGCCGTTCCATATGGATCTATTTCACTTTGACTTTGAGGCTATGACCTTTTATGTGGGAGATTCAAAAGTGGAATTGAGTAAAACAGAACAAAAATTACTGCGTCTGCTTGTTGAAAACCGTGGTCGAACCATGACCCGTGGAGACCTTGTCGACCGGATCTGGACAGATGGCGCAGAATATGTGGATGAAAATGCTTTGTCTGTTACGATCAAGCGTCTGAGGGATAAGCTTGGTGCACAGAAATACATTAAAACCATCTATGGAATCGGTTATAGCTGGGTGACAAAAGATGAATAAAACCGGCATTGTGATCATACTGCTATGTTTTCTGGCGGCGATAGCTACTGTATTATGGGAGCGGAGAAAGGTCAGAAAAACGATGGAAGAAATCGAAAGGATGCTGGACGCTGCCATGACCGGCTCCTTTTCTGAAGCCACTTTTGATGAAAGCCAGCTGTCTGCTTTGGAAACAAAGTTTGCACACTATCTTTCCGCAGCAGAAACTTCCTCTCGAAATGTAGCACAGGAGAAGGACAGAATTAAGACCTTGATTGCGGACATCTCCCACCAGACAAAAACGCCGATTGCAAACCTGCTGTTATACAGCGAGCTTTTGATGGAGGAAACTCTGCCTGTATCGGCGAAGGCAAATATGGAGGCACTGTACAATCAATCGGAGAAATTGCGATTTTTGATTGACTCGCTTGTAAAGCTGTCCCGGCTGGAAAACGGAATTATTTCACTATCGCCGCAGCGCTCAGCATTACAGCCACTGCTTCAAGGTATTGCAGAACAATATGCCGCCAAGGTTTCTGAAAAAGGATTGTCTTTGCAACTGCAAGATACCGATGCTTTTGCTGTATTCGACTTCAAATGGACAGCGGAAGCACTGGCTAATATCGTAGATAATGCCATCAAATATACAGAGCATGGCACAATCAGGATTTCTGCTGTAAGCTATGAAATGTTTGCAAGGATCGATATATCGGATACCGGTTCGGGCATTTCGGAAAGCGAGCAAGCGAAGATATTTGCTCGCTTTTACCGCTCAAATAGTGTGCGGAAACAAGAAGGTGTAGGCATCGGCTTATACCTTGCCCGACAGATCATATCCGGCGAGGACGGTTATATCAAGGTCGCTTCCGTTCCGGGAAAAGGAAGTACGTTTTCCATATTTCTGCCGAAATAGCATCCATTCTTTCAAAACTGTTAGATTTCATTTTCCGCTGGAAAGAATGTGGAAAGAATCCTATGCGATAATCTGTATGTATCAAAGGATGATTTCTTTGCATACATACAGATTTTTTCATGGAGGTACTCGTTTATGGAAGTTTTACAGGCAAAAAACCTGAGAAAAATTTATGGCTCCGGCAATAATGCGGTTCATGCGTTGGACGGAGTGGATTTAAGTGTGCAGAAAGGTGAATTTGTGGCGATTGTCGGCACATCCGGCTCCGGCAAATCCACACTGCTGCATATGCTGGGCGGGCTGGATCGCCCTACAAGCGGCACGGTCATGGTGGACGGACAGGATATTTTCTCCCTGAAGGATGAAGCCTTGACCATCTTCCGCCGCAGAAAAATAGGCTTTGTGTTCCAAGCATATAATCTTGTTCCGGTGCTGAATGTGTATGAAAATATCGTTCTACCCATTGAGCTGGACGGCGGCAAGGTCAACAAGGATTTCGTACAGCAGATCGTGCAGACCCTTGGGCTGGATGAGCGTCTGGATGCCCTGCCCAATCAGCTTTCGGGCGGTCAGCAGCAGCGTGTGGCAATCGCCCGTGCGCTGGCGGCAGCACCCGCTATCATTCTGGCAGATGAACCGACAGGTAATCTGGATTCCAAAACCAGCCAGGATGTATTGAGCCTTTTGAAAGTAACCAGTCAAAAGTTCGCCCAGACAATCGTAATGATTACCCACAACGAAGAAATTGCGCAGATGGCAGACCGCATTATCCGTATCGAAGACGGTCGGATCGTCTCCCAGAACTAACGGGAGGTGGCTACGATGAATGTCAAAAACAGAAAATGTATTCGAAAGCTCAGCTTAAAATCCCTTTATGCGAACCGCCGCCGCAATCTGATCGCCATTTTTGCCATTGCGCTGACAACGATGCTATTTACGTCCATGTTCACCATTGTCTTGTCGTTGAACGCCAGTTATGAAACCTACCAGTTTCGGCAGGTAGGTGGCTATGCACACGGTACCTTTAAAGATGTTTCCCCCGAGCAGGCGGAACGTATCGCTGCCCACCCAAAGGTGAAGGCTGCGGGGGCACGGAAGGTGATCGGCATCACTGTGGATGGTGTCTTTTCCAAAACGCCTGCAGAGATCAGCTACATGGATGCCAACTGCACCAAATGGAGCTATGCCACCCCTACTACCGGGCGGATGCCCGAAAGCGGCAAAGAAGTAGCCATGGATACGGCAGCGTTGCAGCTGCTTGGCGTAACGCCGGAGCTGGGCGCCGAGGTCACGGTTTCCTATTCCATCACGGACAAGGATCAAACCGCCTTTACTGTAACAGATACCTTTACGCTGGTGGGCTATTGGGACTATGATGAACTAATGCCTGTTCATTACATCAACATCAGCCGTGATTACGCAGATGACATCGAAGCGCAGGCAGTGAAAACAGGGTTACAGCCTTTCCGCACCGATTTGAATGTCATGCTGGCCTCCAGCACAAATATTCAAGGGCAGATGGAGCAGGTGGATACCGATCTTGGCTACACATGGGACAGCTATACCGATCCCAACAGCGTCCGGATCGGCGTCAACTGGGGATATACCTCATCCCAGCTGGAGTCACAGCTCGATCCAGAGCTGATGATCGCCATAGCAGCTTTTTTGCTGCTGGTGATTTTCACGGGGTATCTTATCATCTATAACATTTTTCAGATCTCTGTTGCAGGGGATATCCGGTTTTACGGACTTCTGAAAACCATTGGCACAACGCCCCGGCAGCTCAAACGTATCATTCGCCAGCAGGCACTTCTACTTTGTCTGATCGGCATTCCGGCAGGACTGTTGCTGGGCTACGGCATCGGCGCTGTTCTGGTACCTGTTGTCTTGCGCTCCACCCAGTTGGATGCAGGCATCACCACCATCAGCACTTCGTCTGTGATCTTCCTTGGTTCCATGCTGTTTGCCCTGTTGACGGTGCTTTTGTCCTGTTCCAAGCCCGGAAAAATGGCAGCCAGGGTCTCTCCGGTAGAGGCTACCAAATATACGGATGCAATGCAGACTAAGAAAAAACAGCGCAGCACCCGGGGAGCCAAGCTCCATCAGATGGCCTTTGCCAATCTGGGACGAAACAAGAAAAAGACGGTGCTGGTGGTGGTGTCTCTGGCACTGTCGGTGACACTGTTCAATGCGCTGTGTGCCTTTGTGGGAGGCTTCAGCATGGAGAAGTATGTATCCTTCATGACCTGCGCCGATTTTATCGTCAGCACGCCCGACTATTTCCGTTACAACCCGGCAGATGAATTCATCACGCCAGAACAAATCGAAGAGATCGCAGCAAACACAAAGGCCAATCTTTCCGGCACGGGATATGCTGTGCGAAAACCCGCATACCTGTGGATGACGGAGGATGCTCTGCGGCAGGACTATGCAAGGTACGAAAGTGCTGAGCAGTTGGACAGCCATATGAGCCGTCTGGAGCACCGGGGCAATATGGTGATGGGAGATACCAGAATCGAGGCTCTGGATAACAGTCTGTTTGACAAGCTGCAAGTGCTCGACGGAGATATTTCTCCTATGCTGGAGCCAAACAATAACGCTATTGCCATTGCGGTTTCTTTGGATGATTACGGCAATCTGCTCAATCCTGAATACTACCCCAAGGTGGGGGACACGATTACCGCTACCTATGCGGATGATGTGAAATATATCGACAGCCGCACCGGGGAACTCCGCACCGAAGATACACCGGAGGAGTACTTTCAGGCAAAATTGTATGGAGCCAGAGATGTAGAGTACACGGTCTGCGCCTTGGTAGAACTTCCGAATTCCATGAGTTATCGTTATGGTGGTATTGGATATGACGCAGTTTTGTCTGTGGACACCGCACAGAGGGACAGCGGTGGTGCAGCCATTCCGATGCTCTACCTGTTCGACACAGCGGACGAAGTTGACGAGGCCGAAGCAGAGCAATATCTATCGAAGCTCACTGCCGGTGAGTTTTCGCCCTTGATGTATGAAAGCAAGGCCACGGCTCGCTCTGAATTTGCTCAGTTCCGGCAGATGTTCCTTCTGATAGGTGGTATCCTCTGTGCTATCATTGGGCTGGTGGGACTCTTAAATTTCTTCAACGCCATGATGACCGGTATTCTTTCCCGCCGCCGTGAATTTGCTGTGCTTCAGGCTGTAGGAATGACGAACCGGCAGCTCAAAACCATGCTGATCTACGAGGGGTTGTTTTACGCAATGTCTTCTGTAGCGGCGGCCTTTATTTTGTCGCTGGCGGTGGGACCTCTTGCGGGAAAAATGCTGGGCAGTATGTTCTGGTTCTTTGAGTATCGATTCACCATTCTGCCTGTCCTGCTGACAATTCCGGTATTTCTTCTGCTGGGGTGGCTGATTCCTTGCATGATGTATGACAACGCAGCGAAATGCAGTGTTGTAGAGCAATTAAGGGATGCTCAATAACTGTTAAGCAAAAAACGGCCCTCTGCCAATGAAAAGGCAGAGGGCTGAATTTTAATCTAAGAGTTTATATTCAGTTACAGTTTTTAGATAAATTTCGGGATCACCGTTCAATATCAAGTCTGCATATCCAATCGGATCATTGTAGATCAGATAGTCCTTGATCTGGGTGTAGGTTGCCCCATCCTGAAATTCTGACATATCCATATCTTCCAAAGAAACTCAACCCGAATCTTTTTCGAGTCGACCTTGCCCTTGGAAAGCAAAACTACCGTCTCGTACATTGCACTCCCGCAATCCTGGTATCTTATAAAAACTTCCACGCTTCCACATCAAAAACGCCTCTCGGTGTAATTCGGATCTGCGGAATAACCGGCAAAGCCATAAAGGACAGCGTAATAAACGGATCATGACCGTCTTTCACACCCATTTCATGAGCTTTATGGATCATTCGCCCAAGAGTCTCATTGTCTTTCTCAAAACCATTATCACTCATCAGTCCCATTACGGGAAGGGCAAGAGTGTCAAATACTTTATGATTCTCTACGATCGTATAGCCTCCCTGAGTACGCATCAGTTCCCGCACAGCAAGCTCCATGTCCTCATCATTATCTCCGATCACAATAATATTATGGGAATCATGGGATACACTGGACGCAATTGCTCCACCACGGATACCAAAACCTCCGATCACGCCACAGCCGATTTTCCCCGTCATCTTATGACGTTCTACAACTGCAATCTTCTGATAATCGTCATCGGACTGGAATTTGCAGGGACCATCCCCTGCTTTCAGAGTTCCCTTTCTGGTAGTAATCTGTCCTTCTTCTGCCAGAATCACCGGAAAGATTCCATCTGCAGACTCCAGCTGAAATGCCTCTCTGGAAAATTCAGCCACATGCACTGTATTTTTCAATTCAGGGGCACACGGCTTTATAACAATCTTTGCATTTTTATCTACCAATTGCCCTTTAAAGTACACATCTTCTATGGTCACACTGACAAGATCCGAAAGAACCAAAAGATCTGCCTGCCTGCCGGGTGCCACTGCCCCCTTGTCTTTCAGTCCATAACAATTAGCTGCATTGATAGTTGCCATCTTAATAGCGGACACTGGATTCATGCCAAGGCGGATAGCTTTTCGCACGTTATGGTCAATATGCCCTTCCCGCTGGATATCCTCAATATGCTTGTCATCTGTGCAGAAGCAGAATCCGTCACCATTCATATGTCTCTGCACCAGACCGCCAACAAGCGCCTCCAGATTTCGGGCAGCGCTGCCTTCCCTTACAAGAATGGTAAGACCGTTCCGCCGTTCTCGCATGGCATAATCAAAGAAGCTGCACTCATGGTCTGTAGCAATCCCTGCCATAGCATATGCCTGAAGATCTCCCTCTTCCAGAAACGGAGCGTGGCCATCACGGATTCTGCCCTCAAACAGTTCTAGCTTGTCATGCATGCTTTTCTCGCCCTGTACCACAGAAATGCTGTCCATTACTTCTCCAAGTCCAAGAATCCGGCTGTTATGAAGGTAAGGAACCATATCTTCAGCAGTAAGAGTGCATCCATTATCATCAATGGCAGTAGCAGGAACACAGGATGGCATCATCACATATACATTTGCTTTCACATCTTCGGTTTGATCCAGAATATAATCAATTCCTGCCAAACCGGACACATTGGCTGATTCATGGGGATCCACGATAAAAGTAGTGGTTCCGTGCCTGGAGGCAGCTGTTACCAGTTCAGCCGGTGTAACCAGTGTAGATTCCAGATGAAGATGGCTGTCAATAAATCCCGGACATACATATCTGCCGGCCAGATCACGTTCTTCTTTCCCATGGAAGCTTCCAATTCCTGCTATAATCCCATCCTGTATGGCAATGTCTCCGCGGATGATCTCTTCCGTAAAAACATTCACAATCCTCGCATCCTTCAATACCAGGTCTGCCTTTTCCAAACCTCTTGCAATTCTGGAATACTGCTGATATTTTTCCAAATTCATATATATCCTCCTTTCATTTATCAAATAATATTTATTGTACGCAAAAATATTTTGATTATTATTTATGATAGTAACACTTGTACAGTGAAATTTCAATGTAAATTTCAAAACATCCAGAAAAGACAAAAAACACCAGAGATGATTTTTACTTTTAAATCACCTCCGGTGTTTCCATCAATTCTGCAGCATTGTTTTCATTTCCGACAGGATAGCCTTATCTCCATAATTTTCCCGGAATTTCACTTGCCATAATTATTTATCGTCTCCTGTAAGACGCAGAATATCCCTGATCTCATCCACATTCATATCGAGAATAACCGCCAGCTCATCAATGGTAAAACGGTTCTCCCCGTCATCGTCCGTCAGATCCTTCACTGCCGATTCCAGTTTCTCCACCTTCGTTACCAGACAATCATCCTGGAATTTCTGCTGTGTCTGCTCCTCAATGGCAGCGATGATTCCCTTGCGAAGCTGAAGACGTAGCCAAGCATCATCTTTACGTTCTGTCTCCGGGTCGGAAAGAGCCGTGAGCAGCACCACATTCGCCTCCTGAATCAAATCTGCAAGTTGAATCTCTGTACAGTTCATATCTGCGGCCATATTTGCCGCTACCGGCAGATAAATGCTGGTAAGAGCTGCCTCTGCAATGGCATCCCCATCTGCCAGATTCTCAAACAGTGTGTGAAGCATCTCCGGACTTACTTTCTTACCGTTGCTTACCTCTGCCAGGTAATCCTTCAGATATGCTTCTTCCTCTGAAGTAAGCGGGGTGCTGGTTCCTTTTGACTCCGGTTCCGTCTCACCCACTTCCTCTGTCTCCACCGGGGCAGTGTCTCCCTCTATCATAATTCCCTGCAGTTTCAGATACTGTAGTACCTTTAACATCTGACTGGTCTCAAGATCAGTACTTGCAAAATGCTCCCGAATCTGCTCATGCGTCAGCATATTTCCATTCTGCTTTCCAAGCTCACAAATATTCCTTAATTTCTCCTGAAACTGAATAACGTCCATATTATTCCTCCATGCTTCTTCGTTGTGTAAACTATAACAAATCCGTCCTGTAAAATCAAGGCATTACTGTTCACTCCGTTCACAGTAACGCGCTTCGCGATGCACAGAAAGACGAACCTTCTTGTGACAAGCACAAGAAGTAGCGTTTGCTGCGCAAACTTAACTCTCGGGTTTTCTGTGAACTTTGTTCACAAAAACACCTCACGTAACGTTACCAGTGAACAGCAACAAACAAATTAAAAAAATGACCCAGATCTAATTTTCATCTCGAAAATCCGATCCAGATCATTCCTCATTTCCTGCGGATGACAGGACTTGAACCTGCACGTCGTAAACACCAGAACCTAAATCTGGCGCGTCTGCCAATTCCGCCACATCCGCATATATATTATTTAAAAAACCGGAATGCCCTAATCATAAGGCTTCCGGTTCTCATTCGCAAGTGAAGCATCGGGGATTCGAACCCCGGACAACTTGATTAAAAGTCAAGTGCTCTACCAACTGAGCTAATGCTCCATATAGGACTGGGCTAGCTGGATTCGAACCAGCGAATGCAGCAGTCAAAGTGCTGTGCCTTACCGCTTGGCGATAGCCCAAAGGCAAAGGGTGGATACAGGGATTCGAACCCTGGGCCTCCAGAGCCACAATCTGGCGCGCTAACCAACTGCGCTATACCCACCACAGCGTGTCAGAAGGGATTCGAACCCCCGACCCACGGCTTAGAAGGCCGTTGCTCTATCCAGCTGAGCTACTGACACATATCTCTCTTCATCAGAGAAGCGGGTGATGGGAATCGAACCCACGTATCTAGCTTGGAAGGCTAGTGTTCTACCATTGAACTACACCCGCATTTACGCTGAAACGGTAATGTTGTTACAGCAGTCGGGGTGACAAGATTCGAACTTGCGGCCTCCTGGTCCCAAACCAGGCGCTCTAGCCAAACTGAGCCACACCCCGATGTCTTACAACATCATTTCTATGAAGTTGTCGTTCCTTGTGCTCTCAAGAATTTCTTTTCTCTCGCTCAAGGCAAGAGTTATTATATTATATGGTCTCCCATTTGTCAACACCTTTTTTATAAATTTTTATATTTTTTTCGAAAAAAGATGTAATTCCCGAAAACCCGCTAAAAATGCGGGTTTTCAGGCCCTCCACCACCTGCATTTTTCTCTTTTTCGACTATTTTCAAAAAAATATTTCAAAAAACATTTCATTTCCACAGTCAAACATACAAGTATTTTCAGTTACAAATACCGAATTTCAATTTCCGGCTCTTCCCCTTTATACAGCTCCATCACCGCATAACTTGGTCTGCGGCCTTCCTGTCTCGGAAAAGAAAGGCTTCCCGGATTGATCACCAGTACACCATTTTTCTTCTCCACCACTGGCTTATGGGTATGTCCAAAGCAAACAATCTCACAGCCTCTGGCTGCCGCCTCTTCCGAAACCCCATAAAGATCCATGGACACACCATAATTGTGTCCATGAGTCACCATGATCTTATGTCCTTCCAGCAAAATCTCATCCTCTCTTGGAAGATCACTGAAAAAATCATTATTTCCTGCCACAATGGTACAGGGACATTCTGCCAGCGCTTCAATAAAAAATTCCCTGCCCTCCACGTCGCCGCAATGAATCAGATAGTCAAAGGGTTGCTCCAAAGCTACTGCCATCTCCAGTGACTCATCTCTCCCATGAGTATCACTGACAACCAGCACCTTCATCGTAATTCTTCCTTTATTGCCTGCAAAGCTTTTCCTCTGTGGCTGATTTTATTTTTTTCTTCCATAGACAGCTCTGCAGATGTACAGCCATATTCCGGCAGGAAAAAGATAGGATCATACCCAAATCCATTGGCACCCTTTTCCTCATATCCAATACGGCCTTCCATGGTTCCACGCACAGTTTCCACTCTTCCGTCTGGAAAGGCAGCTGCAATAGCGCAGACAAAACGGGCTGTACGCTGCTCATCCGGCACGCCATCCAGTCTCTGGATCAAATTTGCATTCTTAATATGATAGTCTGTATTCTCGCCCATATAACGAGCAGAATAAACTCCCGGCTCTTTATTCAGATAATCAATCTCAAGCCCCGAGTCATCTGCAAGTACAATTTCGCCATCACTGGTAAGCTTGCTGATGGCAGTCGCCTTGATCACTGCGTTTTCCTCAAAGGTTTTGCCATCTTCCACAATATCAGCCTGAATCCCGGCTTCTTTCATAGATACCACTTCTGCATCCAGATCTGCCAGGATTTTACGGATTTCTTTCATTTTATCTGCATTTCCTGTTGCAAAAATTATCTTCTTCATTTATCAGTGCCCTCTTTCTTTTCCTGTGCCGCACGTCTTGGAGGCTTTGGTCCCAGGAACTGGTAAAAATATGTTTTCAGCATTCCGTTATAGATTTTACGGTTCTTATCCGCCTTGCGTCCAATGTCATTCTCAGCTTTGTCATAAGAAGTGATCAGGTACATAGACCACTTATCCAGGCCGCGGTAGCTCTCACCGATCTCGCGGTAAAGCTGCGGCAAAGCTGCTTTTTCTTCCAGACGCTCACCATAAGGTGGATTCGTAATAA
Source organism: Ruminococcus sp. J1101004sp1_RTP21198st1_B9_RTP21198_201120 (assembly GCF_040924245.1). Classification (NCBI taxonomy): domain Bacteria; kingdom Bacillati; phylum Bacillota; class Clostridia; order Eubacteriales; family Oscillospiraceae; genus Ruminococcus; species Ruminococcus sp. J1101004sp1_RTP21198st1_B9_RTP21198_201120. Next base: position 67,322 of record NZ_JBCOMI010000008.1, on the reverse strand, counting down.
TAAATCCGTAAGGCTTCGGGTGATGAAGCTCCTTCACAGGACGCTGCTGAAAATGGATCAGGCTTTCTACCCCTGCCATTTTTGCATTTGCCCTGGCTGCCTTCAGTGCCTCAGCATCTATGTCATAGCCCTGAATATCTGTCTCGATTTTCAGATTTACTCTGTCCTGAGCCTCTTCTACAGCCTCATACCAGCATCTTCTCGGCACAACCTGCTTCCAGTCCTCGGCAAGGAAAGAACGGTTCATACCCGGTGCAATATCTGCAGCCATCATAGCTGCCTCGATTGGAAAAGTACCGCTTCCGCAAAAGGGATCCACAAGACTTCTGTCCTTTTTCCACGGAGTTAACATAATCAATGCGCTGGCAAGAGTCTCTGTAATAGGTGCCTTCACGGTCATCTGACGATACCCTCTCTTATGAAGAGAAACACCGGAAGTATCGATTCCAATAGTTGCCACATCCTTCATAAACGCCACGCGGATAGGAAAACTTGCTCCATCCTCCGGGAACCAGGACACGTTATATACGCCCTTCAGACGCTCTACAATGGCTTTTTTCATAATAGACTGGATATCAGACGGGCTGAACAGCTTACTCTTCACTGAATTGGCTTTCGCAATCCAGAATTTGCCATCTGCTGGAATGTAACGTTCCCATGGCAAAGCTTTCGTTGCCTCAAAAAGCTCATCAAATGTCTCAGCTTTCACTTCCGCAATCTTCAGAAGAATACGCTCTGTAGTGCGCAGAAAAACATTGGCATCTGCAATTCCCTGGGCATCTGCCAGGAAAGTAACCTTGCCATCCTCCACCTTGCTGATCTCATATCCCAGATCCAGTATTTCTCTTTTCAAAACCGCTTCCAGGCCAAAATGGCAGGGAGCGATCAGTTCAAATCTTTCTGTACTCATTCACCGTTTTTCCCTTCTTAAAGCACTATGCTTTTTACAATATTTCCTTCAAAATCCATGATGGAAAAAACACCGTTCTCAAGCACCGCATAGGTAGGCGGATTTCCTTCTTTCGGAATGGATACGGAACCCGGATTCAAAAGAATGTATCCCTCCATCTGCTCTGCTTTCAGCACATGGGTATGACCATGGATTAGAATATCTCCCTCGCATAAAGGCGGAAGGTTATTCTGATTATAAACATGTCCATGCGTCGCATAAAGTGTCTTGCCGTCAATTGACAGAATACAGTAATCTGCCATCACCGGAAACTCCAGAACCATCTGATCCACTTCTGCCTCACAGTTACCGCGCACAGCATAAATTTTGTCTTTCATGGCATTCAGCATGGGAATTACCTGCTTAGGTGCATATTCTTTTGGCAGATCATTTCTTGGTCCGTGATAAAGCAGATCGCCCAGCAGAACCAGGCGCTCTGCCCCTTCTTTCTCAAAAGCATCCAGCATTTTCCTGCAATAGTAAGCAGAACCATGGATGTCAGAAGCAAACATATATTTCATAAACTTGGTTTCTCCTCTGTTTTTAGTGTTCGAATTGTCTCTCTCCTTTTCGGTTTACATAACCTCATGAAAAGGACATTTTTCTTCTTTACATTATCATGCCTTGATGGAAATTACAAGATAGTACTCTTTTGAATTTTTTCTCATATATCGCATATCAGATTTCTCCCTCTGTACTCCTTCATTCCCCCGATCACCGTTTTTGTCTTATACCCATTTCGCGCCAGAATCCTGGCTGCCTGAAGACTTGCCCCGCCCCGGTCGCAATACAGAACCAGTATTTTACCTTTTGGAAAATCATATGTCTGCATTTCTTCAAATTTCTCATATGGCACATTTACTGCTCCCCTTATATGTCCGTTATGATACTCTTTTGCATCTCTTAAATCTATGATAAAGGAATCCTTCCGTCCAACATAATAATCCAGCATTTTTCCGGAAATCGGCTCTACAGGAAACATGGAAAATCCCCTTTTTTATCAGTATATCCGCAAATACAAAAAAGGTGCCAAAATGCACCTTTTTTAAGTATTGCTTTTCGCAACCTCCGCAGGGGACTTACTTGATTCGGTTAAATATGAAACAAGATCAGAAATCCGTTGTACATCTGCGGACTATTTCGCATGGAACACACACATTCTTTTCAATTTGTATTTCTCTCTCAAGAAGGTCTATCATCCGTTCCACTGTCTTTTTGCACATCACGCCCAGCTTACTGTCCACCGATGTAAGCTCAGGATCACTGCTGATTGCAAGAATTGAGTTATTATATCCGGCGACCGCCAGTTCCTCAGGAATCACCAGTCCCTTAATCTTTGCATACTTTACTGCTCCAATTGCAATTCCATCCTCCGTTGCAAGGACGCTGTCAAAATCAAGGGTTCGGTTATATTCAAGCAGCATATCCCGCGTATATTCAATGTCATTTCTGGTCTTGAATTTCAGATTTCCACGAATGGGATATCCGGCGTCCTGCAATGCAGCTTCGTATCCCGCCATTTTCTGTCTGGCACTGTAGGATTCTGAATCATACATAAAAAGAATTTTCTCTTTTCCTCTTCGGATAAAAGCTTTTGTCACTTCATAAGTAGCCTGAAAATCATCTGCATAGGTGCAATAAATATTATCGCCTGAAACCTTTGCGTTAATCATAAATACCGAAACCTGTTCCGCTGCCTCCCGAATATAATCTGTGTCAGATTCATCTTTACCATTTTCTGCATATGTAGAACCAACCAGTATCAACGTGTCTATTTTCTTAGACAAAAGGAGTCTGACATAATCCACCTTTTCTTCCTGTTTAAATCCGCTGCAGCCAAGAATACAGTCATATCCATGAGCATGAAGATTTTGCTCCAGATAAGATACTGCTTTTGCCATATAGATATCGTCAATATTTGGACAGATGATTCCTACTGTTTTCATCGACCCAAGACCAAGGCCTCTGGCAAACGCATTCGGCGTGTATTCATTTTCTTTCATAACCGCAAGAACCTTTTCTTTTGTCTTCGGGCTGACTTTCGGACTGTTATTGACCACTCTGGATACTGTTGCGATGGAAACATTTGCCAGCTTTGCAATATCATATATATTCACTATCGTTCTCCTGTTCGTTCTGGTAATAATAGAAAATAAGCTTTCTGATATCAATCATTTTACAGGTCAAACCCAAAATAGTCTACTGCATTATTGTATGAAATTCCACACACGATTTCCTTTAAAGTCTTATAATCAGCCGGATATTCTCCATTTTCCACCCATCCGCCAATAAGCTCGCAAAGAATTCTGCGGAAATACTCATGTCTGGTATAGGACAAAAAGCTTCTTGAATCAGTAAGCATGCCAACAAAGTTTGCAAGCAGTCCCAGATTTGCAAGTGATGTCATCTGTGCGATCATACCTGTTTTGTGATCGTTGAACCACCATGCACTTCCCTGCTGAATTTTACCTGCTGCCTCTGTTCCCTGGAAGCAGCCAAGGATTGTTCCAATTGCTTCATTGTCATTGGGATTCAGGGAGTACAGGATTGTCTTTGGAAGTTCATTTGATGCGATCAGAGAATTCAGGAAATCTGCTGTCTGAGCACTTGGCGCATAGTTATTGATGCAGTCATATCCGGTATCCGGTCCGAGCTGCTCATACATAAATGCATTGTTGTCTCTCTTGCATCCATAATGGATCTGCATTACCCAGTTCTTTTTCTGATATTCTTTTCCAACAAACTGCATAAAAGCTGTCTTGAAGATCATTTCTTCTTCTCTTGAAATGCTTTCGCCATTCAGTCTCTTTTTAAAGATCTCATTTACTTTTTCTTCTGCTGCAGGCGCATACATAACATATTCCAGTGCATGGTCAGATACGCTGCATCCCATCTGTGCAAAGAATTCCATTCTCTTAAGAAGGGCTTCTTTCAGATCTGCGAAATCAGCAATTTCAACGCCACTGACCTGTGAAAGCTTTTTCATGTATTTCGGATATTCCGGTTTTTCCAGATTCATTGCCTTGTCCGGACGCCATGCAGGAAGCACTTTCACCTCAAAGCTGTCATCCTCTGCAAGAACTTTATGCCATTTCAGATCATCTACCGGATCATCTGTTGTGCAGATTAATTTTACATTGGACTTGCGGATAATGTTTCTTACAGACATATCATCTTCCTGAAGCTTTTTGTTGCACAGGTTCCACACTTCTTCAGCTGTATCTCCGTTCAGATATCCTGTATATCCGAAATATCTCTGCAATTCCAGATGGCTCCAGTGATAGAGCGGATTTCCGATTGCTTTCCCAAGAGTTTCTGCCCATTTCTGGAATTTTTCACGATCACTGGCACCACCTGTAATGTAGTACTCATCTACTCCATTTGATCTCATCTGACGCCATTTATAATGATCGCCACCAAGCCACACCTGGGTAATATTCTCAAACTTACGGTCCTCTGCAATTTCCTGAGGATTGATATGGCAATGGTAATCTACAATTGGCATTGTCTCTGCATACTCATGAAATAACTTTTTTGAAGTTTCTGTTGAAAGTAAAAAATCTTTGTCCATAAATGCTTTCATAAAATAATTCTCCTCTCCTTTCTATCCGTTTCAACAAAATGTAAGGTCTTACATTTTATTTACAGTATACGACAAATAAGTATCATTTTCAATTCACGAAGTATTTGCAGAACAGACAAATTTTCGCACTACACATTGTGTATTTTTACCATTTTCAGCTTTTTTTCCATTTCCTATTGACGTTCCCGTTTTGTTGATGTAATTTGTATGTAAGCTCTTACATACATTATTTCCACATAAAGGAGGTTGTTGATTTCTTGAAATCTTTTATTAAAATTAATCCTTCAGATAATGTAGCCGTTGCGCTTCAGCCTCTGGCGAAAGGCACTGTGATCAAACTTGATAACTCCACACTCACTCTTACAGAAGAAATCATGCAGGGACACAAGTTTGCATTAAAAAGTCTCAAGCCTGGTGATTCCATTATTAAATATGGTAATCCCATTGGACGTGCAACCGCAGAAATTCCTGCAGGTTCCTGGATTCATACTCACAATTTAAAAACAGGGCTGGGAGATCTTCTTACTTATACATATAACAAAACTATCACAGAGCTTCCACACCGGGAGCCAAAGTTCTTCCAGGGCTATCGCAGAAAAAACGGTGGTGTTGGTGTACGCAATGAAATCTGGATCATTCCTACAGTAGGCTGCGTTAACAATGTGGCATCTGCTATTGAACGAGCCACACAGAAGTACATGACAGACCAGATTGATGGTGTCTGTGCTTTTCCACATCCTTACGGATGTTCCCAGATGGGTGATGATCAGAATAACACACGTCAGATTCTTGCTGATTTAGTGAACCATCCTAATGCAGGCGGTGTTCTGGTTCTTGGACTTGGCTGCGAAAACAGCAACATCGATGAATTAAAGAAATTTATCGGGGACTATGATCCTGAGCGTGTACGTTTTCTCGTTGCCCAGGAATGCGAAGATGAGATCCGTGATGGTATTGAAATTGTCAAAGAACTGATTTCCTATGCCTCCTCATTTAAACGTGAACCAATCCGTGCATCTGAACTGGTGATCGGTATGAAATGCGGCGGCTCTGATGGTTTGTCCGGAATCACGGCAAACCCTACTGTTGGTGCATTTTCTGACAAACTGATTTCTATGGGAGGATCTACAATTCTTACAGAAGTTCCTGAAATGTTCGGTGCTGAGGAATTACTTATGAACCGCTGCGAGACAGAAGATCTGTTCAACCAGACAGTTGCCCTTGTCAACGATTTCAAAAACTATTTTAAAAGTCACAACCAGACCATTTATGAAAATCCTTCTCCTGGAAACAAAAAAGGCGGTATTTCCAGTCTGGAAGATAAATCTCTCGGATGTACGCAAAAATCCGGAAGTGCACCTGTCATGGGAGTTCTTTCTTATGGAGAACCTGTAAAGGAAAAAGGATTAAACCTGCTGAGTGCACCTGGCAATGATCTTGTCGCCTCTACTGCCCTTGCTGCATCCGGTGCACACATTGTACTTTTTACCACCGGACGCGGAACACCATTTGCAAGTCCTGTACCTACAGTAAAAATCTCCACAAATAACCAGCTTGCAAAAAAGAAGCAGAACTGGATTGATTTCAACTGTGGAGTCATGGTAAATGATACTCCTCTTGATGAGCTTTCAGAAAATCTTCTGGATTTTGTCCTTGAGATTGCATCCGGAAAGAAATCAAAATCCGAAGAAGCAGGTTTCCATGATATGGCAATCTTCAAACAGGGCGTTACTTTATAAAACATAAATCGAATTGCGGAAGCAGCGTAGCTGCGTAGCAATCCGGATATCAAATGAGTGTCAAAAGACCTTTTAACACTCATATCATTATATATGAGGAAAAATGAAAATGAAAAAATTATCTTATGCTGTTTTAAAAGAACAGGGCTATGATGGATACCTTCTTGAATCAGCGCCGGAACGTGTACTTCAGTTTGGTGAAGGAAACTTCCTCCGTGCATTTGTAGATTATTTTATAGATGAGTTAAACGAAAAAGCCGGATTCAACTCCAAAGTTGTTCTGTGCCAGCCAATCGCTCCAGATCTCGATGACAGGTTCAACGAACAAGAGGGTCTTTATACCTTATTTCTCCGTGGATTCCAGGATGGCAAAAAAATAAATAAAAAGCGTGTTATCTCCTGTGTAAGCCGTTGTCTCAATCCATATAAGGATTTTGAAGCAGTTCTCGCATGTGCAGATAACCCGGACCTCCGTTTTATCGCATGTAATACAACAGAAGCCGGAATTACTTATGATTCTTCCTGTCAGTTTACTGATGTTCCGGCTGGCAGCTATCCTGGAAAACTTACTCAATTTATGTATCGCCGTTTCCAGAAATTCGGTCAGGAAGCCGGCAAAGGATTTATCATTCTTTCCTGTGAGCTGATCGATGATAATGGAAAAGAGCTTGAAAAATGTGTATTAAAATATGCTGAACAGTGGAATCTTGGTGAAGACTTTATCAACTGGATCAAAGCTGAAAACATCTTCTGCTCTACACTTGTAGACCGTATTGTAACAGGTTATCCAAGAAATGAAGCTGCTGCAATCTGTGAAGAACTTGGCTATAAAGATAACCTGATCGACACAGGTGAAATCTTCGGCTTCTGGGTAATCGAAGGACCTCAGTCAATCAAAGACGAATTCCCGGTTGACAAAGCGAACCTTCCAATCCTGATCACAGACAATCACAAACCATACAAGCAGAGAAAAGTACGTATCTTAAATGGTGCTCATACCTCCTTTGTACTGGGTGCTTACCTTGCAGGACAGGATATTGTCAGAGACTGCATGAACGACGATGTGATCTGTGGATTTATGAACAAAACTATTTATGATGAGATCATCCCTACTCTGGACCTTCCAAAAGCAGAGCTCAAAGATTTTGCCGCTGCTGTTACAGAACGTTTCAAAAACCCATTTATCGATCACGCTCTTCTTTCCATTTCTCTGAACTCTACATCCAAATGGAAAGCACGTGTTATGCCGTCACTCAAAAAATATGTAGAACGCAAAGGTACACTTCCTGCATGCATCACAGCTTCTTTCGCCTTCTACATTGCATTCTATAACGGATATGCTATGAGCGAAGACGTACTTACAGCAAAAAGAGCAGCTAATGAATACACTGTAAAAGATGACAAGGCAGTTCTCGAATTCTACCTTGCACATAAAGATGATTCCGCAGCGGATCTTGTTCATGCAGTCTGCACCAATACTTCCTTCTGGGGCGAAGATCTGACACAGATTTCCGGATTTGAAGCAGTTGTATGCAATTACTTAACTCAGATCCGTGAAAATGGTGCGTATGAAGTAATGAAAGCACTGGCTTAAATTATATTACAGAATCATAAGTTCTTTCCATGATTGAAAGCGACGGTGCAGGACGCGTGCAGCGTTAGAGCGTGTCTGAAAAATCATTCCTGATTACTCATCAAAAACGTCTGGCATACATTAAACCTCCCAACATGGGCGCAGAGTCAACAGACCCTGCGCCCTTTCTTAAAATATTTTAATATCTGGAAGTAGTATCTTCCCCTGACTCGTAAGAATTGCGGCTCTTGTTTTTGCTGCTGTTTTTTGTGTAAGAGTTCTTGCAATCCTGAGAATTTATCTCACTTTCATAAGATCTGTTTGTTGCATTTTTGCTGTTCTTGTTTTCAGACTCATAATTTTTAGCCATTTGAGTATTCCTCCTGTTGAATGCCGCTGTCCACGTTCTGTTCCGCATCCAGCAGCTGTTTTCAGATTACTTTGTGTATTGTGACCAATTACAGAAAGAATATTCATCAAAATGATATTGCTTTTTTTTCCAATTTATATTATAATTGACTTTGTAAAAGAATTTACCCTTCAAAAATTTTTTTACATAACCCCTTATTTAATTATTTATACTCCCCTCGAAACACCCGGTAGCTCCCCTACCGGGTGTTTCTCTTTGGATTTATAAGGGTTTGCGGGATTTTGGGGTTCACCATTCTTGTAATATTTCTGTAATATTTAATAGATATGTCCAAAATATGTCCAAAATTCTATTTTCCGTCCAATCTTGGCTCTCCAAAATAACCCAAAATGAGGACAGTTTTATCACTGCCTCCTACAATGCTGTCCCTTTCTTTGGAACAAATAAATAACTCATATCCGCGTGTTCCAGTTCAAGCAGCGAAAGCTTTCTATCAATTCCTCCGGCATACCCTGTCAGACTTCCATTTGTGCCTATCACACGATGGCAGGGAATGATAATAGAAATTTCATTGTGTCCAACCGCACCTCCAACTGCCTGGGCAGACATGCGGGATACATTTTTCAGCTCTGCCATTTTGCGGGCAATTTCTCCGTATGTGATCGTCTGTCCATAGGGAATCTGCAATAAAATCTTCCACACTGCTTGTCTGAATGTTGAGCCGTCCGGATGGAGTGGCGGCGTAAATTTCGGTTCTTCACCGGAGAAATACACATCCAGCCATTTTTTTGCTTCCGTGAGAATCTCTGTTTCCTGTGGAATATGCTTGTCTGGAAGTGTATTCCCAAAATATTTCTGTCCTTCAAACCATAGACCAGTAATTCCCACTTCATCTGCCGCCAGTAAAATACGCCCTAACGGCGATTTATATTTGTATGTGTATATCATATTTATACCTCAAAAATGCATGAGGTAGTGTCAACTTCATACCTCCAAAATCGGCTCAACCCCAGTAAAATCAACGATTCTGGGCTATATAGCCTTTACCTCCCCTTTCTTTGGTTTAGGTGACCTTAATTTTACGTTGGAAAACCAGTCAAGGCCGGGCTGAAAGCCCGTAAAATTCAGCCTTGACGGGGTTTCCGTAAGTAAAATATACTTGGTCAGCACCAAGGAAAAAAGAGATAATTTTTTTCATAATTCGTTTTACACTACCGTCGTTCAAACAACATGATCCTTAAATGTTTTTCATTGTCAACACATCAATTCGTAAAATAAAGAAAATCCCCACATGGTCTCTCATAATTATTAATCAGCTTATTCATGACCTGACCATTGTAATACAATGTGGCGGAGCCGCCGCCGTCCAGGTTGTAGGCGTACTGACAGCCATAGCTATTGAAGATATTAACAAGATCCCAGTGGTTCAGACCGGCGTAACTGCCAGTGTCGGTGACAAGAAGCACATAAATGCCAGGTTTCACCATTCCCACAGCAGTTCTCGGATAATATTTGGCTGTTTCTGACCAGGCCGGCTGGGCCTGTCCATCTTTGATCAGGATTGGGCCAAAATTATAGGTATCTTTTACCCCCTCTTCCAGAAGAGCTTCGCCTTTCAATCCCTGCTCTGGTGTATAAATAGTGCCATCATACTTTACAGCCATTACACTGTAACTGGTCTCATAATTTCCATAAATCACACCATTCTTGATGCACATTCCAAGAGGTGACGGCCGCCCTGTCTGGTAACTAAACGCACTTCCATTCACTCCGATAATACCCCCATTACCAGAAACCGCACCGGAGGTAGTCTGTCTGGCACCACCATAGGTTCCATAAGATAAAGCGGATTTCAGCTGTCCGGAATTTTTGATTTTTATCAGCGCTACCCAGTAAGGAACATTATGTGTGGATTTTCTGCGCAGATCAATATTAAGAGAGCTGCTTTTATATGTATAGCGGTTATCATTCACCTTCACATCCGGTCTGGTCTGTCCGGTTCTTCTCCCGCTATCATTTACATAATATTTTCCCACCCACACATTTGTATACAAAGCACCTGTTTTCTTATCAAAATAATAACGATATTCACCAATTTTCTGCCATCCTGTTGCCATTCTGGAATTAGGAAGGAAATAATATCGCTTTCCTCCGTAGCTCAGCCAGCGGTTGGCAATTGCCACACCTGACTTATTGAAATAATAAGAGTATTTCGTTCCGGTAGCCCATCGGTTGCGGAACATAATGCCATTCTTCCGGTTGTAATAATACCGTTTCCCGCCTGATTTCAGCCAGCCTGTATAGCGTTTTCCATTCTTTGTGCTGTAATAACGCTGACCTTTGTAGGTAATTTTTCCCCAAAGCAGTTTTCCCTTGGAATTATAAAAATAATAGTCTTTTCCCCGCTTCGCCCAGCCATGCTTTTTCGAAGTGATACTCACAGTCGTATTGGAAGCCTTCACATAAGAAGCGGCCCACACCGAAGAGGAACACATGGTAAATATCAAAAACAGAAAACAGATAATCCCAAAGCTTCTTTTTTTCAATTCCTTCTCCCCCCTCATTTCAATAAAAAAATCGTAACGGTTCAGTACTTTCACAGTTACACGCTCCGTGATGTACAGAACTCACTAAGCATTTGCTTTCTGGTTATAAAAAATTCGGGGCAGACAAATTACTTCGTCTGCCCCGCTGTATTTGCCTTGCTGCAGGTAATTATTATGCGGCTGCCTGCTCGCATAAATTACTGATTAAGCTGCCGGTGTCTCACTGTCATCCAGTGTATCTCCAGCCATATCTGTCTGCTCTTCGGACTCAGCAACACCATCTGTCTCCGTACTCTCAATATCGCTGTCGCCTGTAGCAGCGATCACATCGTCCAGCCATCCCTCAGGCATGCCTGCGCTGGTCAGATTCTCTGTGATTGCATCCATATTCATGGAAGCTGTATAAGCTTCAATTTCATCATCATTACTGAAATCATAAACATCTGTCAGGGAAGCAACATCAACTGCTGCAAGTGCCTCACCGCCATTGCCGCCTGTCAGAGAAACTGAACCAAGAGTTGCACCACCTGCTGCAATAGCAAGATTCCAGTCAATGCTGTCCTCATCTGCACCATCGGCTGTAAAGATCAACTGCATTCCACCAAATGGATCATAGGAATTTCCATCTTCATCTTCCACAGGCGCACCGGAAATTGTGTAAGTTCCCTTCCAGATTCCGTCCTGTACTGCCTTGGTATCATAATCTGTAACATCAATCACAGCTGCATCCGCTTCACCGGAAGAAATCGTGTAAGTTCCGCTTAACAGGTCACCTTTCAGCTCACCGCTTCCTTCAATTGCAACCTTGTCATCTCCGGAACCCAGCTGCATGGAAAATCCTCTCTTATCTCCATCCGCTGTACACAGATATCCGAAAAGCTCTTCCTCCTGCTCATCATCATTCAGAAGGAACTGGCGTCCAACAACCTCTCCGTCACTGTCAACCCATGCCCTTAAAATAAATCCGGACTCGTCAGTCTCATCAGCTTCTGTATCCAGATCTTTCTCCATATCCTCGATTGCTTCCAGGAAAGTCTCATAAGTATAATCTGGATCATTCATGGCTTCTGTCCAGGTCTCAATAAGCCCCTTCAGTTCTTCATCAGACTTGGCTGTATCCAGAATCTGCTGGAACATTGGAAGTGCCTCTGCCTGTGTAACATGTCCTTCCAGAACGCTAAGCTCCTGACTTACATCTCCTGCAACAGCTTCCTGTGCTCCAGGATTCTCAGCATCTGCAACATTATCAAAAATAATATCTGTGTATCTTGTAAGAATAGATGTCACTAAGTCTGCTTCCGGAAGGTTCTCCAGAGTGGAAAAATAGCTGTTCATGCTATCTGCCAGATCAAGACTCGTGGTAAAGGAAGAATCCAGTTCCTGATCTGCCTCTTCCACTGTTTCCTGAGTCATCTGCTCCATATTCATTTTAATATAGCCATCACTCAGCTCCGGAATTCTCATATAAATTTCAGAATTCTCTGTATCAAAATAATATTCTATTGTACAGATCTTGGTTCCATTTACATTCACATCCATAAACTCAGTCATGGACTTATCAGACATACTTACATTTCCACTGATGGAAGCATCCGCCAGCCAGGAGATATCCACAGGAGAAAGCATTCCCAGAATTGCTTTTCCACCATCTTCCAGACTTACCTTTATTTCCGCATTTCCCTTAACTTCTTCTGTATCCATTTCAGAAAGGCTCTTTGCGTAATCAGCACCAAATTCCTCGATCATTTTGGCAAAGGCTGCTTTCTCAGTTTCCTTGTAAGAATCTGCTGCCCATGTGGTAGCCGGTACTGCACTGATTCCCATAAGGGATGCTAACAAAATTGCGGTAATTTTCTTTCTCTTCATAAGATCCTCCTTTGGTATAAATCCTTACGGATTCTGCAATCTTTCTGTTGCTGTTCGCTGGTAACATTTCCAACTGCTCTCATTACCAGTTAAGCAGCCAGTTTCTGTCAACGATCCACCACAGACCATACAGTGATCCATAACAGACATATCTGACAAAACAAGTTAATATCAGAATAGCATTTGCCGAACTTATTGTCAATAACCCATCAATATTCTGACGATTCCTGTGACGAAAAAGTGTGACCACTAAAACAAAATTTTTCCCACAAACAAATCCTATAATTCCGGACAGGCTCTGATATATCATATTGTACCATTTACTCTCCACTGTCCTGTATAATATAACTATCCAGTTTTTCCATATACCTCTGGTCACGCTCAACAGTAATCACAATCACGTCATCCGGTTCATATTTATCCAAAAGCTCCTGGTCAAAATCATCAATTCTCACAAATATGGTTTTCTGATAGCGATAGGGCATGTATTTTTCAAGGCGGAGTCGAAAAGAATCCCCGATCACCATTAAAGTTTTCTCATTATCCGAATTGGATTTAAACACTTTCAGGATCTCCTCGCCGCCTTCGCTCTCCTCTTTTTTCACCTTGTAACGGATACCATCATGAAAATACTTCAACCCATATTCCCTGTCATCATCCAGCTCTTTATATCGCCCGATCATCCTGGACAGATCCCCCCTGCAAGGCTTAGTCCCGATCATAACCTGAATATCTTCGATTGGCAGACTTTCACCTGTCATATCCTGTACAATTTTCTCGTTGGTAATATATCCGCCTAAATTGTTCATGTGAGTATCATATTTTCGGAACAGCTGGTATTTTTCAGTAAACTCCCTCAGATAATCTGCCAGAAAATCAAATTCCACGTCGGAATTTTCTTTCATATATTTTGCAAAAGTCTCCATTCTGGAATCCCCGATTCCAATCATCTTTGGCTTCTCCGGCATATACTTCGAATAAAGTGTCTCTTTGTTGGGAGCCACGTAGTAATGGAACTGTTCCACGCCCCTGTTCAGGAACCAGTCCCGTACTTTTGCAATTCCGGATGCAATTTCCGCACTTTGTTCCAGTGTATACACATTGGTTTTCTGGTAATCTGCCATGGCATTTTCTCCCTCCCTTTCCGGCAGGTAAAACAGCCAGTTATCTTCTCCGATCACCACATCCCCGATCTTTGTATTGCGGAAAAATTCCGTATCAATAAAGTTGCAGAACTTCACCAGGTCATTTTTGAAGGGCACATGATCCTTATAATACGCCTCAAACTGCTCCGGGAAGTCTCCCAGAGATCTCAGATTCACCTCTGGAAATTCAGCCAGTTTTCTGTTTTCATTGTTTTCCGTATCAAATCTGCCGGAAAATCCAGCCCACACCACTCCTGGCAGAACCAGACTTCCTGCAAATAATACGATCAGAATTTTCTGTTTTCTCATATGCTTCCTGTTAAAATCTGAAATAAATAAACGGGTTATAGCTGTTATTTACAAGTGCCGCCACACTCAGCCAGAAAATCACCAGACAGGCGATCATTCTCGGAACTGTCACCATTCCATTGGCAGGGATTTTTCCAGCGGAATGTACCCGGACCTTCTCATATATCTTCTGCAAAACTCCTGCAAATAAAACACCCATAACGATCAGAAAGATCATTTTGCTGTCAAGATATGCAGAAAGAAGAATGGTTCCTCCATGTGCCACAAACATATTTCTCACATAAGTGAAAAACAGGGAAATATTTTCTGCACGGAACAGAATCCATCCAAAAAACACCGCGGTCACTGTGTAGCCCCAGCCCACGATTCCAGGCAGTTTTTCCAGTTTTTTCCCAAGCCACACACGTTCCAGTATAAGAAAAAAGCCATGATAAAGCCCCCAGAGGATAAACGCCATTCCAGCCCCATGCCACATTCCGGTAAGGAAAAATACGATAAGCAGGTTTCGATAGGTGCATGCCGCGCCTTTGCGATTTCCTCCCAAAGGAATATAGACATAATCGCGAAACCAGGAAGACAGGGAAATATGCCATCTGTGCCAGAATTCCTGCACAGAACCAGCTGTATAGGGATAATTGAAATTCTCCTGGAATTCAAATCCGAACATTTTTCCAAGACCAATGGCCATATCGGAATATCCTGAAAAATCGTAATAAATCTGCATCATGTAAAGAATTGCGCCCAGCCACAGAGCCTTCCTGGATACCGCATATGGACCATATTTAAAAATTTCATCCACCACACGGGCAAAGGAATTGGCAAGGAGAACCTTTTTCCCAAGTCCCCAGCAAAAACGCATTATCCCGGCTGCAAATTTTCGGATAGTCTCTTTTCTTCCTGTAATCTGAGCTGCAATGTCGCGATATTTTACAATAGGTCCTGCGATCAGCTGTGGAAAAAAGGAAATATACAAAAGCATATGCCAGAAATTGTGCTGTGCCGGCACCTCTCCCCTGTACACATCGATCACATAGGACAACGCCTGGAAAGTATAAAAAGAAATTCCAATTGGAAGCGCCACCTGAAAAAGAGTGGTTCCTGTTCCATCTGCTGAAAAAAGTCCGGTTATGGCTTCTGTCAGAGTGCCAAAATACTTGAAATATCCCAGCAACCCCAGATTAATAATCAAAGTTGCCACAAGAATCTTTTTTTTCCTGGTCTGATATTTTTCAATCAGAATTCCGCCGGTAAAATTCACCGCCACGGAAAACAGCATAAGGAAAACATAAAGTGGCTCTCCCCATGCATAAAAAAGCAGACTGAAAAATACCAGGATTCCATTTCGGATTTTTCCGGGACTTATATAATATGCTGCCAGTACTAAGGGCAGAAAGATCCATAGAAAGAGCATCGAGCTGAAAACCATGTGTATCTCCTTTATTTTTCAAACAGGCTCCAGAGCATGTTTGTCTGTCAATGCTCAGTATTATAACATAAAAGACCCTCCCCATACCAGTATCCTGAAAAAATTCACATTCTGGTATGAGAAAGGTCTCCGTTTTTTAACTGAGAGAAAAATCCATCCGTTCTCACTTATTTCGTATTATAACTGCACAGAACTTTTTTCGCGTGCAGATTACGGGAATGATCTGAGGCATACCCTCCTCATTCCAAGCCACTTACCAGATTTTGGAGTCCACAGCTGCGCGCTCGATCGGCAGGCCTTTCATATATCTTTCCATGAACATATTAAAGCCTTCCACACCCTCCGGATCTGGATTCAGGGTGCTTCCCTGATTTCCTGCAAATACCTTGGTATCCAGGAAGTCTTCCAGGGTCTCATTCTCCTCTTTATTTACAAGATAGGAAGCGAGCACTGCAATTCCCCATGCACCGCCTTCACCGGCAGTCTCCATAACAGAAACCGGGGCATTTACAGCATCTGCAAGGATCTGCTGTCCAACACCTTTTGTCTTAAACAGTCCGCCATGACCAAGAAGACGGTCAACCTTTACCCCCTCTTTCTTAAACAGGATGTCAAGACCAACTCTCATAGCGCCAAGGCAGGTATAAAGATTGGTTCTCATAAAGTTGGCAAGGTTGAATTTGCTCTCTGGAGAGCGTACAAACAGTGGTCTTCCTTCTGTAAATCCAGTCATATGCTCACCGGAGAAATAGCAGTAGGATAAAAGTCCGCCGCAGTCCACATCCCCTTCCAGAGCCTTGTTGTATAAGGTTCCGAAAAGCTTGTTCATATCAGCTTCCATTCCCATTGCTTCTGCAAACTCACGGAAAATATTTACCCATGCATTCAGATCAGAAGTACAGTTATTAGAGTGTGCCATTGCAACCGGATGTCCGGATGGAGTCGCAACCATATCAATTTCAGAATATGGTGCAGATAACTCCTTCTCCAAAACAATAGAGGCAAATACAGAAGTACCTGCGGAAACATTTCCGGTACGCTTTGCAACGCTGTTGGTAGCTACCATTCCAGTGCCAGCGTCACCTTCCGGCGGGCACATAGGAATTCCGGCTTTCAGCCTGCCTGTTACATCAAGAAGCTTTGCTCCCTCTTCTGTCAGGCAGCCAGCGTCCTGTCCCGCAACAAGACATTTCGGCAGAATGCCGCGAAGCTTCCATGGGAATCCATAAGAAGCAACCTGCTCATCGAACTGCTGAACCATTTTTTCATTGTAATCCCTGGTAGTGCTGTCCACCGGGAACATTCCTGCAACATCGCCAATTCCAAGAACTCTTTTTCCAGTCAGTTTCCAATGTACATATGCCTCCAGAGTGGCAATGTAATCAATATCTTTTACGTGAGGCTCGCCTTTTAAAATTGCCTGATACAGATGTGCGATACTCCATCTCTGAGGAATATTATACTGAAAAAGTTCGGACAGTTTTCTGCTTGCCTCTCCCGTAATATTATTTCTCCAGGTTCTGAACGGAACCAGAAGATTTCCTTCTTTGTCAAATGGCATGTAGCCGTGCATCATGGCACTGATTCCAATAGCACCAACGCTTGTCAGCTCCACACCATATTTCTCCTCTACATCCTTTGTCATCTGCTGATAACAGTCCTGCAGACCGGACCAGATATCTTCCAGACTGTATGTCCATACACCATTCTCATAGCGGTTCTCCCACTCGTGTCCGCCGGATGCGATTGGTGCATTATTTCCATCTACCAGAACTGCCTTGATTCTTGTGGAACCGAACTCGATTCCAAGTGCTGTCCTGTTATCCAGGATTGCCTGCTTTGCTTCTGCTGCTCCCATGTGTAAAATCCTCCCGTTGTCTTTTTATAATGTGTAACATTCTTCACTGTTCAACCCAACGCCGTAAACAGGCTCCAGAGCGTGTTTGCCATTCTATGCGTTTTTACCTTCGAAACGCAATTTCATTCCAGCGAAGCTCATTCTTGAAGTTACGGATTGTAGTATCTTTGTCAATGTATACAGCTTCAATTCCCATTGCTGCAGCCCAGTCACCCATCTGCTCTGCTGTAAGATCATAAGTAAAGGCAGTATGATGTGCTCCACCTGCAAGGATCCATGCTTCTGCGCCGGTAGCCAGATCTGGCTGTGGTGTCCAGAATGCACTTCCTACAGGAAGCTTCGGCATAGGTTTCTCAACCTTCTTGCAATCTACATCATTGATGATCAGACGGAATCTGTCCCCCAGATCAACAAGGGATGTTGCGATTGCAGGGCCTGTCTTGGATGTAAATACAAGTCTCGCAGGATCCTCTCTCTCTCCCATACTAAGCGGGCAGACTTTGATAGCTGGCTTGCCATCCGCTACGGATGGGCAAACCTCTAGCATATGTGACTGCAGGATTCCCTCTTTTCCAGGAACAAGATTGTAGGTGTAATCTTCCATCATGGAGGTTCCCTTAGCGTCCTTCATGCCTGCTGTCATAATCTTCATCAGACGAACCATTGCAGCTGTTTTCCAGTCACCTTCTGCGCCAAATCCATAGCCCTTCTCCATAAGTCTCTGGATTGCCAGTCCCGGAAGCTGCTTCAGTGCTCCAAGATCACCGAAATGAGTTACGATTGCCTGATAGTTTTTCTCTTCCAGGAATTTCTCAAAGCCTATCTCAATTCCTGCCTGTACTGCTACATGACGTTTGAATTCTTCCGGGTCTCTTCCCTCAGAAAGAATGTCATATTTATTATAATATTCTTCCACAAGAGCGTCAATATCTCCCTTGGAAACAGCGTTCACATATTCTGCGATTTCATTTACCGGATAGGCATCAACTTCCCAGCCAAATTTAATCTGTGCTTCTACCTTATCCCCCTCTGTAACGGCAACATTTCGCATATTGTCAGCCACACGGCAAACACGGATGTGGCTGCTCTCCATAATACCAACAGCAGTTCTCATCCAGGAAGCCAGACGCTCCTGAACCTTTTTGTCAGCCCAGTATCCCACAATTACCTTTCGCTCAATTCCCATGCGGGTTACCATGTGACCATACTCGCGGCCACCGTGTGCGGACTGATTCTCGTTCATAAAGTCCATGTCAATGGTGTCGTAAGGGATTTCCTGGTTGAACTGTGTGTGAAGGTGGCAAAGAGGCTTTCTGTATTCTTTCAGACCAAGTATCCAGGATTTTGCCGGGGAAAAAGTGTGCATCCAGGTGATCACACCAGCACAGTCTTCATCAGCATTTGCCTCATTGAAAGTCTTACGGATAAGTTCATTGGTAATCAAGGTTGGTTTCCATATAATCTCGTATGGAAACATACCGGATTTGTTCAGCTCTTCCACAATAATGCGGGAATGCTCAGCTACTTTACGGAGACACTCATCTCCATAAAGATCCTGTGAACCTGTACAAAACCAAAATTTGTAATTTCTTCCTGTTTTCATTGTAAAAATCCTCCTGTTTATTATATTTTTGTAAATATTGTTATTGATTCAATTTTTCAAACGGTAGTTTGCAATGTATATTTCCAATTGAAAGGGAACAATTATCAGTGATTCTTTGCAGCAAATATCATTTAAGCCTTCTGCAGGAACCACGAACAATTAACTCCGGCTGAATCAGACGTTCTACTTTGCTGTCCTCTTCTGACACTCCATTGATTTTTTCTAATATCAATTCTGCTGCCATCTCTCCAAGCCGCTCCTGTGGATGGGCAATGGTTGTGATTCCGGTTCCGCGCTGGGCATAGAGGGAATTGTCATAGCCTGTAACGGAAATATCCTTTGGTACTTGAAGACCACAATCTTCAAGAGATTCAATCACCTGCACAGCAATCTGATCATTGTAGCAGACGATTCCATGAGGAAGCGATCCGGTTTTTACCATTTCTTTTACCATCATAGATGGTTTACTCCGCCGGTCTTCGGTGTGGAACCATACTACCAGATCTGGATCATAAGGAATACCAGCCTCCTGCAATGCCCTCACATACCCTTTATGTCTCTGGATACCCTGAATGTCATCTGCCTTGAAAAAACCGGTAATCCTGCGGTGTCCCTGCTCCAAAAGGTACTTTGTCACCAGATAGCCGCCCCTGGCATCATCCATAAGAATGTGGGGCTTGTCCTTCATTTCCGTGTAAATTCCCTGGATAAAAATGTATGGAATCTGATATTTCTCCAGATTTTCGTAAAGGCCAGGATGCCGACAGCTAAGCTGGCTTTTACTTGGCTCTATGATCAGACCATCAATATCTTTCTGAAAAAGCTCTTCTAGACATTTTGCCTCTTTCTGACGGCTGTTACCTGTATTTTTCAAAATGATGCTGTAGCCCTGCTCAGACAGTACATTATCCATTCCCTGAATCAGCCTTGGAAAAATGTAGTCGGAAATATAAGTTGTCACTACCGCAATGTTTCTGGACTTTTTCATATGGCGCATTTTCTCGGAACAAAAAGTTCCTTTTCCATGGCAGGCTTCTATATAGCCTTCCTGTTCCAGAAGACTAAGTGCCTTTCGCACCGTATGCCGGCTGAGGGAATATTGTACTGTAAACTGATTCTCTGATGGCAGCTTCTCTCCTGGCTGAATCCTGCCGGAAATGATTTTCTCTTTTAGTTCTTCCATCAGGGTAAAATATTTTGGCTTGCCATTTTCAGTCATTCTTCCTTCCTCCTGTTTCCATCTTACAACTTGTACGCACATACGGACAAGTTGTTGTGTTTGGATATTGTATATAAAATAATCAGCTACATTTTATGCTCTTTTAACAAATGTTGGGGATTCTAAAATGAAAGAAGTGAAAACATAAGATTTTATTTACAGAATGGCTATGTAAATCAACGCTTACATAGCCATCTGTTTTACACAAGTGTTATCTCATTTACACAATGGGCATCCGAAATTCATGCTTTCACAGGACCTTACCGCCTGCACGATAACAAACAACACTCGCGAAACATAACTTTTTCTTGTTTTATTACAATGTCTCAATCAGCGAGTCAATGTCTTCCATTTTCGTTGCCCAACTTGTTGCAAAGCGGACTACTGTATGACTATCATCATATTTTTCCCAGAAGCTGAACTTCACTTTTTCGCCCAATTCCTCCATTTTCTTATTTTCCAGGATAACAAAAATCTGATTGGTTGGGGAATTAATGAAAAATTCATAGCCCTTCTCTTTTAATGCAGCTTTCAGTTTTGCAGCGGTTTCAATAGCATTTTTACTGATTTCCAGGTACAAATTTCCTGTGAAAAGAGTATCAAACTGAATTCCAAGCAGTCTGCCTTTCGCAAGAAGCGCTCCCTGCTGTTTGATCATAGTAAAGAAATGTTTCGGTGCTTTCTTCGGAAAAACGACTGCTTCACCGCACAGGGCACCAACCTTGGTTCCTCCGATATAAAATACGTCTGTATAATTTGCAATATCTTTCAAAGTCACATCTGTCTCTGCCACCAGTCCATAGCCCAGTCTGGCTCCGTCCAGGAATAGCGGGATCTCATATTCCCTGCATACACTGGAAATATCTGCCAGTTCCTGCTTTGTGTAAAGAGTTCCGTATTCTGTCGGATGTGAAATATAAACCATGCCTGGAAAAACCATGTGATCATAGCTTCCGTCTGCGTAGTAGGTCTGGAGATAATCTTTCAGATCTGCGGCAGAAATTTTACCATTGTCCTGGGGAAGTGGAAGAACTTTATGTCCGGTAAATTCTATTGCTCCGGCTTCGTGCGCATTTACATGACCGGTAACTGCGGAAAGCACTCCTTCATACCGGTTCAACACGGACGCGATCACCACTGCATTTGTCTGGGTACCCCCTACCAGGAAATAGACCTCCCCATCCGGACAGCCACATGCCTCTTTTATTTTTTCCTTCGCCTGGTCGCAGAAAGGATCCTGTCCATATCCCGGAACCTTTTCCATATTGGTTTCCATTAATCTTTTTAAGATTGCCTCATGAGCACCTTCGCAATAATCATTTTCAAAATACAGCATGATGTAACTCCTTTGTTCCATATTTTTTGCTTGTACCATACAGGTATATTTTACTTTGATTTCGTTTTTTAATCATATACCTGCCCTGAATTTTTTACAAGAAAAATGTTTCCGGATAACAGTTCCGTAACCAAATGGCCAATAAATTCTTTCTTTTATATAATTCAGGGTTGACATTCCCACCTTTGCCGAATTATAATTACCACAACAAAATACATTTGCAGTCACGCTTCAATAAAAGGGAGTAGCTGGCATATCAAATGCACTGTTTCTGGTTTAGTGCATTTTTGTATATGGATTTTCATGCGTCAGAACGGTAGACAGTTCCATGAATCTGTCGCCCGCAGAAAATTGAAATGGCAAGACTTTTATTACAATAGTCGCATATCTTCAGATATGCAGTATTGTAATAAAAGTCTTTTTTATACCCCAAAAACAGGTTATAAAATGCCTTCCCTACAAGGCTTTCATTTTTTATAACAATATTAACATTATGCAAGTATTTTTATCTATTTAAGCACTTACATTCAAACACCCAAAAGGAGGAAAAAGAAATGGAATTTTTAACAGACGGAATCCTTGCATTAACCTGGCAGCAAATTGTGATGTTTGCCGTCGGAATCACCCTGATCTGGCTGGCTATCAAAAAGGGATTTGAACCAGCCCTGCTTCTTCCAATGGGCTTTGGTGCCATACTTGTGAACCTGCCTTTTTCCGGAGTTTTAAACCAGACTCTGGCTGGCGGGATCCAGGCAAACGGAGTCATTGAATGGCTGTTCCATGTGGGAATTGAAGCCTCAGAAGTCATGCCGATTTTACTTTTCATCGGAATTGGCGCTATGATCGACTTCGGTCCCCTGCTTTCCAATCCCTCTTTGTTCCTGTTTGGCGCAGGTGCACAGCTTGGAATTTTTGCTGCAATTTTACTGTCCACCATCCTTGGATTTGACCTAAAAGACGCTGCTTCTATCGGAATCATCGGTGCTGCCGACGGACCTACTTCCATTCTGGTATCCCAGGTCCTGAATTCCAAATATATCGGCGCCATTGCAGTTGCCGCCTATTCCTACATGGCACTTGTCCCAATTGTACAGCCCTTTGCCATCCGACTTGTCACTACAAAGAAGGAACGCTGCATTCACATGGAATATAATCCGAAATCCGTTTCCAAAACCATGAAGATTGCTTTTCCCATTATAGTTACTGTAATCGTGGGGCTGGTAGCACCTCAATCCGTTGCGCTGGTTGGATTTCTCATGTTCGGCAACCTGATCCGGGAATGCGGCGTCCTGGGCACCCTGTCCGACACAGCCCAGAATATTCTGGCAAATCTGATCACCCTGCTTCTTGGAATCACCATTTCCTTCAGCATGCGTGCAGACCAGTTTGTAACAAAAGAGACCTTACTGATCCTGGTGATCGGACTTTTTGCTTTTGTCATGGACACCATCGGCGGCGTTCTCCTGGCAAAATTTATGAATCTTTTCCTGAAAAAGAAGATTAATCCTATGATCGGAGGCGCCGGAATTTCTGCATTTCCAATGTCCTCCCGTGTAGTTCAGAAAATGGCCATGGAAGAAGATCCCACAAATGTAATTCTCATGCAGGCCGCCGGTGCCAACGTGTCCGGACAGATTGCTTCTGTAATCGCAGGCGGCATGGTTATCAACCTAGTAACAAAATTTTTATAAAAATTTTTTATAATGAGGAGGGTCTTATCTATGAATACATCCAATATCATTATTGCACTTGAAATCATGGCAAAGGGAATGGCAGGAATCTTTACTGCTATTCTAATCATCATTCTTTGTGTATGGCTTCTCGGAAAAATTGGAAAATAAATACTCCAATATTTCTATAGCGCTTCTCTTTTCATCCCCGACAAAAAAACGAGCCAAGGTCACATGCATCATTGACCTTGGCTCAATATTTTTACTAGAGCGTTTCGTAAATAACTATACCAATCGCGTAGGATGTAGATCCGAGTGTACAGATCTAAAATCCACATTTTCTCTCTGTTACTCTGCTGCATCGGCAGCATTCTCAGAGGCAGAACCGGGCTCTCCATCATAATTTTCCAGGAAAGAATGTCTCACACCATATTGCTTATATCCCACAACTGTATCAATATTTACATTCTCTACACTCTTGAAAATGTTTCCCTCTACAAACGGGTTCACCTTTTTCAGGTCACGAATCAGTTCCTTGATTTCCACACGTTTGGAACGGTTCTCGTTATTGCAGGTAGTACAGGTATCTGTAAATTTACATGCACACTGAATAAAATGGAGATCATTGTAATCACGCCATGCCTTAATATCATCCTCCCGCACCAGATACAATGGACGGATCAGTTCCATTCCCTCAAAGTTGGTGCTGTGAAGCTTGGGCATCATAGTCTGTACCTGGGCACCGTAAAGCATGCCCATAAGAATGGTCTCAATCACATCATCATAGTGGTGACCCAGTGCAATCTTGTTGCAGCCCATTTCTTTTGCAAAAGCATAGAGATGCCCGCGGCGCATTCTTGCGCAAAGATAACAAGGGGATTTCTCCACATTAAATACAGACTCAAAAATATCAGACTCAAAAATACGAATAGGAATATTTAACCTTCTGGCATTTTCCTCGATCACCTGACGGTTGGCAGGACTGTAGCCCGGATCCATAACCAGAAATTTCACCTCGAAATCAAATTTATTATGAAGCTTCAGCTCCTGGAAGCACTTTGCCATCAGCATGGAATCCTTGCCGCCGGAAATACAGACTGCGATCTTATCTCCCGGCTTCACAAGCTCGTAAGTATTGATCGCCTTGGTAAACCTGGACCAGATTTTTTTCTTAAATTTCTTGCGAAGACTGATCTCCACATTTTTTGCAAAATCTTCGTCTTGGGAACTCTTCATGGCATCCATAAGCCAGGCAATGTACCCTTTCTCAAGGCTTACTGCATCCAGCCCCTCTCCCTCAAGCTTCTTAGCGATTTCTTTACTATTGATTCCGCGGCTGCAGCAAATAACCAGTTTTCTGGTCTTATCCACTTCCGGATTCTCCATGATTTCCTCTGGCTTACAGGCCAAAGCACCCTTAACAGCGCCATGGGAAATCTCAATCTCGTCGCGGATATCAATGATCTGATAAGACTCCGCTGGTAACCTTTTTAATTCTTCTATTGTTATACTGCTCATTTAAACCCTTCCCTAAATATATTCTGTAATGTCCATACTTTATATCACAATCTCAACAAAACTGGTTACTGTTCACTCCGTTCACAGTAACGCGCTTCGCGTTGCACAGAAGAACCCTTGCTGAATATGATTTTCTAAAGCATGTCCAACATTTTTTCTTACAAAACGGACGTGTCGTCTACCGGCGACATCTCTATATATGAAAATCAGCTGCTGTGCAGCTGCGACACTCCCGTAGCTGCCGTCCGGGACGTTTATAGTATCATGTTAATTCCGATTCTTAATCAGTGACACAATAAACAAAATCAACGCCAGTACCGCAAAAAACGGAATCACTGCCACCAGAATATGAAACAGCAAAAAGACGACTATCAGCAGGATCACCACGCCCAGAAGCTTACTGTACCAGGTATCAAACCGCCATACATGTACATGATTCCGGCTGGAGCTCTGGGTATTCTGTGCGTCATCCGAATAGGTGCTGTACTCCTCATAATCCAGCTGCCCGTTATCCACATCTGTATCCAGCAAAGTCCTGGCGATCAGCCTTGGATCTCCTAGTTCATCAAGAACCTGCTGCTCATCGCGTCCACTACGTACCTGTGACTGAATATAATCTTCATAGTAACGCACATGCGCCGCCACCTTACCCTCATGCATCTGTCCGGACAGCTGACTTCTCAATGTATCCAGAAATTCTGTTCTATTCATTCAATTATTCAACCTTTCTTATATAAAACCACGAATCATTATCCTGTTTTAAACAGGCTCTGTGCATTTTCTATTCTAACAATACTTGCCCTCATACGCAACTATCCAAGTCATAAAATTTTTATGAAGTCTGAAGCGGAGATTGCATTTTTCCATTCAGACAGATTTTCTCCACATTCAAAGCATTTGTTATTTTTCACAAATATGCATCGTCTTTTTTGACAATAATGCTGTCTGTTAATTTATTGACAAAATGTTTTTTTAATGATACAATGAACACATCAATTGAAAAGCTTCTGAATACTGACGGATCGTGGAGTTAACCACAGGGACTTCAGGAGCAGATCATGAGGATTACTGTTTACAGCTGCTGCACCATATTTTGCAGACAGCATAGACCGTAATTTCCAGCCGACCGTCTGGGCAGTATTTGAATCATCAGATACTGCCCTTTTTTTACCGGGAGGTACCTCTGACATGAGGGAAATACCGTTGTCTTTTTAAGAAGCGGTCATATAAAAACCATTTAATCTTACACAACGAAAGGAGCTTTTATTATGGGGTTTAAAAGTGACATCGAAATCGCACAGGAATGTGAAATGAAACCAATCACTGAGATTGCAGCTAAAGCAGGTATTGAGGACAAATATCTTGAGCAGTATGGTAAATACAAAGCAAAAATCGACTACAATCTTCTGAAAGAAACAGATAAGAATGATGGCAAACTGATTCTGGTTACCGCTATCAACCCGACTCCTGCCGGAGAAGGAAAAACCACTACTACAGTAGGTCTGGCAGACGCAATGCAGAAGCTTGGCAAGAACGTTATGGTAGCTCTTCGTGAGCCATCCCTTGGACCGGTATTCGGTGTAAAAGGCGGTGCAGCAGGCGGCGGATATGCGCAGGTAGTTCCGATGGAAGATATCAACCTTCACTTCACAGGTGACTTCCACGCAATCGGCGCAGCAAACAACCTTCTTGCAGCAATGATCGATAACCATATTTTCCAGGGCAATGCTCTGAACATCGACCCACGTAAGATCACATGGAGAAGATGTGTGGATATGAACGACCGTCAGCTTCGTAATGTAGTAGACGGACTTGGCGGAAGAACAAACGGTATGCCTCGTGAAGACGGCTATGACATTACGGTAGCTTCCGAGATTATGGCTGTTCTCTGTCTTGCAAGTGATATCAAAGACCTGAAAGAAAGACTTTCCAGAATCATCATCGGTTATACATATGGCAAACCATCAGAGCAGAAACCGGTAACAGCTGGTGACCTTCATGCAGAGGGCGCTATGACTGCCCTTCTGAAAGATGCTCTGAAACCAAACCTTGTTCAGACACTGGAGCATGTACCTGCAATCGTTCACGGCGGACCATTCGCAAACATTGCTCACGGATGTAACTCCGTAACCGCTACCAAGATGGCTCTGAAGCTTGCTGATTACACCATCACAGAGGCTGGATTCGGTGCTGACCTTGGTGCAGAGAAATTCCTTGATATCAAATGCCGTATGGCTGGTCTGAAACCAAATGCAGTTGTTATCGTTGCTACTGTCCGTGCACTGAAATACAATGGCGGCGTTCCGAAGGCTGATCTTAACAATGAGAACCTTGAGGCTCTTGAAAAAGGTCTTCCAAACCTTTTGAAACACGTAAGCAACATCAAAAATGTTTACAAGCTTCCATGTGTTGTTGCAATCAATGCATTCCCAACAGATACCAAGGCAGAGCTTGACCTGGTAGAAGCAAAATGTAAAGAGCTTGGCGTTAATGTTGCACTTTCTGAAGTATGGGCAAAAGGCGGCGAAGGCGGTATTAAATTAGCTGAGGAAGTAATCCGTCTTGTTGAAGAGCCAAATGACTTCACATATTCCTATGAACTTGAAGGCTCTATCGAAGATAAGCTGAACCAGATTGTTCAGAAAGTCTATGGCGGTAAGAGAGTTGTTCTTACAGCTAATGCCCAGAAACAGGCAAAACAGCTGGAGGATCTGGGATTCGGAAACTGCCCGATCTGTGTGGCAAAAACACAGTACAGCTTAACAGATGATCAGACCAAGCTTGGTGCTCCTACAGACTTCGAAGTAACAGTTCGTAACCTGAAGATTTCTGCAGGTGCAGGCTTCATCGTAGCCCTCACAGGAGAGATCATGACCATGCCAGGTCTTCCGAAGGTTCCGGCTGCTGAGAAAATTGATGTAGATGAAACCGGTAAAATCACAGGACTGTTCTGATTTTTACAGTGTCAGCCAGGTTCTGGTGTAAACCCAGACCTTAAAACGTGTTTGAAAAAATCAACGCCCGGGAGACCCAAACTCCCGGGCGCTTTTACATATAAACCAAGTGTACCCTTTGAAAAGAAAATAAAAGACTTTATCAGCCTGCCAGGGACAGACGCCCTGGCAGTATTATGTATATTGCTTATTTCAGTTTCTCCCCTGTAAGCATCTCATATGCCTGGAGATATTTGTCGATTGTCTTGTCCACAATTTCCTGTGGAAGAGTCCAGTCGTTGTCCGGGTTTGCTTTCAGCCAGTCACGGGCAAACTGCTTGTCAAAGGATGGCTGGCCATGACCTGGCTCATATCCATCTGCCGGCCAGAATCTGGAGCTGTCCGGTGTAAGCATCTCATCACCAATAACAATATTACCATTTTCATCCAGTCCAAACTCAAATTTGGTATCTGCAATAATAATACCTTTGCTTAAAGCATACTCAGCACATTTTTTATATAATGCGATGGTGTAATCACGAATCTTCTCTGCATATTCCTGGCCATGTCCCGGATAGTATTTCTCAAGATGGGTAACGCTCTGCTCAAAAGAAATATTCTCATCGTGGTCGCCGATCTCAGCCTTGGTAGAAGGTGTGTAAATAGGCTCAGGCAGCTTGTCAGACTCTTTCAGACCTTCCGGAAGAGTAATTCCGCAAACTGTACCATTCTTCTGGTAGCTTGCCCAGCCGCTTCCAGTGATATATCCACGAACGATGCACTCAACCGGGATCATATCCAGCTTGCGGCACATCATGCTGTTTCCGTCAAACTTATCCTGCTGGAAAAACTCCGGCATATCTTTTACATCAACAGAAATCATGTGGTTCGGCAGGATATCCTGGGTCATATCAAACCAGAACTTGGACATCTGTGTAAGAACAGTGCCTTTCTTCGTCACTTCGTTGTTCAGGATCACATCAAAACAGCTGATACGGTCTGTCGCAACCATGATCAGGCTGTCTCCGTTGTCGTAAATCTCGCGTACTTTGCCTTCTTTAACTGGCTTCATTTCCTGCATAGCTTTACACCTCATCACTTTTCTATTTTTCATTTTTGTAAAAGTCCCAAAGGCATGACTGTTTCACAATCTCAGCCTGCCTGTCTCCGCTTTTACAGCACCCAATTATTTTACCATTTTGCAAACAAAAAAACAATTCTCTTAAATGCCGAAATCAAGGCATCTTTTCCCGAAATCCATGTGAATCTTCACATGTAACCATTCAAAGTGATTGATTCCTGCACTATCTTCGTTTTATAATAAGAAAATATAACCAGCAGGATACTCTGCCTGCGAGGGACATTTCAGCTCACAAAACTAATTTACCATATATTCCAGGAGGCACTATGATCTATAAATTTGCAGCCGCCGACATGGACGGTACTTTATTAAATGACAAAAACGAAATTACACCATACACCATCGAAATAATCCGGCAGGCAGCCGCGCAGGGACTGATTTTCTCCATTTGCACCGGGCGCCCCATTCAGGGAGTGGAGCGCTATCAGAAACAGCTGGGCATTCAGGGACCTGTGATCACTTATAATGGGGCTATGATCCTGGATTCTGCTGACGGACGCGTTCTGTATAGACAGGAGCTGAAAGCTGACGATGCGCGTCTGATTCTGGAAGCAGGACTGAACTATGATACTACCATGTGCATCTGGTCGGACAATAAATTATATGGGAACAAGCTGAATGACCGGATTCAGGAATACAGCCAGGCTACCAAGGTAACGCCCCTTCTCATGCCATCTATCGACGAGCTTTTGGCGCAGGGGATTACGAAAATTCTCTGGTATGACGATGTTTCCCAAATTCAGCAAATAGAAAAAGAGCTACGGAAAACAGCTCATTTTCATAACGTAACTTTTTGCACCTCCAAGCCCTTCTATCTGGAGTTCTTCAACAGTAAGGTGTCAAAGGCTGCAGCTATTGATTGCATTGGTAAGCTCTACAATTTCACCCCCGCTGAAACTATCGCTATCGGCGACGGTTTCAATGACCTCTCCATGATCCGCTATGCTGCCCTTGGCGTTGCCATGGAAAATGCACCAGATGGCGTGAAAGAGTCTGCGGATTATATCACTGCACGCACTAACAATGAGGATGGTGTTGCAGAAGTTCTGGAGAAATTTGTTTTATAGAATCATGACTATACAAAAATGGTGATTGTGTTAATTATTTCACATTCAACACAATCACCATTCTATTAATCCGTTTTAAACCAAATTATGTCCGCCTTGCTATATCTCTTACAGATTCTTAAACAACGGCTTCATAGCCGGATACAGTTCTTTGAACTTCTGGTATCTCTCCTCATATTTCGCAGCCAGTTCTGGAGTAGGCTCTACAGTATCCACTACTTTTGCAAGCTTCTTGCCAGCAGTCTCAACGTCCGGATAAACACCGCATCCTACTGCTGCCAGCATAGCACCGCCAAGGGATGGTCCCTCTTCCACTTCCAGAACGTCAACCTTAATATTCATAACATTTGCAATAATCTGCTTCCACAGCGGGCTCTTTGCACCACCGCCACAGATCTTGGTACGCTCAATTTTAATTCCAAGACTCTTTGCAACCTCCAGAGAATCACGAAGTGCGAAAGCAACTCCCTCCAATACAGCCTGAGTCATATCTGCTCTTGAGGTGTCCATGGACATGCCGAAGAATACGCCTCTTGCATCTGGATCGTTGTGTGGGGAACGCTCGCCCATCAGGTATGGCAGGAAGAATACGTGATTCTCACCAAGCTTCTGGATAGGCGCCTGCTCTGCTGCGAAGTCCTTCGTTCCAAGAATCTCCTCGGCCCACCATTTATTACAGGAAGCAGCGCTGAGCATACATCCCATCAGATGATAGCTTCCATCTGCATGGCAGAAAGAATGAAGGGCATTGTGCTCATCTACACCAAAATTCTTGCTGGAAATAAATACAGTTCCAGAAGTACCAAGGGAAATATTGCACTGTCCATCACCAACTGTTCCAGTACCAACAGCTGCTGCCGCATTGTCTCCAGCACCAGCGATAACCTTTACATTCTCAGAGAAGCCAAGCTCTTTAGCAACCTCTGGCTTCAGTGTTCCAACAACCTCCCAGCTCTCATAAACCTTCGGAAGCTGCTCCTCTTTCACACCGCAGATTTCCATCATTTCTTTAGACCAGCAGCGATTCTTTACATCCAGAAGAAGCATACCTGAAGCGTCAGATACATCTGTGCAGAAGGAGCCGCTTAAACGATAAGCCAGGTAATCCTTTGGAAGCATGATCTTCACAACTTTTGCAAATTTCTCTGGCTCATTTTTCTTCATCCACAGGATCTTCGGAGCAGTAAAGCCGGCAAATGCGATATTTGCAGTATACTGGGAAAGCTTGTCCTTTCCGATCACATTATTCAGATAATCTGTCTCTTCAGAAGTACGTCCGTCATTCCACAAAATTGCAGGACGAATTACCTGATCCTGATCATCTAAAGTTACCAGTCCATGCATCTGTCCGCCGAAGCTGATTCCGGCAACCTGGGAGCGGTCAATGCCCTCTGTCAGTTCTTTCATACCAGCCATACTCTGGGTATACCAGTCTTCCGGATTTTGCTCAGACCAGCCCGGATGCGGGAAAAATAATGGATATTCTTTTGATACGATATTACAGATTTTTCCGGATTCTTCCATAAGAAGAAGTTTTACTGCGGAAGTACCAAGATCAACACCGATAAAATACATTTTTATCCTCCTTAAGTTCATGCCTTAGGCGTTCCTTCTAGGCTTTCCGGCCAGAACCCTCTTAGAATGCTCTGCCCGCCTATTCTAAAAACAGCCGTACCGCATAAAGTGGTACGGCCGTTTCTATATACGCCTATAATTCTATTCAAATCGTCCCTTCCTGCTTTTTAAGCAAGAAGCAATCATTCTACATTGCTCTCAACTTTGTACACAGCAATTACTTACTGTTTATTTAAGCATTAGCCCCATGGATTCTCTGTAGGATATCTTACACCAGCTGGCTGGTTGTAACCGATCTTCTTAACATCAAGTCCAAGGAATTTCACTACTTCGTAGAATGCCTTTCCATAATGTCCGAACATAACTGCACCGTGATGCGGGTAGTTGCCCTCGATCAGTACGTGACGGTAGAATCTTCCCATCTCTTTGATTGCGAAGATACCAATACCACCAAAGGATCTTGTAGGTACGTCAAGAACTTCACCTTCTGCAACATAAGAAACAAGCTCTCCCTCAGAGTTGCACTGCAGACGATAGAATGTAATATCAGAAGCAGCGATATCTCCCTCCAGAGTTCCTCTTGTGAAATCTGGCTCAGATCCTTCCGGCTCAAGAAGTCTGTGCTGGATCAGCTGATATTTAACAGCTCTGGAATCGCACATCTTGCAGGCCGGAGTATTTCCGCAATGGAAGCCCATGAATGTATCGGTAAGCTTATAATCATATTTGCCCTTGATATCCTCATCATAGATGTACTGAGGAACGGAGTTGTTGATGTCAAGCAGTGTAACAGCGTCATTGGAAATGCAAAGTCCGATGTACTCGCTAAGAGCTCCGTAGATATCAACCTCACAGGATACCGGGATTCCTCTTGCAGCAAGACGGCTGTTTACATAGCATGGCTCAAATCCAAACTGTGACGGGAATGCAGGCCAGCATTTATCAGCAAATGCAACGTATTTTCTTGCTCCCTTGTGAGCCTCAGCCCAGTCAAGAAGAGTAAGCTCAAACTGTGCCATCTTAGCATTAAGATCTTCATAATATTTGCCTTCGCCCATCTCTTTTGCCATATCAGCACAGACATCCGGGATACGAGGATCATTCTCATGCTCTTTAAAGGAAACAAGAAGGTCAAGCTCAGAGTTCTCTTCAATCTCAACGCCCAGCTCATAGAGTCCTTTGATCGGTGCGTTACATGCGAAGAAGTCCTGTGGACGCGGTCCAAAGGTAATGATCTTCAGGTTACGAACACCGATAACGGCACGTGCAACTGGTACGAAGTCAGCGATCATGGTAGCAATGTCAGTTGCAGTTCCAACCGGATATTCCGGAATATAAGCTTCAAGATGACGCATCTTTAAGTTGTAGGAGCAGTTCAGCATACCGCAGTAAGCATCGCCACGACCATTGATCATATCGCCATCGCCCTCAGCAGCAGCTACATACATGCAAGGTCCGTCAAATCTCTCAGCGATCAGGGTCTCTGGAGTCTCTGGTCCGAAGTTTCCAAGGAAAACAACAAGTGCATTACACTCAGCTTTGTTTACATCCTCGAGAGCCTTCTCCATGTCTTTCTCATTCTCAACAGTTACTGGACATTCATAAAGCTCACCCTTGTAAGCGTCCATGATAGCTGCGCGTCTCTTCTCAGAAAGCTGAATCGGGAAACAGTCACGGCTTACTGCGATTAATCCAAGTTTTACTACTGGTATATTGTTCATAATAGGTATTCCTCCATATTTTAATTTTTTAAGAAACTTTCAATTGTGGTAGCTATGTAAGCTCCTCAGGTCTCAATATTCATTTTTCAAACAGACTTTAGTAGTTACCCACCAACAACGTGTCGGTTTATCTTCTGAAAAAAATGAGCAACTATGAATTATTTTATCAGTCAATTGTGATATTCTCACCCTTCAGACCATTAAATGCGCCAGCGATCTTCGCATCCTCATGTGCGATCAGCCATTTGTTCTTGGCTGTCATCAAGCTGTCCTCTCCCATCTTCTCAGTCTGGAAAGTAAGGTCTGTGTTAGTTCCTTTCGGAAGTACAACAACACACTGGAAACCGCCCTCATTCACATGACATGGTGCGTAGTGAAGTGTGGTAGCGTATACCTCGATTCCGGTTCCTGCCGGTACAAGGAATGCCTCGATCTTAGATGTATCATAGGTATGATCCGGCTCAATGTCCTGCTGATGTCCGATAAGAAGGACAAGATCTGTAACCGCTACATTGATCTCGGAATTACGATGATACTCCACTGCATTCAGCTTCTTGTTATGGCCGTTGCAGTATCCGATCTGGACCGGCAGCCCGCCGTATCCCTTATTCTGCAGGTCCTTCATAATATCCAGTGCCTCCAGCTCCTCAACAGATGGAACATAGATTACGTCCTCTGGAACCGGAGTGTGTTTCATCTCCTTGATAAGACCTGTAAAGTCGTATCCCTCCAGCACCTGTCCATATTTACGGAATGCCGGATCTGTTACTTTCTGAATCTTCACGATTAACCTCCTTTTGCGCATATCAGAATGCGGACATGGCTGCTATCTGCCACTCTCACAGCAGTCCAACATGCTCATACTCAAGATTCCCGAACCAGCTGCTGATCTCAGTCTGCCCTGGTTCTTTCTGCATGAAAAAAGCATACCATATTCTGATATGCTTTACGACGGTTTTCTTGTCTTATCTATAGCACTTTTTTGACATTTTATTCTTTTGGAGTTGTATTAAATTTTTGTCTTACTTCGCTTGGAAGTCTGTTATATTTCTTCTGAAACTCTCTGGAAAAGGCTCTGCTGCTGGCAAAACCGTTGTCCAGGGCAATCTGGCTCACTGTTTTCTCTGTATTCATCAGTTCCCGACATGCATAAGACATGCGAATTTCCTGTAGATAAGTCTTAAAATTGATTTTTGCATACTTTTTGAACATTCGCGACAAATAAGCGTCTGAATAGCCAAATAAATTTGCCATCTCAGAAAGTTTCAGTTCTTCTGTATAATGCTCACGCATATAAGTGGTAATTTTTGACAAAGCATCCAGTCGTCGGCTGTCCTGAATTTCCTCCTGTGCAGCCTCGGTCTCACGATAATCCCTTACCATCAGGTACAAAATATTGTAGTACAGTGCCATAGTCCGGTACTCCCATCCTTCTTCACGGGCACGGTACACCTTATAAAGCTCCTCAATAAAAAATGCCAGCTTCCGGTTATCCGGAGCCTTGGACTTCTGATCCTTTGCTACACGGGCTGCACTTGTAAATCGGATAAACCGCTGGGCAGTAAAATATTTTTCGAACTGCTTTAGTGGAATCTGCAAAACCACAGTCTCATTTTTCCTGGGGGCGTGAATGGAGTGGATCTCATTGGAATTGATGATGATCAGCCCGCCAGCCTCCAGGGGGTACTCTTCTTCATTAAGAAAAAAAGTCAGTCTGCCTTTTAGCACTGCAAAAATCTCAATTGAGGTATGCCAGTGTTTTTCTCTTTCGTAATTGCCGTGTCTGCCTTCAAATAAAAAGATTTTGAAAGGAAGACCTTCGTTTGGTATGATCAATTCATGCTGAAATTCCAAGATTTCACCTCCGGCAGGTATATTTCTATAAAGCCGCGCCATTTTCTTTCAGTTCCGAACCGGCTAGAGCGTGTTTGAAAAAGGCTTTCTGCAAGATGTGCGTCACAATTTGTGGGAGATTTCGCTCGGATGAGGGCGCCGTAGCGGGCTACGGCAACCGAATTCGGGTGAAATATACCGCAAAGTGGGGCGTGCAGATTGCGGGAATGATTTTTCAAACACGCTCTAAAGTCTCTTGCTGTAAGAATATCATTTTCCCCTATATTTGACAATCCTGTTTCTTAGATTCTTTTTGGCTCCGCTGCCACGTCTTTTCTCGTTTCGTATTTTCTTAAATACAAGTTTTTTCTTATCTTGTATTTACCAGCTCAAACGCTTATAATTGAAATTAATTTTCAATATGTTATTTTTATTTTCGGGAGGTTTATCATGAAATTTATATATCCTGCTGTTTTTAAGAAAACCGAAGATGGTCGTTATAAGGGAACTTTCCCAGACCTGGAAGGCTGCTTCGGAGAAGGAGACACTTTAGACGAAGCTATCGAAAGCGCTAACGCTGCTGCATTCGACTGGATTTCTGTAGAGCTCTCCGAAGAAGTTCCAGAGCTGCCTCCGATCACAGATCCAGATGATATGGAATTAGAAGATGAGGATGTGGTCAGAAATATCCAGGTGAACATCCGGTTGTATGATGGGTGGGATGAATGAAGTTTACCGTGAGTGTTTGAAATGTCCGCTTACGTTCCAGACTTCACTGACTTACCTAATAAGTCCAAAATGGGGAGGCAAAGCCTCCCCATTAATTTTATCACTGTACCTGGTCAGAACCTTCTCAGTTACAAAATATTTTTGTTTTATCTTGCCTGCTTCTTCACTGCCACTGCAATGGACAGACCGGGAGCATAATATGGAATCAATGTAGCCTGCAGTGCATGATAAATATCAGACTTTCCAGGCCATACGGTCTCCAGAAGATTGTTCTCTCTGTCCAGCTGATGGAACCAGGAACCGTTTACGTGATCCAGAACTTTCTCATCCAGATATTTCATAAACTCTGCATAATCTGCTGCGTATTTCTCATTATCTGTTACATGGAACAGAACGGAAGAGGTGTTGATTGCTTCTGCAAGAGTCCAGTGCATTCTGTCATGGACTACAGGTTTGCCGTTCCAGTCTGTTGTGTAACAGATTCCCGGTGCACCGTCTGCATTCCATGCGTCAGCAACTGCGCGGTTATACAGATTCTCTGCAGCTTCAATATAAGGTGCTGCGCCAGCCTTGTCCTCTTTATATGTAGAAAGCGCCCACTGTGTGATCAGTCTTGCCCACTCAATTCCGTGTCCCGGAGTTGCGCCGTATGGCTTAAACTGGTCGTCCGGGCGGTCTTTGTTGCATTCCAGATCCGGTACCCAGTCACTGGAAAAATGCTCCGGTATACGCCAGTTATTGTCCTTTGCCCATACCAGAACATGGTCGATGATCCTGCCTGCACGTACACGATATTTCTCATCCCCGGTCACATCAGCTGCGGCAAGAAACGCCTCAACGGTATGCATATTTGCATTCAAGCCTCGATAGGAATCCAGCTCTGTAAATTCTGTGTTCCAGGTATCACAGGAAAGTCCTTCTTCCTCATTCCAGAATCTCAGATCATAAAGTGCCAAGGCATCTTTCAAAAGCTCTGCTGCCCCTTCTCTGCAGGCCAACACGCCGGAAGAAGCTGCCAGAATTACAAATGCATGGGCATAGCACTGCTTGGTTGGAACAATTTCATTGTCCTTTGTAAGACCTGCATACCAACCACCATTTTGATCATCGTGAAGCTCGCCTCTAAGCCCCTTCAACGCTGCATCAGCCAATGCCTCGCTGCCTTCATGTCCAAGCATGGAACCAATGCTGTACACATGTGTCATACGGCTTGTGATCCAGGTTTCACGGTTACGGTCTTTCCAGGGAGTGCCGTCATCTCCAAGATAATAGGAGCTTCCTCCTGGTGACGGAAACTGATGTCCGAAGCTTAATAAGCCATCTCTAACATCCTGCAGAAATTTCTGGTTTTCAGCTGTTCCAAGCTGATATTTATTCTCTGTAACTGCCATTTCTGTTTTCTCCTTTTATACTGTAATATCCTGTGAAAGTCCCGCTCTACAGCTGACTCTCATATATAGTGATGTCACAAATAGGCAACAAATCCGTTTTGTGATGATCTCCCACTTTGCAATCTTCATTTTACCTTATCTGGAAGGCCTTGAACAGAGGGGTGAACTTTGGCTTTTATGGGGATTTTTACTGTTTCACTTTTCTGACACAATTATACTCCCAGATGGGATTTCGGTCAATTTATTTAAGTTTCATCAAAACAGCCGCCATTAGTACGTTATTTGCACTAATAGCGGCTGTAAATGTTATTATTGTTATAATAATCTATATTCTGTTTTTTTCAAAAACAGTTCCAATCAGCAGATAGCTTTTCCAAGCTCAATGCAGGCTGCCTGAGCCTCATCATCTGGCTCTTCGTTGCAGATTACACTATCAACAGCAAGTGCAACGCCGTCGTTCTGGCATTTTTCTTCCCAGCTGCGCATCCAGTCGCCATCTCCCCATCCGTAGGAGCCGAAGAGCGCTACTTTTTTGCCTGCAAGCTTTGGCTCACATGCTTCGAATACCGGCTGGAATACGGAATCCTCAAGCTCCTCATCTCCCATTGCAGGGCATCCGAAAGCTACACCGTCGAAACCGCTGATATCTGTTCCGTCAAAATCGTCAGCGCTGATCACTTCTACTTCAGCACCAGCAGCTTTTGCACCCTCTGCTACTTTATTTGCCATTTCCTCTGTATTGCCAGTTCCGCTCCAATATACAACTGCTACTTTACTCATAACTTCTCTTAACCTCTTTCTTTTATAATTTTATTGCCAGCCTGCGAGATTATTTATGTTTGTTTCCTCCACATCCGGCGCTTTAATAACGAAAGTCAGCTTTTCCGCGATCCTTATCGCTTTTTAGCTATCACCCATAGGGGACTTTCATTGTATGTTAAGCAGCCACTGTCAGCTGCAGAACACTCCTGCCTTTTGCCCATAAATTCCGATAAACCTCACGGCATTTATGGTACTTCTGAAACATTTTCAATGCTTCACATTCATTACAATATACTTTCCAGCATCCGGAACATTTATAATTCTGTCCGCCATTCTGGATAAAACCAATTACGTCCCCAAGTGGATAATCAAGAAAAATTCCAATCTCATGTGGAAAATCCTCTGATGCCTCAAAGCGCTTCTTCAATAATGCCAGGCACTGTCCCGGTTCTGTATTTTCATATCCATATTTTTTCAGAAACCGGGCAACTCCGGGACGATTCAGATTCCGTACCAGCTGTTTTTCCCGGTATACATAAACCAGAGAACGGTTACCACGGCTGCGAAGTGCCAGCAGTTTCACACCTTTGGGATTCATCAGCTGATTCCACATGGAAATCTGAAGGTCTATATTTTCTTCCTCTTCACAGCAGGCATTGAAAAGATTGGCTGCTTTCAGTGAAGCAAGGGTAGGAGCACAGTGCTCAATGAGACATTTCTCGATCATGATAAACTCCTCACCTTTTTATGCCATCACCGCATGCTCATCCAGCGCACACTTTAAAGCGCTTGCGCTGCTGGTATGGATGCGCGCTACCGGAATGTTATTTTTCTTTGCTTCCTGTGATGCACTGATAACCATTTTATGGGACACTGTATTGGTGAAAAGAACCATCAGATCCGGACATCCGATTTTCTTGCGGATTGCACCGTTCTCCTTTGGAAAAACTTTCGCCTTATATCCATAGTCTTTGCAGATATCGGTATACTGATATACCATTCTCTCATTTCCGCCGATGATTACAATACTCATGTGAATTGTCCTTTCCGGGTTTTATGAAGCTTCTGAAAATGAGAAAACACCCAACTTCCAGGCAATGTTTTCTTCTTTTTCGTTAGTCTTTTCTAACCCTTTGTTAAAAAAATTAGAAGCTTTCCGTTTACTGTTTACAACCTTCACAGTAACGCCTGCACTTCTGAAATATGTTTTAGTTGCTACAGTCCTTTACATTTTATTTTATGTAAAAGGTGCTGATTATATATTTTTATAGTTCTACGCTTTAGTTAGCTTGTGCTAACTTTTATGATGTTAGTTTACACTAATCCTTTATTTCTGTCAAGTACAAAACAAAAAAAGAGAGCTAATGAAAAACAGTCTCATTAACTCTCTGATATATTCAAAAGTTACACGTTCACCGCAGAGCGTGTTTGAAAAATCATTCCCGCAATCTGCACCCGATTTTTTTACAATACCCGGGATGCAGACCACATCCATTTAAATTTCCTCAGTACTCACCAGATTCTTCATGCTATTCATACCGATCAATAGTGTAGAAGTATTATGAAGCAGCGCAGATGTAGTCGGCTGCAGGATTCCGGCAACACCAAGCAGGATCAGGCCAGTGTTAAATCCTACGATCGTTCTGTAATTATTGTGAATACGCTTCATCAGCGCGTCACTGATATGCTTCAGAATTACGATACCTTCCAGATTATCCGCACCGATAGTGATGTCTGCGATCTCTCTTGCAATCTCGGCGCCTTCACTTACCGCAATACCTGCGTCAGCTGCAGAAAGGGCCGGAGAATCGTTAATTCCATCACCAAGCATGACAACCTTACGTCCTTTTGCTTTCTCTTTTTCCACAAAGCTTGCTTTATCTTCCGGAAGAACCTCAGAATAATATTCGTCAACGCCAACCCTGGCTGCAACAGCCCTGGCTGTACGTTCACTGTCTCCGGTCATCATAACTACCTTGCTGAATCCGGCTTTCTTCAGTGCTTTTACAACTGCAGGAGCTTCCTCACGGAGAGGATCCTCAATACAGATAACAGCTGCAAGACTGCCTTCAATTGCAAGATACAGATGGGAATACTCATTTGGAAGATTTTTAAAACGCTCCTCCATCCCTTCCGGAATGGTGCATTTCTCATCCTCAAATACAAAATGGGAGCTTCCAATGATTGCTTTTTTGCCCTCAATGGTTGTTGAAATACCATGAGCAACAATGTATTCTACCTTAGAATGCATTTCCTCGTGATCCAGTTTTCTCTTCTTCGCTGCATCTACAACAGCTTTCGCCATGGAATGAGGAAAATGCTCTTCCAAGCAAGCTGCAATTCGTAGCAGCTCATCTTCACTCTGTCCGTTAAATGGAACAATCTCAGCCACTGTAGGTTCTGCCTTGGTAAGAGTGCCAGTCTTGTCAAATACGATCGTATCGGCATCCGCAACTGCCTCCAGGAATTTACCGCCCTTCACAGTGATTTTGTATTCTCCTGCCTCCCGGATAGCGGAAAGTACGGAAACCGGCATTGCCAGCTTCAGGGCACAGGAGAAATCAACCATCAATACGGAAACAGCCTTGGTTACATTTCTGGTAAGCAGATAAGTAAGTGCAGTACCGCCAAGTGTGTATGGGACCAGTCTGTCCGCCAGGTGCTCGGCCTTGCTCTCAAGACCGGATTTCAGTTTCTCAGTATCCTCGATCATGGCTGCGATTTTCTCATAACGGCTGGAACCACCAACTGCTTTTACAGTAATGATAGCCTCGCCCTCTTCCACAACTGTACCTGCGTATACGGAATTTCCTTCCACTTTTCTTACAGGAACAGATTCACCAGTCAGGGAAGCCTGGTTTACCATAGCCTCGCCCTCTGCGATCAAACCGTCAAATGGGACCACATTTCCCATATGTACTACAACCATATCTCCGGCCTGGATCTTGTCTGCGTCCACCAGCACTTCCGTACCTTCACTGCGAAGCCATACCTTACCAGTGTTCAGAGACATGGTACGTGCCAGATCATCCACAGATTTCTTGTGGGTCCACTCCTCAAGCAATTCTCCAATTCCAAGCAGGAACATAACAGAACCGGCTGTGGAGAAGTCGCCGCGGAAAATGGAAACACCGATTGCAGTTGCATCCAGAACCGGAACCTCGATCTTACGCTTCCAGAGTGTCTTAACCCCCAGCCAGATGTATTTCACAGACATTGCAGTGGTATAGATTGCAGACAATGGATATGGCAAAAGCAGCTTACGTCCGTAATGGAAAATAACTTTATTTACCAGCTTCTCCTTATAAGTCTCATTTAATTCTCTTCCGGAATTCTCCAGCACCTGGGCCGGTACGCTGACACGGCTGTAACCAAACGCCTGAATTGCCTTCAACAGTTCATTCCGCTCTCCGGTGTAGTAAATAAGAGCATCACTGGTACGGTTAAAGACCTGAGCCTTCTTTACTCCATCCAGATTTTCCAGATAATACTGAAGGGTATCTGCCTGGGTAAAATTCATATATTTCTGAAAAAGATGGACTCTGATACGTCCTTTTTTCTCATGTTTAACTGTAAATTTCAACTTGTTCACCTACTTTTTCTTCAAAGCAAAAGTTGCTGTTCATTACGTTCACCACAATCACTTCGCGCTACACTCTTCGCGTTTTCAGTAAAATTTGTTCACCCAAAATATCCGGCAGAACTTTTCGAACGAACAGCAACAATTAAGAGGACTGTCGCAAAAACGGCAGTCCCCAATATGTTTGCAATGTATTTCACTGCCATCTTACTCAGCAGTTTCCTCTGTCTCAGCTTCTTCAGTTTCTTTAAACTCAGTCTCGCTCTCAGCTACCTCATCCTCAAACGGCTCCTCAGCTGCTTTTCTGTCCTCATTGATCTGCTGTGCATCTGCATAGATATCACCTGCATTTTCCTGAACAGTTGTAACCGTCTTCATTACACAGTCCTTTGCTCTTAAAACAGCTGCTGTGCACTCTGTGTAAACTTTTTTCGCATCTTTACTGGAAAGAAACTTGATACCTGCAGTTCCGAATAAAACACCTGCTGCAAAAAGTCCTGTCTTGTCCCATTTAAAACTTGCCATGATTAAATTCCTCCTTATAGTGAAACGTTATTGTTGTTAGTTGTTTTTCAATATTTTGGTATTATATATCAGTTTTTCTGAAATTCCCAGTGCTATTTTGCTTATCGAGAAATATTCTCATTATCTCCCTGTTTTAGAGCGTGTTTGAAAAAAAATCTAGTTTTCTTCCCCAGATAACTGCTATTTTTATATGCCTTCATTCTGTCACTGCCAGATTTCAAGCCCTGCACTTTGACATGGTCATCTCAATACTTTCAATATCCTGATCTCCGATATAGCCCATATTTTTCAATCCAGCTCTTACAACCTGTTTCCAGACTTCAGAAGGCAGCTTACAGACAGTATCATCGCTGAGTCTTACAGTGCAGCCATTTTCCTGGCAGCATGCTTCACAGCTGAAAATCCGGTACATGTTCTTGCGGCTGATGGCGCCGATTTTTTCCAGCATATTTACCATGCGGTAAATTGTGGCCGGTCCAATATTTCGATCTTTCTCCTGCACCTTGTAATAAATTTCCTTGCAGCAGGAACACTCCTCCTCCAGAATAATATCCAGGATCAGCTGGCGCTGTCTGGTGATCCTGCAGCCCTGTTCGCGTAATCGTTCAAAAATCATATCTTTCTGCATTTGTGTGCGCTGATATGCTTCCTGATTTTCATATGCTTTTTCTTCAACTGCATTTTTCATCATTTTCATCGCCATCCTTTTTGATTTCTGTGTGATTTTATGTCAGGAGCTGGAATTTCTATATAAAGAGAAATCATAACGGTTCGCGCCTTCACTGCTGCAGAACATCTCTTTTCCAAAACGAAATACTATTGTGATTTCCCCTTATATAAAAATTCCAGCCTGTATCTCTTTAAGGGATACAGGCTGAATTATTTAAGAACTTTGCTTAAGCAATACTCTTTGTATTAACTTTTAAGCTGTTGCTCTCTTTATATGGTCTGAACAGCAGGTACAGGAATGCTGCAACCAGAACAAATGCTACAACAGTTCCGATTCCAAATCCGCCGCCTGTAAGCAGTGTACCAATCTGATAAATGCAAAGGGAAACTACATAAGCAAGACCACACTGATAACCGATTGCAAACCAGAACCATTTTGCGTTGTTCATCTCTCTCTTGATTGCACCCATAGCCGCGAAGCACGGAGCGCAAAGAAGATTGAATACCAGGAATCCGTAAGCTGCAATTGGAGTCATAACCTGTGCAAGATTTCCCCAGATCTCAGCTCCATCCTCTGCAACCTCTGCAAATCCGAAGAGCATACCAAATGTAGCAACAACGTTCTCTTTTGCAATAAGACCTGTTACGGCTGCAACTGCCATCTTCCAGCCCTCTCCTGCTTTTGTCCATCCAAGAGGAGCAAAAATCCAGGCGATAGCAGAACCAATCTTGGCAAGAATACTGTTGTTCAGTTCTTCTACCATTCCGAAGGAACCGCCTTCCCAGCCGAATCCCATGAGGAACCAGAGAACGATTGTGGAAAGAAGAATGATGGTACCAGCTTTCTTGATGAAAGACCAGCCTCTCTCCCACATGCTTCTCAGAATATTGCCGACTGTCGGCCAGTGATATGCCGGAAGCTCCATAACGAATGGTGCCGGCTCGCCAGCGAACATTTTTGTTTTCTTAAGGATGATACCGGAGCAGATGATTGCTGCGATACCAACAAAGTAACAGCTTGTCGCAACCCATCCGCTGTTGTTAAAGAATGCACCTGCAATCATTGCAATGATCGGGAGCTTCGCACCACAAGGAACAAATGTTGTGGTCATAATTGTCATTTTACGGTCACGGTCGTTCTCGATTGTACGGGAAGCCATAACTCCAGGAACACCACATCCGGAACCGATCAACATTGGGATGAAGGATTTTCCGGAAAGACCGAATTTACGGAAGATTCTGTCCATGATGAATGCAACACGAGCCATGTAACCGCAGGACTCAAGGAATGCAAGGAACAGGAACAGAACCAGCATCTGCGGTACGAAACCAAGTACAGCGCCAACACCGGCAACAATACCGTCAAGGATCAGTCCCTGCAGCCATGCAGCGCAATTTACAGCTTCCAGAGCAGACTCAACTGCCGGAGGAATAATCTCACCGAAGAGTACATCATTTGTCCAATCTGTTACAATAGTTCCAACAGTGGTTAC
This sequence comes from Ruminococcus sp. J1101004sp1_RTP21198st1_B9_RTP21198_201120, assembly GCF_040924245.1. Lineage (NCBI taxonomy): Bacteria > Bacillati > Bacillota > Clostridia > Eubacteriales > Oscillospiraceae > Ruminococcus > Ruminococcus sp. J1101004sp1_RTP21198st1_B9_RTP21198_201120. The sequence goes on along the minus strand of NZ_JBCOMI010000008.1, from coordinate 23,193 downwards.
AGACACATAATAAACAACCCACATTACAACTGCGAAGATCGGAAGCGCCAGCCATCTGTTGGTTACGATTCTGTCGATCTTATCGGAGGTTGTAAGCTTCTTTCCTTTAGAGGATTTTGTATAGCACTGTCCAATAATGGAAGAGATGTATACATAACGCTCGTTTGTGATAATACTCTCTGTATCATCATCGAATTTATCTTCCAGAGCCTTTACTTCGTAAGACACATCCGGAACGCTCTTCATCTGCTCTACGATCTTGTCATCTTTCTCAATGAGTTTGATTGCAAAGAAACGTTTCTGAGCCTCTGCAACAGTTCCTGTCAGCTTATTCTCAACAGATTTGATCGCATCCTCAACATCCTGTGCAAATTCGTGAACCGGAACGGTTTTCTTTTTGCTCTGTGCTGCGCTGATTGCTTTCTCAGCAGCTTTCATAATTCCGGTTCCTTTCAGAGCGGAAATCTCAACTACTTCGCAGCCAAGCTTTTTGCTTAATTTGTCAATGTGGATCTTGTTTCCGGATTTCTGAACCAGGTCCATCATGTTGATAGCCATAACTACCGGAATACCAAGCTCCATGATCTGTGTGGACAGATACAGGTTACGTTCAAGGTTTGTACCATCTACAATGTTGATGATCGCATCTGGCATTTCATTGATCAGGTAATTTCTGGCAACCACTTCCTCAAGTGTGTATGGGGAAAGGGAATAAATACCAGGAAGGTCCATGATGGTTACATCCTTATGACCTTTCAGTTTACCTTCTTTTTTCTCTACTGTTACACCGGGCCAGTTACCAACGAACTGGTTAGAGCCGGTCAGTGCATTGAATAATGTGGTCTTGCCGCAGTTAGGGTTACCTGCAAGTGCAATCTTAATCGACATTTTCATGCCTCCTCTTTCTTTCCAGATTTTCTTTTTCCGGGCTTATTATATACAGCTTCTGCTGATTTTAGTTGCCCTGTGCTGCCGATTGTTTTAATCAGCTTTCATTTGTTAGTGTTTCAACCTTTTATTAGGTTTCGCTAACCAATCAGGTAAAAAAAATTGCCTGTTCACTTCCAGAACATGCAATTTCATGCTGTGCTGATTTTGCCACTGTTCATATGACAACATTTATAAAATGTTTCTCAAAAATATGTGAGCAGTAACTTTTCCCTTATGTACACACAGCAAAGTACTATATCCTGTACAGTATTTATTCTACCTCTATCATTTCTGCATCGACTTTTCTCAGAGACAGTTCATAATCTCTCACGGTTACCTCAATAGGATCTCCAAGCGGTGCAACTTTACGTACATAGATCTGTACCCCTTTGGTGATTCCCATATCCATAATACGTCTCTTTACTGGTCCTTCACCGTGCAGTCTCTTCACTGTGACAGTCTGACCTACGCCAACTTGCCGTAATGTTTTCATAATACTTGCTCCTTTTTTCTGGATTTCAGACCATGATCCGATTCGCCATATCCTTGCCAATGGCAACTCTGGAATCTTTCACATTCACGATCATGTTACCGCTGATCTCGCTTACAACGGTTACTGTGGCTCCCTGTACAAACCCAAGATTTTCAAGGAATTTACGGGTTTCTTCTTTACCGCCGACTTTTTTAATCACCTGCGGCTCTCCTTCGTTTACCATTGATAACGGCATCATATCATCCTTCCTTTTTTGTGTTTTAGAAACATCTATTCATTATTATGTTTTGCTTACGTTGATTAGTATATTCTAATTTATATAAGCTGTCAATAATTTATTTGCACTTTTTTCTCATTTTTTTTCACTGCAATTTCGTAAATTTTGACCAGTGCTTTTTGAAAATGTTTCGGGATTCCAGAGTGTGTTAAAAAAAACTTCTACAAAATATACCGCAAAGTGGGGCGTACAGATTGCGGAACGTTACCAGTGAACATTAACTGCGGGAATGCTTTTTCAAACACGCTCCAGTATGAATGGTGGATTTATGGGGAATTATTGTTTATAATGTAAAAGAAGATAAAAAGTGTTGAATGAGCGTATTTTTATGCTTCATACATTGTTTTAGATAGTAAAATCTGTGAAAAAGTTACATGTATAAAAAAATCACATGCACTTTATTGAAAAGAAAGGATTACTTTTTATGAAACAGGGAAGCAAAATCGGGATTGTCTGTTGTTCCAACGGACTTAGGCCAGAACAGGCCGAAACAATAAAAATGTTGGTGCAGATTCTGGAAAAATCCGGACTAGAAGTAGATCTTAGCCCTTACCTTTATGGAGATGAAAACGGACAGGCTGGAACTGCCAGGGAACGTGCCGGGGCTCTTATGAAATTTTATGAGGATGATTCTGTCACAGATATTTTTGACGTATCTGGCGGGGATATGGCCAACGAGCTTTTATCCTATCTGGATTTTCAGACCATTGCTTACGGAAAAAAGCATTTTTGGGGATATAGTGATCTGACAACAATTATAAATGCCATTTATGCCCGAACAGGGAAATCTTCTGTCCTGTACCAGATACGAAATCTCACCTACGATCACAGCCAGTCCCAGATAACGGACTTTCTTAATACTACCTTGGCGGGATCCTCTTCTCTTTATGATTTCCCTTATGAATTTGTGCAGGGAACTCATATGGATGGAATTGTAGTAGGAGGAAATATACGGTGCCTTTTGAAGCTGGCTGGCACGCCCTACTGGCCGGATATGCGAGAGAAAATCCTGCTTCTGGAGTCCTTTGGAGGAAAACTGCCGCAGATGGTGACTTATTTAAGCCAGTTGAGCCAGATGGGAGTATTTAAGAAAGTAAATGGGATTTTGTTGGGGACGTTTACGAAAATGGAGGCGGATAACTGTCAGCCAGATATGGCAAAACTGCTTCTTGAATTCACAGAAAAAAAGACGCCCATTGCGAAAACACCTTTGATCGGGCATGGAACGGATTCAAAGGCAATTCGCATCGGGCATCGTTTAAAGTTATTCTCCGCAGAAGAAAACAAACGGATATATAAAGAATTTTAGATCCTAGCCACTCCGCTCTTAATGGCAGCTTCAGCAGTAGCCTTCGCAACCGCATCTTTCACTCTTGAATCAAATGCTGCTGGCAGAATATAATCAGCGCAGAGTTCTTCGTCGCTTACCAGGCCTGCAATGGCGTAAGCTGCGGCAATCTTCATTTCATCGTTGATGTCAGATGCACGGACATCAAGGGCACCACGGAAGATTCCCGGGAAGCAGAGAACATTGTTCACCTGATTCGGGTAGTCGGAACGACCTGTGGATACTACCGCTGCTCCTGCTGCCTTGGCCTCATCTGGAAAAATCTCAGGAGTCGGGTTTGCGCAGGCAAAGATGATCGGATCTTTCGCCATAGTGCGAACCATATCCGGAGTAAGGGTTCCAGGTGCGGAAACACCGATAAATACGTCAGCGCCTTTGATCACTTCACTCAAGGAGCCCTTCTCATGATTGGCGTTTGTGATCTTCGCCATCTCTTCCTTGATTGGGTTCAGACCCTCACGACCTTCGTAAATTGCACCTTTACGATCTGTCATAATAACGTTCTTAAGTCCCATAGAAATAAGAAGTTTGATAATCGCGATTCCGGCAGCTCCTGCTCCGGAAGTAACGATCTTAATGTCTTCGATTTTCTTGCCAACAACCTTCAGCGCATTGATCACACCTGCAAGTGTAATAACTGCAGTACCATGCTGGTCGTCATGGAAAATCGGAATATCACAGCACTCTTTCAGCTTCTTCTCAATCTCAAAGCATCTCGGTGCGGAAATATCCTCCAGGTTTACACCGCCGAAGCTTCCAGCCAGAAGGCGAACGGTCTGCACAATCTCATCTACATCCTTGCTTCGAACACAAAGCGGAATAGCATCTACATCACCAAACTCTTTGAACAGAACGCATTTGCCCTCCATAACCGGCATACCAGCCTCCGGACCGATATCTCCAAGTCCAAGAACAGCGGTACCGTCAGTTACTACAGCAACCGTATTCCAACGCCTGGTCAATTCATAACTTTTATTAATATCTTTCTGAATCTCAAGGCAAGGCTGTGCAACACCAGGGGTGTAAGCAAGGCTTAAAGCATCCTTGGAATCAACCTTTGCTCTTGAAACAACTTCAATTTTACCTTTTAACTCATAGTGCATCTTTAAGGATTCTTTTGCGTAATCCATGTTCGTATCTCCTCTTCTTAAAAAATTCTATGCGGGCACTTTCTACTGCTATTATATCCAGCTCGTCCCGCCCGGATACAAAATATCCACTTTGGGCTACAAAGGAAAGTATATACGAAATTTTACCAAATCACAACATGAAAATATGAATAAATCTCTCAATAAACAGAACACGTTACTGCTCACTCCGTTCACAGCAACGCGCTTCGCGATGCACAGAAATCATGCATTCGCATGATTTCGCGCCGCACTTCTCGGGTTTTCTGTGAACTACGTTCACAAAAAACACCTCGCGGAATGTTACCAGTAAACAGTAACCAGAACACTACTCCAACCTGGCTGCTACTATTAACCCGAACCCTCAAAACGTATTGCCTAAAATAAAATGCTCAGCATAAATCAGGGCAAACTCCCGAAGAAATAGAAGTCTGCCCTAATATCCTCCAATATTCTATTTTCTTATAATTCTCTTACTCCACATTTTTCAGTGCCACATCCATGGGAATCTTCTTGATCCTTCTGAACTGAAGCAGTGCCACCAACACATACGCCCCCATCCCCATCGCAAACATCTCCGGATAAACCGCTGGTTTCAGATATAAGGTCAGCCAGCCTGAGAAGGATGACATCAGATATCCGTAAATTCCATATATCGTCCAGGTAGACAGCAGCAGGCTGAGTAAAATGGACAAGATCACCACCCACGTAGTGGATGTAAGATATAGGCTGTTGATCTCCCGGTTTTCATACCCCAGAATCTTTACCATAGAAATGGCATTGGCATTCTTTTCAATGATCAGCTTGGTAAGCAGATAGATCAGGAGGGCAAACAGCACAACTGCAAATACATTGATCAGCTGGAACATTTCTCCCATAGACACATCCAGCTGACGGCTGACCTTTGTCAGATCGTCCTCCGTAATTGTTGTTGCAATCAGATCCTCATCCAGATCTGTGATCTTTTCCCGGGAAAAATAACCGTTAAAGTAATCTTCCTTTTCCCCAAAGGTTTTCCTGTAGGAGGAAATCGGCATAAATACCGTCAAAGATGCCGGATAATTGTAGATTCCCTGCACCAAAAATTCATAGGTCTCGCTTCCGTAAGCTTCCTTCAGCACAACGGTATCCCCGGTCTTTATCTTATACTTTTCTGCATAACCGTCAGAAATCAGAACTCCATCAGTTGGAAGCTCCGCGCTTACATACGTACTGTCGTCCGCGATTCCATAGACCGTTATGGTCTCTCCCTCCTGATCCGGCAATACATTTTTCATGGAATTCAGGCAGAATTTTTCTGCTGACTTCTCATTTGTTTTCAAAGATGGAGTAAGAAATTTCTGCAGCATTCCCATAATCGTATATTCCTCATCTTCATCTGGTTCCTCCGGTACATTCAGCACATACTGGTACGGCGCGATCATGTTCTTCAAAATTTCTTCCTGATAATGATCCAGAAGCGGCTTCATCATCATTCCAAAAAGCAACAGTACATTTGCAAAAAAGATTCCAATAAACAAAGTCAGATAACTTGACTTATTCTGCAGGATAATACGCAGCCGGAAGCGGTTGAAAAACTTAAAGTCCGGAAGACGCACAGCTTTTTTCCGTTTGGAAGCAGACAGATCATGACGCAGGAATTTCAAAGGAGAAAGACGCAGTTTCCCTGAAATCAGAATCAAATTGATTCCCAGCATGATCACTACCGGAACCACTGTGGTCAATATAAATGCATCTGCATTCCAGCGTGTTTCATAGGTCGGCAGGCTGTAGCTACCATAATACATACCTGCGCAGAGATCTTTAAAGGAGGTGTAGCCCAGCACGTTTCCAAGAACAGAAGCAACCACAGTTACGATCACCGGCATGGAAATATAGTGGAACAGAAGTTCTCTTCTGGAATATCCGGAAGCACGCAGAGTCCCGATCACAGAAGCTTCTTTTGTAATGGTATTATTTGTTGTAACTGCAAACACAAAAGCAATGATGACGATCAGAATATACAGCAGCACCTCCATCATAGCCTTATCACCGCCCATATCTTCACCGGTAAAAGTGATGGCCTGATTGGAATAGGCCGGGATAAAACCTGTCACATTTCCATATTTGACCAGAACCTCCAGAAAATCCTCTGACATGTTTTTCGCTTCAATATCATCCTTTGGTGCAGTCTCATACTGCCAGGAATAGCGGTACTCCAGATGGGTTGTTCCAAAAGCATCCGCACCTTTCTCGGTCATAATACCCACGCCAAATTTTACAGCATCAAACATCATATCGCTGTTATCGGAAAATAAACAACTGTAGTCAGGTAATGCCACCAGTCCGGTAACTGTCAGTTCTTCTCCTGCGATTTTCAGCTTGTCACCAACCTTCAGCTTGTTATTATCTGCATACATCCGGTCAATGGCAATCTCGTTCTTTGCAGCTGGCATTCCCCCTGACATCAGGCACACAAGATTCATATCGGTACGCTCCTGATAGATACGCATGGTTTCCTCTTCGTTTCCGTCCAGATCCGCATCTGTGGCCTCATCCCGATAAAAATTTTCGCAGATTCGTACTTTTCCATTTTTTTCAATTTTCTTTAAATCGCTTTCGCTGGCTTTCGAAGAAAGGGTAAAGTTGCCATGCTCAATGTTATATTTTTCGAAACCTTCGCCATAAGCAGCCAGCATACTGTCATCAGCCACAAGAAAGCCCGAGACAAAGCCTATGGTCAGTGTCATAAACAGAAAGATCACAATATATTTTCCGAAATCACTTTTCAATTCTCTTGGAAGACGTTTCCACAATGGATTCTTCATAGCGCACCGCCTTACCAGTCCAGATCGTCGGCTGCGACTTTGGACTCATTGAGATAGTTTTTTCGGATCTGGCCATCACGAAGCTTTACTACGCGGTCTGCCATATTCTTAATGGCATCGTTGTGGGTAACCATGATGATGGTATTTCCGTACTTCTGGTTGACCTGCTCGATCAGACGCAGAATTTCCTTAGATGTGTTGTAATCCAGTGCACCTGTAGGCTCGTCGCAAAGAAGGATGTCCGGATTTTTTACAATAGCACGACCAATGGCAGTTCTCTGCTGCTGTCCACCGGAGAGCTGGTTGGGAAGCTTATGTCTGTGCTCATAAAGTCCCAGTGTGTGAAGCAACTCGTCAATATCTAGGGCCTTATCGCTGAGATATGCGCCCACCTCGATATTTTCCTTTACATTTAAATTGGGGATCAGATTATACATCTGGAAAACATATCCCAGATGCTTCCGGCGGTAAAGAGTCAGCGCTTTCTCCTTCATATCTCCTGTTTTTTCCCCATCTATGGAAATATAGCCCTCATCTGGCTCATCAATTCCACCGATAATATTCAAAAGTGTGGATTTTCCAGAACCAGACGGTCCAAGAAGCACGCAGAACTCCCCTTTTTCCACAGAAAAATCAATTCCACGCAGTACCTCCGTCCAGCTGTCTCCAGAGCCGAAGCCTTTCTTCAAGCCTTTAATTTCAAGAAACATCTCTTTTCCTCCCTGTAAACCATTATCGTTCATGAACATTTTTCATAAAAACCAATTACAAGCGTTCATTATTCTGTTTTTGTTAGTTCGTGCTAACTTGTGTTTATCATACCTCTTTTATCTGGTTATGAAAAGGAGGGTAATTGAGAATAATTCTCAGCATCTGTGTTTTCGCTTTTTCGAAAATTATTTTGTAAAAAATCACCTTTACCAAATTTTTCTTCTAAATTTTTTCATATATTTTTTCACAGAAAATGTGGCGTTTCCATAAAAAATTCGATATAATATTCACAATGTTTATAGTTTTTCACAACATTGTGAAATCTGTTATTCGGGAGATTTTTGCATGAAAAAAATAGCACTTATTACAGATGGCTGGGGACGTTATGTAACCTATACCTGGATTCAGGGATATCGAAATTACATGGCTGCCCACCAGTCAGATATGGATTTATATATTTTTCAGAGCTTTGGGAATTTCAGTATGGATGAGAAGCATAATGCAGGAGAATATAACATTGCACGGCTTCCGGATTTTTCAGAATTTGACGGCATCCTTCTGGATCTTGCCACCGTGTCCCAGCCAGACCTGATTGCAGAGATAATTGAACGTACGAAGCTCAGCGACATCCCAGCAATTTCCCTTCTTGAGCAGATTCCAGGGCTGTACCATTCCGGAATTGACAATTACGAAGCCATTACCCGGATTGTTGAGCACCTGATCACAGAGCACGGATGCCGTACCTTAAACTTCATCGGCGGACCAGAATTTAACAGGGAAAATCAGCTCCGCTTCAAAGCTTACAGGGATGCCCTTCTTCGCCATGGAATTCCTTTCGATGAGCAGCGCGTGATCCATCATAATTATGAAATTGAAACCGGAATCCAGGCATTTTCTACATTTAAAAAGAAAAACCTGCTTCCAGATGCCTTTGTATGTGTCAACGACAATACAGCTGTAGGCGTCTGTCTGGCCGCCAAAGAAGCAGGATATTCTATTCCCGGGGATTTTCTGGTAACCGGTTTTGACAACGAAGACAAGGCTTCCTATTATGAGCCCAGAATTACCACAGTAGGCTTCTCCAAAGCCGATATCATGGAAAATACCCTTTTAATGCTGGAAAAAATCTGGAATGGAAATGCAGAGGAAACTTATATATACGCACCTTTCACCTACGTTTTTCAGGAAAGCTGCGGCTGTGTTTCCCAGAATCCACCTGACCGTGGAGAGTATGTAATCAATCGCATCGTTGCAGAAGCACGCCAGAGCGATATGCAAAACTGGATGATGGATCTGAACCGTGTTCTCCTGGACTGTACAGGATACACAGAGCTTGCAGGACGTATGCAGAACTGGCTGACAAAGCATGGTTGCGGAAATATTTATCTGTTTTTGAACCCGGATATCTTTATGAGCGAAAATATAGATGCACTGCCTGAGCTTCCGGAGGATACTTATCAGACAGAAGGATACCCGGAGGAGATGGCACTGGTTTACCCGCCCCTGGATGGTACGAACCGGCTTCAGCTTAATCTGAAAGAAATTCTTTCACTTCCACAGACAGAAGCTACCAAAGGACAAAATATTTACCAGTTCTGTCCTCTGCATTTTCGTGAACGGGAGATTGGATTTCTGATCATCACCAATTGTGATTATCTTCTGGAGCATCAGTTCCTGTTCGAAACCTTAAATGCACTCCAGACTTCCATGGAAGCCCTGTATGCAAGACTTACCCTGCGTAAAATGAATAAACAGCTTTCTCAGCTTTACATCCATGATTCTCTCACCGGGCTCTACAACCGGATGGCTTACGAGAAGCTTGCCATGCCTCTTTTCCATCAGTGCATGCAGGAAAATCAGCCAGTTGGAATCATGTTTGTGGATGCAGATCACCTGAAATATATCAATGACACCTTTGGGCATGATATGGGAAATCTTGCTATCAGCAGCATTGCTTCCGTCCTGCGGCAGCACTGTCCGGCAGAGTCCGTTTCCATACGCTATGGAGGAGATGAATTCGTATGCGTGATTCCTGATTATAATAAACAGAAAATACAGGAGCTGGCTCATACCCTTCTGGATTCTCTGGAAGTGTTTTCTGCCAATAGCCGTATGGGCTTCCCCATTGAGGCAAGCATCGGATGGGTAATTGCCGATGATCCGGATCTGCCCTTGAATGATTATATCAATCTGGCAGATGAGAAAATGTATTCTGTGAAAAAGTCCAGAAAAGCAGAGCGGAAGGATTTCTAAACGGACAGGGGACCTCTGGCGACATCACCATATAGGAAAGTCAGTTACTTTGCAGCTGACGTTCAGAACTTTCCTTGTAAAAAAATGTATGATGCCAGATCAGGAAAGCAAGAACTGTCCAGATCTTGCGGCTGTTGTCCTTTTTCCCTTCTTTATGTTCTCTCAGAAGCTGGAGCAATTTTTCTGTATGGAAAAATTCTTCAGCTTCTTTTGATGTGAACAATTCTTTCACCATCTGATACCAGTCGTCCTGGCGCAGCCACACACGGATGGGGATTGGAAATCCCAGCTTCTTCCTTCCGTCAGTATCCTGAGGGATATACTTCGAGACCGCCTTTCGGAAAATATCCTTCGTTGTACCATCAGCAATCTTAGCTTCCTTAGGCAGCCCAGCTGCAAGCGTCCATACATCCTTGTCCAGAAACGGCACCCGCACTTCCAGGGAATGAGCCATACTCATCTTGTCCGCTTTCTGGAGGATATCGCCGGGAAGCCAGTAATTGAGGTCTACGGACTGCATTTTCTCCATATCCTGAAGGTGAGATTTCCCCAATCCATCCCTTCCACTTTTCTTTTCTATACGGCACACTTTATGTGTGTGCTTAGTTCTGTCTGTCTTTTCAAGGAAACGGTCATTTTCAATTTCTTTATAAAACGGCTTCAGGAATTCCTGGGTTGTCTGCCCTGTCACGCCTCCTTTTAAAATCTGATTTTTCTCTTTTTCACCATAAATATATGCATTTCCGATAAATCGTTCTTCTACTTTCTTTCCTGCGCGTATCAGGAAGTCCCTGTCTTTCACATCTGGCAGTTTCGCTGCCAGCCGGCCCACAGCCCTTCTGATTCCAAATGGGATCCAGCCAACCATTTTCAGAGCTTCCGGCTCCCGGTAAATGTTATATCCACCGAAAAGCTCATCCGCGCCCTCGCCGGAAAGCACTACTTTCACATGCTTCGCAGCTTCCTGTGCCAGAAAATAAAGGGCAACTGCGGATGCATCTCCTGAAGGTTCATCCATATGGTACATGACGTCTGGAAGGGAATTCCAGAATTCTTCTTTGGAAATGATTTTTACATGGTGCCTAAGGCCTGCTGCTTTCGCAACCTGGGCAGCTTTTTCCACCTCATTGTAGCGATTGCCTTCGTCAAAGCCTACAGTAAAGGCCTGGTCTGCTCCGGAAGCTGCTGCCAAATAGCCAGAATCCACACCGCCGGACAGAAATGCGCCAACCTCCACATCGCTTAACATGTGGTGCTTTACGGAATCGTCCAGGATGGTTTCAAGCCTGGCCTGAAGCGGCTGCATGTCTGGATTGTTTTCTTTTAACTCATTGACATTTTCATCCCTGCGAGTCCCAACATTTGAATTCTCTTGACTTTCTTCCCATTGACCGAGTGTAAGTCTGGCTTTAAAATACGATTTTATTTCATATTTTCCATCTCTATAAATAAGCACATGCCCCGGCATCAGCTTATAAATTCCTTTAAAAAAGGTCTCTTCCAGTGCTGAATATTGAAAGGACAGATACTGCTCCAACGCCAGTCTGTTCACTTCTCTCTTATACCCTGGAAACGCCAGAATGCTCTTGATCTCAGATGCAAATACGAAATGCCCGTCGATCTGCGCATAATACACCGGCTTGATTCCAAAGAAGTCCCTTGCCAGCATCAAAGTCTGCTCCTTCTCATTCCACACAGCAAATCCGAACATTCCCCGCAGCTTGTCCAAGGCCTTTTCCCCGTACTTCTGAATGGTATTCACCAGCACTTCCGTATCTGAATGGGTGCGAAAAGAAATGCCAGCTGCCTCTAATTCGGCCCGCAGTTCTTTATAATCATAAATCTCTCCGTTAAAAACAATCTGCAGATTCCCATCTGCACTTTCCATTGGCTGCTGTCCATCCTCCAGGTCAATAATACTGAGCCTTCTAAACCCAAGGGTAATCTCGCCACCACAAAAAGAGCCTTCACTGTCTGGCCCTCTATGTTCAATGGATTTCATCATTCTCTCGATCACAGCCTTCTGGTCATTCCTGTGACCGGTAAATCCACAGATACCGCACATATCTTCCTCCGTGTTTAACCGCCGCGTACTTCTGCCACGGCATTATATTTTTCTTTTCCCTTTACGCTTCCTCTTCCCCTTGAGTATGCAAATGGCACAGAATGTACCTTGAAGTGAACTTTAGAATCAAAGTTTGAGATATTATAACATAAACCAAAACTGTCCATGTATTTACAATTTTCTCATACCAGCCTACAATACCCGAATTCAAGTGAAATCTACCGCAAAGTGGCATGTAAATTACAAAATGATTTTTGGTATAAAATCGCCCCTGCGGAAAAAACGGAACCACTGATTTCTCAATGCTTCCGCTTTTTCCGCAGGCGGTCAATACAGAGGTTTCTTGTGATTCGTCCGCAAAAATGTGCCCAATTTACTTTTGTAAATCAACCGTAATACTCTCACCTACCGGAACCGCCAGATCTTCCGGTGCCTGGTTTTCGCCATATACGGTTCCGATTTCTTCTATATATGCATCTTCCGATTCCTTCTGTTCGTAGGAAACGATTTCTCCTGCAGTTCCTGAAAAATGATAAAGCTGCAAAGTTAATTGTTTTGCATGATTTGGAATTTCAAGATTTTCTAATTCAAAGATCAAATTCGGTTTTTCATAGGAAGTGAGATCAAAAACATATTCATTTCCTAAGTCGTCTTTCCCTCGAATCCAGAATTCATCATCTTCTGCCATATCAGAAAATGATCCTGAAATAGTACACCCGAAGATATTATATTTCATTTCTGAAAGCAAAAACGTCTGATTTTTCTCAATTGGTATGGAGGTTTGAATGTCAATCTCCTTTGTATCCGCTTCCAAAACTTCTGGATCTGCTGTAAATGAAAATTCATACGCATCCTTCTCTTCAACCTGCCCATTTTCATTTTGAAACGTTCCTATTTCAATTTCAAATTTCTGGGAACGATCAGCTTTACTTCGATTAAACTTCGCTACAAAGTATTTAGAAGCTGTTTTTTCTGATCCTGTGCTGTTATTAAGCGCATATTGCCTTTCTAACGCTAATGCCTCCCCATCAACGGCTGCCTGGACACTGTTCATGGAAATATCATTTTCGTCATTTTCGTCTGTCAGAGAATATGCAACCCAGAGACTTTTTTCATCCGCAGCAACCTCCTCCAAAGAAACCGCAATCCCATTTTTTTCAATTGTCTTTTGGATTGCTTTCACATATTCATCTGTGCCCTTCTCAATTCCTAAAATCCGCCCAATAAGGGAGGTCATTTTATACCAGGCTGCTTCCACCTTTTTCTGATGAATAAGACCAACGCCAATGACTGCCACTAATAGGATGCAGGCGGCCACCCCCCTTATGTAATGCTGGACTATTACGATTTTATTTTCTTTCCATGGTTTAGCCGCCTGATAGATGTATTTCTCATCGATCTCCTCAAACGCAGTTAAAAATTCCCACCCTTTACTCTCCTTCATAGCCAGCCTCCTTTAACAAACCATAAAGTTTTTTCCTACTGCGAGCCAAAATTGACTTGATCTTGCTTTCCCCACAGGCATGTCGGTCCGCTATCTTTTTTATAGGATCCATATACCAATAACGCCTTATAAAGATATCCCGGTCACGTTCGGAAAGCTTCCCTAAAAAGAAGTCAAACAACTTTACAAGTTCCTTCTTTTTCAGGTAGTCCTCAATGTCAGAAGAAATTGCATTTCCAATCTTTTCCACCTCTCCTGCAATATCCTCCATATGGGAATCCACTCGTTTCTGCGCATTTCTTTTGCGATAGCGGTCTATCGCTGTATTTCTTGTTATTTTAGAAACAAAGGAAGAAAAAACAGATGGTCTCCTGGGCGGAATGTTATTCCATGTAAAAAGCCATGTATCATTTACACACTCCTCGGAGTCTTCCCTGTTATACAAAATATTCTGTGCAATCCTATAACACATATTCTGATATTTGTTTTTTGTCTCTATAATTGCATTTTCATCTCTGGCAAAATACAAGTTAATGATCTGTGAATCATCCATCCTGTGCCCTCCTTTCTTTTTCACTTTATATCACGTATTTTATTACAATTGGTCGCAAAAAGAGAATTTTTTATTTTCCTTCCTGATCCAATACCTCTGTCACATAGCTGCCTTGTCCATCTACGGCAATTACTCGTTCTTTACCGTCTTCAGTTTCAATAATCTGCCCTATTGATACTTGATCCTGCGGTCCCTCAATACTCAAATCGTGATTTTCCTTAAATGTACCTAATGGATATGGATACATTACCCGTTCTCCCTTTGCATTGAAAAATTCATGCAATTCAACTCCAGAACTGGCAGCTACTGAAACTGCACCAATCAGCATGCTTACTGATACTCCAATCAATAACAGTTTTCGTTTCATCATATTCATCCTACCTCATCTCCATAATTTTTTCAGCTATAAGCTGTAAACAATATTTTCCAGTTTTCTCTTTTGTAGTTACTTCATTCCTTTTTCACTATATATCACGTAAAATTTTTGCGTCCGTTGCATACCCTGAAAATTATGTAAAATTTATTTCTATTTTTGCTGCATAAAAAAGACACCAAATCCTTTTTGAACATTCTCTAAGGTTTTGGTGTCTTATAAAAAGTATAATATTATTTCTGAAGCACAAAACGTGCCTGCTCCAGATTTTTCTTATCCACAAGGATTTCATACTGCTTGGCCTGCTCCGCTGGATTTCCTGCACTTCCCACACGTCCCCTGAGCGTTCCGCTGCCTGTCCATTCTCCCAGCTGGTCTTTTACTTTGTACTTATACTTAATGTTTTCTCTATCCAAAACATCTCGGATCTCATTAAATCTTTTCAAGTCTGTACCAATCCATAGGCTTTCTGAATTAAATGCTGTGAACATTCGCTTCTCCCCCTTTCCATTTCACCTAATTAATTCGTTCAATAATTTTTGAATTTCTTCTGAACAAATCAACATTCTCATTTTCTCATTACCATCCTCAGTCTCAGGTTTACCGCAACGAAGATTATTCGGATGTTCTGATATACAGCAATTTTTATACCAGCATTCCCCCATGAGTGCCCCTTTAACAGACCACTTCTCATTTTGCGTAAACTCACCTACCAGTGATTTCATTACCCGCTCTGTAGAATATCTCTTAAAGCCAGCCAGATACTGCAGCGTCTTTTCATCATCAATCTTGCTCAAATTGATTCTATGATCCTCAATTGCCGACAAAACAGCTTCACGAATCCTGATTTTATCCTTCTTTCCAGAACCAGTCCATGGAACCAGATAATCAAATGCGAGAATCAAATATTCAAAACAGATCATATCCAGAATTATTATTCTTCCATTTGATTTTTCTGCTATGGATTTCAACAAACGATATTTATTACGGATATCCTGATTATCAACTACATAATCAAATGCAATATAATACTTATCTTCCTCTTCTGGTCTTAAATCTGATACTGCATTCAGAATGCCCTGATTACTTTCCTTGCTTTCAACTACAAGAGCATTTTCAAAGAAAAGTTGATTAACCAATTTCCAGAAATGAAGTCCTGCGCCGGTATCCTCAGTCCATAAGTATTTCATATCACAGTTCCTCTTCCAGCGTTATCCGATTTCCCTCAACCTTCAAAATCTTGAAACTCTTATCTGATACATTAAGACCATCACAATTTCTTGAAAACAGCATATATTGATTTGAAAATTCAAAATTGATAAATCTTCGGATTTCATCATTAAGCAAAATATCTGCATTGTCAATTACAATAAAATTACCACGGCACTGTTTAAGCGTCTCCAAAAGATTATCCGATTTATAATTAAATAATTTAATTCTTTTATACTCATCAGTAAACCTTAAATCTTCCAGCATTTCATAGAGAACTGTTTTGCCGGTTCCACTATCTCCACCAACAAGAGTAATTCTGTCATCAAATACTAAATCATAGGAAAAAGGAGCCGCTTTAAACGTAATATTTTTATAAATCATCAGTTTCTCTCCTTTCATACTCCCTGCTCCACCAAGCATTATACCCTTTACTGCCAGTTACTACATCCGAATCATTGAATCTGAACTTTGCACTATCCGGAATATCAGCCAGTGATGGTCTGGACATATAAATTTTTATGTTGTCCATTGCAAAAATGATTTTAAGGACATTCGGCCCGCATTCTTCTACACAGACCACTTTATCTGGATGTTTTACAATATTGAGCAACGTCTTACATCCAGAAGATAAATTACGAATGGTACCCAATCCATACTTTGTTTCGATGTGCTTATCTGAAGTTAGTTTGGCATCATCCACTTGCTGAATAAGTTCTTTCTCATTTTGGGTCATTTCTTCATTTCCGGTATTCAAATTAAAATATAAATCATTTTGAATGATCCAATCTTTTGACTCTTTTTTTTCTGTATATATATCAATCATTCAGCGTCACTCCTTTGATGGAATTACTGTACCATAGTTATAATATTATTTAAAATTCCAAAATAGTTCCTTTTGTCAGTTTTATTATATCATCATCCCAGTTGGTTGGAAAAGCAATTTTTGTTAGGATTGTTCTTTTATAGAATCATTAATATAAATTCCTGATTGCCAAAATACAAGCTATCGCCTATACTTCTTTTATAAAGAAATAATTGGTATCAACACTGCAATCAGTGTATGAATACAAAATACGCTTACGAAAGGGGGACTTTTTTATGAAAATGAATCGTGTGTGGAGGGTTCACACTTCCTAAGCCTAACCCTCCGAATAAATTCTGGAGGAAATAAAATGGAAAATCGAATTACTGTCCGTGAAGCAATCACAGAAATCGAAATCGCTGCTTTCTGGGAGCAACTTTACAATTACTACAAACGTGATATTTTTCCTGATTCTGTAGACGGAGAGCAAAATCATTTCCTCGGGGTCGAATATCGACAACATATGGAGATAATTCACAAAAGGCCACAAGATCGTTGCTACTACCTGCTTTTTTATCAGAATGAACAAAATGTAGGTTTTGCAATGCCTGTGATTTACACAAGCGAAGATGGAAAATGTTTTATTATGGACTTTTGCGTTTACCCTGAATTCCGTGGAAATGGTATGGGAAAAGAATGTGCCAGAGCACTTCTGAAATGGGCTGAAAAAAATGGGGCATTTTATGCAGAGCTGAACTATAGCGACAACGTTCGCCGAAAACATTTCTGGCAAAGCATTGGGTTTGTCCAAAATGGTTCTGACCAGTGGGGTGATCCCCTAATGCTCTTTCCCCCAAAGGAGAGAGCCCCAATCTCAGTGGAAATCCTCACTGATTCTGAAGACTGGCAGCTTCAAAAACTGGAAAATGGTTTTCGAGCTGAAGTCGGAGTTCCTGCTTTAACGGAAGAAATGTACAGCAAGCTTACTGCCGCAATACAAAACGGTGAAACCACATTTTTCCTTGCCAAACGTGGCTACCGGGCTGTTGGGATGTGCAGTATAACAAGATATTTCTCTTCTTCCATCTGTTCTGAAGCAGGAATCTTGTCCGACCTCTATGTGGAGCCGGTATTTCGTAAAAAAGGAATTGCGCAAATGCTATGCATAGCAGCAATGGATTTCTGTAAGGAAAACAATATTGTAAATCCATCTGTTTTTTGCAGTTCCAAGGAAGAAAAATTATTTCAAAATCTTAATTTTAACAATACCTTGGATATCCTATTAATACATTCAAATTAAGTCACATTTTAGGGCGCTATATCACCTTTGGATATAGCGCCCAATTCTATTATATCATCCTTCAAATTTTGTCAAAAATGACTTATCACCACAAAATGGCTCTTTCAAAAAGATATAAAAAACCGGAAACCCTTGATTTCTCTAGGTTTCCGGTTCTTCTTAAATACGTGTGTTAGAGGATTCGAACCCCCGGCCTTTTGGTCCGTAGCCAAACGCTCTATCCAGCTGAGCTAAACACACATTTATTACTTGTGAAGTATTTGTCCCTCACAACAATGGATATTCTACACGATACCTGTGGTTTTGTCAACACCTTTTTGGAATTTTTTTTAAATATTTTTTTGTAGGTATTTTTTGCACGATTGGCACTATTTAAAAAGCAATTCTAAAGCGTGTTTGAAAAAGGCTTTCTGCAAGATGTGCGTCACAATTTGGCAACACTCCCACAATTATCCATTCTGTACTGTGCCTTCCTATCTCCTGGTCTTCTTCGCCTGCCAGTTCAGCACAGCGCCAATCATATAAATAGCCGGGAACATCAGCATACGGATCACAGATGCCGGATCAAAATCTCCGAAATTCAGGGTGACGATCACTTCTGCCACAACCTCTGCAATAAGAAGGCCTCCCATTCCCACACAAAGGCCTGCATTCTCCACCTTACCAGCCTGTTTCACACCAACCACGCCAGCTGCCAGGTAGATCACTCCTGCTGCCAGAACCATCACATTGCTTGCCACCAGCTGGCTGTAAGTCATACCGTTCTGATTCAGATATTCTACAACTGCGCTGTCACTGCTACCCTTCATAACCAGGGAAAGATTGTTTCCACTTCCAAATGCCAGCAGAACGCCAAGAAAAAGCAGGAGCATTCCTCCCACCTTCAGGATGGTCTCTCCCGGTGCCTGTTTTTTCAACATAATCCAACTCTCCTCATTTAATAGAATTTTCAAAAACACATTTCAAAAGGATCTAACATTTTTTCTATAAAAATTACGGACAGACATATAAAGTCTGCCCGATAATTTTTATAATTTACACAATCAACAAGCCAAAGTCCATGCTTGCATGAAACCTTAGCGACTGCTGCGATAACGAATCAAAACTCGCAGAGCGTGTTTTGTCTCGTTTCCAATTTTCTTTAGCTCTTACTTACGCATCCAGAAGGAACGCCTTATAAGCCTTCTTCGCCTCGTAAACATCCGCCTTGCTGGTAACCTCCCACGGTGCATGCATACTGAGAACAGAAACACCGCTGTCAATTACTTCCATACCATAAAGAGCTGCGATAAAAGCGATGGTTCCGCCGCCGCCTACATCAACCTTACCAAGCTCAGCTGTCTGGAAGCAAACCTTATGGTCGTCAAAAATTCTGCGGACTCTTGCCACATACTCTGCATTGGCATCATTGGAGCCGGATTTTCCACGGGCACCTGTAAACTTGTTGAGAACGATACCTCTTCCAAGATACGCAGAGTTCTTTTTCTCAAAAGCTTCTGCAAATGCAGGATCATAGCCGGCACTTACATCTGAGGAAAGCATGCTGGAATTCTTCAGAGCCTTTCTCAGTCTGAGATCTGAATACTGTCCCATTGCATCCAGGACCTCTGCTACACTGTTCTCAAAGAAATGGGACTGCATACCAGTTGCTCCCACGCTTCCGATCTCTTCCTTATCTACAAGGAGACAGCAGCTTGTACGCTTCGGTGCTTCCATCTCAAGAAGGGCCAGAAGGGAAGTATATGCGCACACTCTGTCATCCTGTCCATAACCAGCGATCATGCTGCGGTCAAGACCACAGTCACGAGCCTTGCCAGCTGGAACGATTTCAAGCTCTGCGGAAAGGAAATCTTCCTCTTCCACACCGTATTTCTCGTTCAAAATACGAAGTACATTCTCCTTAACAGCCTCTTTCTTCTTGTCATCCGGAAGATCCTTCAGTGGCTGGCTTCCAATCAGGATATCCAGCTTCTCACCCTCAACAGCCTCAGAAGCCTTCTTCGCCATCTGCTGTCCTGCAAGATGGATTAAAAGGTCTGTGATGTAAAGAACCGGATCGTCCTCATCCTCGCCGACGGTTACATTTACAACAGTGCCATCCTTCTTCACAATTACACCATGCATTGCCATTGGAAGAGCAACCCACTGATATTTCTTTACTCCACCGTAGTAATGGGTATCAAGATAAGCCAGATCCGTATCCTCATATAACGGATTCTGCTTAATATCCAGTCTCGGAGAATCAATATGAGCACAAAGGATATTCATACCCTGTGCCAGATCATCCTCTCCAATATGATACAGGGCAATGATTTTCTGCATTCCGACCTGGTAAACTTTATCTCCTGCTTTCAGATCTTCGCCATTTTTCACCTTTTCTTCAAAGGAAACATAGCCTGCTTCCTCAGCCTCTTTCACAATCTGTGTGATACATTCACGTTCTGTCTTTCCTACATTTAAGAAATGACGATATTTCTTTGCCACAGTTTCCAGATCCTTCATATCAGCATCTGAATATGTGAGCCATGCGTTTGGACGTTCCATAATCTATATCCACCTTTCTCCTGTTTTCATTTTACACAGGGAAAATAATCCCTGTGTTTTCCTCATCCAAAATTCATTATAGCGTATAACCAGGTAAAAAGCTACCGGCAAATAGGTTTTCTTGCACAAATCTTTTGTCGCGCAGTCCAACACTTTGCACTGCCTTTTTTGATATGGCCAAATCCGGTTCAAGGTCTCCTGTATCGGTTAAAACAAGCATATACTTCCTGTCGTCTTGGCACTGCATAGCCGCAGGAAGTATATCCTTCTGACAGAAAAGACAGCCCTTCTTTTTCCAATTTACTGCAAAGCAGCTCCACAATTTCCGGCAGTGTTCTTTTCCCATCAATCAGTTTTTCCACTGCATATTTCAGCAACGCTCCTAAAGCTCCTGTCTGCTCACTGTCGATCAGCTGTTCCACATATCGCAGATCCACTTCCTGTTTTCCAATGGAAAAACCATCTCTGCCATGTACCTTTACTTTCAGCCTTTCCGGCTTATCCTGCGCCTTAGAATGACCGTAATAAGCCTTCTTGGAACCGTTTAACGGCATATTTTTTGACATGATGCGATGGCTTTGTGGTGCTTTAAATCCAGCTGCCATATTCTCATTTAAAGGATAATTCCTGCAAAGTTCCCGGACTTTTTCTGTGATATCTACCGGTATATAATTGTCCATCTGGATCACGGTATCTGCAATATGGAAAAAAGCCCCGGAGCTTCCGGCAACCAGAATTGTGGAAATCCCCTCTTTTTCATACAGATCCCGGGCGCGTTCCAGGAATGGGGTGATCGGCTCTTTTTCCCGGCTGATCACATGCTGCATAAAGGCGTCGCGCACCATAAAATTAGTAGCAGATGTATCTTCATCCAACAGAAATACCTTGCTTCCAGCCTCTATTCCCTCCACGATTCCTGCTGCCTGGGAAGTACTTCCGCTGGCATCTTCCGTGGAAAAACAGGTGGTATCTTTTTTATTGGGAAGGTCATTTATAAATAGGGAAATATCCACATCTTTCACAAATCGACCATCCTCAGAGCGCAGCTTCTGGGCTGTGGAATCCGTGATCACATATTCTCTTCCATCTCCCTGAATGTGGTTATACACGCCCAGTTCCAATGCATTCAGAAGGGTAGATTTGCCGTGATAACCACCACCAACGATCAACGTGATTCCCTTAGGAATTCCCATTCCGGTTATTTTTCCCTTATGGGGAAGCGCCATAGTCACCCGAAGACTTTCCGGCGAAGAAAATGTCACGCTCCCTTTCATCGGCTTAGATGAAATACCACTCTCTCTTGGCAGAATCGCGCCGTCATTTACAAAAGCAACCAGGGAACGCTTCTTTAATTCTTCCCTGATATACGCCTGATCTTCTGCCAGGAAAATAGTATTTTCCAAATCTTTTCCACTTAAATTTCTGTATACAAATGCTTTTTCCACACAAACCGGCAGAAATTCAAAGAAAATTTTTTCCAGCTCTCCCGCATTTATGGTACGTCCATTTGCCGGAAATCCTACAAAAAACCGGACGGTAATCCCCTGATCTGTAATCTCACAGGCCGTTCGCTCCAGCACCTCCTGACCGCATCTGGTCACAGAAATAAGTCCACTTTTTCCAGAGCCTTTTGCCCGAAAAGTATAGCGATTCACCTGCTGTTCAAACTGTCTGGTAAGATAGTCTGCCAGAGTAATTCTGGTCAGTTTATCTTTATAATATTCCGCTGGAAATCCAGCTTCTCTGTGGGGAATTTTCACACTGACATGGGACGGTGACGCAAATGGATCGCCCTGTACATGATCAATTGACAAAACATATTTCTTAAACTGATATGCCCCTTTCAGGGATTTATAAGCAGGATAGCTCTTCCGGTTGATGGAACGGAGCATGTCCTGTAACTGATTTGCTGACTGCATAAGTACCTCCTCATATAATCAAGTGTTTTTTATTGAAAATTCAAGGTTTTTCAACCTTTCATATCTCAGTGAATAAGCCACAGCTATGAGCATTTCGATGTATCAGGTACTGAAATAGCGGTTGAATGGTATACGAAATAAAACGTCATTGATTTTCGCTTTACTGGCCTTGTGTATACCCTTCCCTCTATGGCAGCTAACCTCCTATATCCACCAGGATCATCTCTGTCTCCAGAGGTCCTAACTTCCTTCGTCCTGCCTGCCCATAACCAGGGTGTCAGCTATGCTCCATTACAGGGTCATGCCCTATGGTAAAAATTCCTGCCGACTACTGGCTCATTCTTTGTATTGTTGATTACTGACTTGCTTCCTGTACCAGCACTGTGAGCAGTGGACGTTATCTGTTACATTCTGCTTGATTCAGTGGCTGCCCACGTGACAACCTCCACTATAGTTACTTGTCTTTCTTACGCAGTCTGTAGATAAACTGCTGGTCTCTTGATGTCATTTACCATCTTTTTCGGATCATAATTCACACCTTTAGTCAGCATGACATAAAAGACTCGTATCAGCTTGGCTGCAATCGCCATAAGTGACTGCATTTTCTTCAAGGGATTCAGCCTCCTGGTTGTATAATAATTATGGAGTTCCCTGAACTCCGGGTTCTTCGCTACAAGCGACA
Source organism: Ruminococcus sp. J1101004sp1_RTP21198st1_B9_RTP21198_201120 (assembly GCF_040924245.1). Lineage (NCBI taxonomy): Bacteria > Bacillati > Bacillota > Clostridia > Eubacteriales > Oscillospiraceae > Ruminococcus > Ruminococcus sp. J1101004sp1_RTP21198st1_B9_RTP21198_201120. The sequence goes on along the minus strand of NZ_JBCOMI010000008.1, from coordinate 353 downwards.
TTGCAACCTCAAAGAGCAGATATCTGAGTCTCTTTCGACCTCGTCTGCTTATTGTTGTCTCGCCCTTGTGCTTTCCCGAACTATTTTCAACCAATGCCAATCCTGCAAGCTTCTGCAGTTCCTTCGGATTGTTAAAGCGGCTAATATCACCTACTTCTGCAAGGAACCCTGACACTGTCCTGATTCCCACACCTTTGATCTCCAACAGCTTCTCAGCCATCGGAATCTGTTTTACCAACCCTTCAATCAGAGTCATAACTTCCTGAAGACGTATGCTTCTGGATTCATAGTCCTCCAGAAGCATTCGGATTTCCATTCTTGCAGCTACTGCTCCTTCTTTGCTTCCGACACTG